>JAKVBD010000006.1 GCA_022446985.1 Lentisphaerales bacterium
CTCAGCTAATGGTAATATGACTTTAAATGTGGCGGTGCCCTCCGCCCTGAAAATTGGGGGTAAGGGGAACCTATATCGAAATTGGACTAAAATGAAGTTAACAGTTGTAATTTAAGAAAAAATGAGAAATACATCGCAATATAACTCTAGCAAATCAGTATTGTTGTTGCTTAACTGATCACAAAAATAAGTTTATGAATTATTCAGGCTAGAACCATTCTCATGCGCAATGCTGAAGTCATTGAGTGGCCCACGGATATTTCACGACTAACTCTGCGCTATACAGAGGAAGCGGTAAACTTTATTAAAGAAAACAAAAGCCAACCTTTCTTTCTTTTTCTGGCTCACAGTACTCCGCACCATCCCTACACAGTTTCCAAAGAGTTTAGAGGCAAAAGTGCTCACGGTTTGTATGGCGACATGATTGAAGAAATTGACTGGTCTACAGGTCAGGTCCTGAACACACTTAAGGAACTCGGTCTTGATAAAAATACTATTGTTATTTATAGTTCAGATAATGGTGGTGACGGCAAACCAAACACGATGCATCCGGAAAAAGGTTCCAACCTGCCATTACGCGATTGGAAAAGCTCCAACTACGAAGGCGGTAGCCGCGTTCCAGGTGTATTCTGGTGGCCGGGAAAAATTCCAGCTGGGAAAACTACTGATGAGATGGCCTCTGTCCTCGACATCATGCCGACATTCGCTCAACTTGCAGGAGTCAATCTGGAAACTCCACAGAAAATCGATGGTAAAGATATATGGGACATCATTTCTTGTAAAGATCGAGCCAAAACACCACATAAGTATCTCTATTTTGCAGGTAATGGCAGTATCACCGGCGTTCGCACATCCAGATTTAAATACCTAGATAAAGGCAAAGAACTCTACGACCTTCAAAACGATATTTCTGAAAGTAAGAATATTGCCGAAAATTATCCAGAAATCGTCAAAGATCTTCAAAAGGCAATAAATAGACTCCAAAAAGATCTCGATACCAATTTTCTTGAACCACCAGTCAATACCGGTGTAAAACAAGGCAGCGGTAAAAAGAAAAAAAAGACAGGAAGAAGAAAAAATAAATTTCTCCAACGAGTTGAACAAGTATTTAATTAAATCTGTTAAGGTTTTGCCTAAATGCTTGTTTTTATATTAAAATATAAAGGACTCCTATGAAAATATTATTAATGGCACTAGCCCTGTTCATCTGTTCACTTAAAGCTGAAAAGCCGAATATCATTGTCTTTCTGGTCGATGACTGCGATAAAGATGAAACCAGTGTTTATGGCGGCAAAGTATTGACTCCCAATCTGGATCGTCTAGCTGCCGAAGGCATGACCTTTCACAATGCTCACGTGACATCAACTGTTTGTACTCCTTCGAGATACAGCTTCCTTACCGGCCGCTATGCCGGCTCTTCCTGGTCGAAGCATTTCATGGATTTATTTCCTGAAGGAGCCCAATCTTCACCAGGGTTCAATATGACTCTGGAAAGTGACAATATGAATATCGGTTCTCTCCTTCAAGAAAATGGTTATGCGACCGGTTTTGTCGGTAAATTTCACGTTGGCCACGAATATTCTCATAACCACAAAAACTTTACTTATTTCAAAAAAAATTCGCCATGGTCTCCAGAAATCAACAAAATCATGTACCAAAACGAAAAGTACTACCGCCAAGCAATGAAAAGTTACGGCTTTAGCTGGGCTAAAAACCTCTACTGGAATAACCTAAAAGCACCTTTTAAAGGGCACAATCCAGAATGGACAATTGATGCAGCCTTAGAATTCATCGATGAAAATAAAGATCAACCCTTCTATCTCCACTACTGTACGACTCTCATGCATGGTCCGAATAAGGAATGGTTTAACTCTCTCACTAAGCAGGATATAACTGGTGAAGGCATTATCAAAGGGCACAAAGCCTTAAGCCGCACTAGAGATAATCTTATGCAAAGAGTCAAAGCTGCCGGACTGGGAGAAGAAGAAGCCGGTTACACCTGGATGGATGACGGTATAGGCTTAATACTCGATAAACTTAAGAAGCTGAACATCGACGAAAATACTATTTTTGTCTTTACTGCAGATCACGGTTCAACTCGTAAAGGTTCGCTATTTAAACACAAAGGTACTGAAGTTCCTTGTATCATTCGTTGGCCCAAAGGCATACCTGCCGCATCAGTTTCTCATGAGCTTATTCAAAATACTGACTTTGTGCCAACCTGGATCGATACAGCAGGTATTGATAAAGGCAATTATAAAGCTGATGGCGTTTCATTCAGCTCTCTATTTAAGTAGCCTAACAACGCGGTTCGCGACTATGTCTACAGTGAACTCGGTGCTGCGCGTTCAGTAAAAACCAAGAATTGGAATTATATCTCACTGCGCTACACCAAAGACCAGGTAAAAGGCATTCGTCAAAATGACAGAGGGATTCTAAAAGCAGTTTGTGGCCTGTCCGGTGGCTTTGCCCGTGGTGGTGACCTTCCTGGAGGTAAAGACATGAATCAGCTCTACAATCTGCAAAAAGATAAACTTGAAATGAAAAACCATGCAGAAAATCCAGAGTATAAAGAAATTCTCGATAACATGAAAAAAATGCTCGGCCAAGAACTTAAAACATTCAACAGGCCCTATGGTGAATTCGTTCCTGGTGGCGATGCTCTTCCTTATATCGAACAAAACAACCTTAAAGACATAATCTCTAAGGCCCTTGTTACACTTGCTGAAGAAAGAGTAAAAATGAAAAAGATGGCTAAGAAAAAGTAATTTAAAAGTCTTAGAAAACAGGAGTTATTAAGATTGCTTAATGACTCCAGTTTCTAACTGCGAAGTACTCCGGGATCCCGGCACTCCGATGCCGGAAAAACTTTGAAACACCATCTCGGTCGCAAATGACTCTGAGAACCCGGCACTCCGATGCCGGAAAAACATTCAAACCCCAGCATTCCATGAATGCCGGAAATTCTATAAAAGGAGGCTATTGCGGGCAAGCTGCCCGCGCTCACGGAAGGAAAAGCACAAACTGCTTAAGCGCCCGTAATAACAACAGTCATGTACTCTGGAAATTCTATAAAAGCCTGTCCATGCCGATTACAAATCGGCGATCCCAGGAAAAAATTCTTACAAATTATACGCACGGAATTACAAGCGAATCCTCGGTATCCCATTAGTGGGAGGTCCGCTTGTAAAAGTGACGCTTCATAAGATTACATTAATTCTTTAAGTATTGCTTTTTCCTTAGACATATCGGTTTAATTGAGAAGAAAAGTCTTGATGAAGACAAATGTCACGGGTTCGGGTTTAAAATAAAGAAGCAAGCTTCGAGAGTTAATCCAGGAAGGGAATAAACTAGGACAATACTTATTTGAAATTGTTTTCATTGGCCAAATCAGCATCCATAGCATCGCCCCAGGCAGAACTTTTGAAATTGACATGGCCATCCAAAAAACAGGCAAAGCTTTTGTTATTGGTGTAGATATACTCTGGACACCCCCTACCGCCATCAATGTCTCCACCAGCTAATTTGTGACCAGAAGAATTCGTCTGTCCATTGCCACTCTTTTTCGTGGGCATAAATAATGGCTCCCGATCATTTTCAAGGTTAGCATAAGGGATACTTTTGTAACCTCGGTCAGTATTAGGCTTATCTGTCAAACTCCAACCAAAAAAGTAATTCATACCATAGTGTCCACGCCCTTCTCCATGTGGACTCGGATATCCTCCTCTATCCTGTAAAATAACAGGACAGTACATAAGCTTACGGAAACCACCATTTTCCATAGCAGCCTTGGTATTGTCCTTTGGCAAGGTTTCACCACTGGCATATTCATAGATTGGCACACGCCAATTGGCGTCAGAAGTTGCATAAGTCGGATTATTCGCAACGAGACACATCCACTCATTATTATCTGTCGAATACAGCACGGTGCCCATATGCATCTGCTTTAGATTATTAATGGAAACTGCCGTCATACCAGATAACCTGGCTTTGCGCAGAGATGGCATGAGCATCGTTATAAGTACACTAATGACTGAAATAACCACTAGTAATTCAATGATGGTAAAATAGCTTTGATCTCTTTCTTTCTGACTCATTTCCATTCCCCTCTAAATGAGTTAAACAACACACAAATCCGTAGATTATTCAGTGTTTCAACATAAAGAATTCAAAAACCTTAACACTTTTGAAAAATTTATTTTAACACCCTCGTAATTAACACCTGGGCATTTTCAGATACATAAAAAAGTACCAACAAACAGTTCTAATCAAAACCAAGCTTTACCGAACTTACTATTACTTATGCAGATCCCAGTGTGTGTCGGTCATAGTCCGACCTGTATAGTTAATAGACGCTGGACCATCGAGACAAAATTTTTTAAATAGCTCTACATGGCCATCAAGAAAAACGACATTTGTATCTGAATCAAAATGGCGATTTTATACACTCGCAGAGCTCGGGGTATTCTTCATAACAACAGTACGGCAGTTAGATGTCCTCTCACCGTTTTCTACTGAACCAGAATTTGCGAAAAGCAGCTTTTCGCGGGCATGGGCAAATTATCCAAGTTTGGTTGGATTCTGTTTTTTTGAATCCCTATTAACCCCACGTGAAACAGAGTCAAATTGATCATTAAAAAGTGGCCCTGGATCATTAGGCAAACCCGAATAATGTGGATTGGGATTGGCCGGGCAATAATACACCTTTAGAGAATCGTCGAGGTAAGTTCCTATACAGCCGCTCACCGCTTCTCAGGATGGCTTGATAAAACTAAACCAGTTTTCTATGCCGTCAATTTATTATAAGTTGGCAATATATCCTGATAATCATCGGCATAATTCATCGTTGCAAACACAAGTTGCCGTTCATTGCTTTTACACAATGAAACCAATGCTGACATTCTTGCTTTACTTAAGCTTGGCAAAAGCATAGTTGATAATATGCCAATGATACTGATCACGATTAACAGTTCAATGACTGTGAAACGTTTATTTTCCTTTAGAATAATCACTTTTTACTTTCCCCAAATAAATTAGTGATCTCTAGGTACACACCTACATAACTATTGTAGAAAATTTTTATGTTTCGCCAATTTTTAGTTCTTAAAAAATACTGGTGATAGGCTTACCTTTGTCAGCAATCTTGAAAGGTCGGCCTTCTGGTGACATTTCAACATGATCGAGTGGTAAACCCATGGCATAAGCTATAGTTGCATTAAAATCTGGAACCTTGACTTTATTTTCAATCACTTTCTTACCCATCGCGTCTGTCTTACCGTACTTCTGGCCACCTTTGACGCCGCCACCGGCAAGCATGCAGGTATAAGCCACTGGGTGGTGGTTACGACCGGCGCGATTATTCAGCTCAGGACTGCGGCCAAACTCAGTGACAACAGCCACTAGAGTTGAGTCAAGTAAACCTTTCGCACTGAGGTCTGCCATAAGAGCTGCAACGCCCTGATCCAGGGCCGGGGCAATTTCGACGATATCTTCATAAATGCCATAGTGAAAATCCCAGCCGCCGTGCGTGACTTCTATACAGCGGACACCTTGCTCTACAAGTCTTCGAGCCAGTAGACAGCCCTGTCCAAAACCACTCTCGCCATATAACTCTTTGGTCGCTTTTCCTTCTTTAGAAATATCAAAGACATCGAGATCTTTGCTCTGCATCAATTTTACTGCATCCTGATAGATCAGGTTAAAGGCCTTGGTCGAAGCTGTTTGAACTTTCTTTTCGTAGATATGATTAACTTGATCCATTAAGGATAAACGTTCATCAAAATGCTGCTTCGTGACTCTTCTGGGACGCTTAATGTTCTGCAGCCCCTGCGTCGCAGAAGCCACTGGCAGTGCTGCATATTTACTGCCAAAGAAACCACAGCCTTGACCTTTATTTTCACCGATCTTAACATAGGAAGGAATATCACCTGAAGTTCTTGTCGCCAGGCGGTTAATCCAGCCACCAAGATCCGGATGCATCACCGTTCCTCTCGGTTCATAACCCGTTGACATAAGGTACTGAGCCGGGTTGTGAGCTCCCTGTGTATTGAACATAGAGTTGATCTGAGCAAACTTATCCATGTGACCGGCCATCTTCGGAAAGAACTTTCCGACGCGAATACCATCGGCACTGGACTTAATTGGCTCTGCCGCTTTCATGGCATCTTTATTCGCTTCCTTTATATCAAAACTATCGACATGACTCATGCCGCCGAGAACGCGAATTATAATGGCTGACTTTGCGTTGCCACCTCCTGCTTTGAGAATTTGCTCTTCTGCAGAAGCCATACCCGGGACAATATTTACAGCGAACAAACCTTTAGCTATGTTCTGCAAAAAAGAACGGCGATCCAGATCATTTAAATTGTTAAGTAAATTCTTCATATCTTATGGTCTCACTTTAAATTCTTGACAGTTCACCAGTACCCAGAACAGATCTTCAATGACCTTTTCTTTTGATTTGGAATCTCCATAACTGGAAATCAAAGTCAACTCCTCTTCACTTGGTTCTCTGGTCAACACTGCCCGGTAGATCAGCTGAACTTTTGCTGTAAAACCAGAACGCTTCTCTAAAAGATTACTGAGATAAGATTTTTTCTGAATAGTATTTAGGAACTCTTCATTCAATAAACTGAGTGCTTGTGGAATCGTCGCATCGGTATTTGCCCCATCGATGATTTGACGACGCGATTGTCCAAATGCCTGCAGAGTCGACCCCATAGGTGCTGGAGAAAACCACTCGGATGCTCGAGCAGATTTCTTCCTCTCTTTTTTCGCCTTCTCATTGCCAGTAAGTTGCTTATTTATCTTAACCGCAAGCGGCTTGGTATTTTTGCCATGAGCGACCTTTTCTTCCAGGGTCATTTTGCTAATTGCATCGTAAATCAGGTTGGCTCTGCTGAACTCTGGTACGACTACTGATCTATCAGGATTTTCTGTTCTTAAACTAAGCAAAGAGTCCCATACTTGTTCGGCTGAGATACGCTTCTTAACCGGACCGGTAAAGTAATACTTACCTGTGACATTTTGGGAAGAGTCACGCTGGTAAATCTGTGTTTTAGCAATGATTCGCATAAATTGTTTCTGATCGTATTTAATCTTCTTCATGGTTGATATAAGGAATTCAGTCAACTGTGGATTCACTCCCAGGTGACTCTCCTTCATATCCGTTAAGTTACCAACCAGAGGAACTCCCATCATGCGATCCCAAAGGCGATTAACGATTGTCTTGGTGAACATAGGGTTCTCTGGTGAGGTCACCCAGTCAGCCAGGAATTTTCGGCCATTGACACTCTTAGTATCTTCTCCTTTCCTAAATGAATAGATCCTTTTACGAGCGCCATTATCAGAAGTATAATCAATCTTTACTTCCGGACCATAAGGAACTCCGGCTTCGATTTCCTGATTAGGCTTGGCGTCATCATAATCGTAATCTGCAGGAAGCTTTATCTTACCAGTACCACTGTTATAGGCTCCTTGATAAAATGGTCTCATTTCCTTTTCGAAGCCTCTTGTCGGCCCCTCCCGCCCACTTGTTTTCAGTCCACTCTTCTTAACCGTTTTAACAAACTCTTTATCCAGCCCTTTAACATTTATAAGTGTGCCATGAGTAAAAGCTGCTAGCTTATAAAAATCCATCTGCGACCATTTCTTGTAAGGGTGGTCATGACACTGAGCACACACCATACTAGTTGCCAAAAAGACCTGCATGGTATTTGCCATGTTATCCAGCGGCATGGCAAAGTCGCGAATGTAATAACCAACAGCGCCATTTCCTGCTTTGAAAAGCGGACCTTCAGCTGTCAGAAGTTCATGCACGAATTGATCATAAGGCTTATTCGATTCCAGACTCTTTTTAATCCAGTGTAGATAGGGAGATCCTGTAGTCTTTTTCAACTTGTGTGTTGCTCTGAGAGTATCGGCCCAGTAGTTAAACGAGTGACTTACGTAACCATTTGATTCAAAAAGTTGATTGACAAGTTTTGTCCGGCGAGTCGAAGCTTCGCTATTTATAAACTGCTCATACTCTGTAGCAGTCGGAATACGACCAACGATGTCGAGATAAGCTCTCCTTAAGAAAGTTTGGTCACTTATTTTCGGGTTTGCCTTAATCCGTTTTTCATTGAGTTGATTGGCTATCAATTTATCGATATGCCTGGCCACTTTGCCCTCATCTATCGTCCCAAAAGACAAACTGTGCATGGCAAAACAAAGCAGAACAAAAAATGTTCTTGTGTACATTTAGCTCTCCTCCTGTTAGAGATGTCAACTTAAATATAATTACAAACCGGAATACTCAGTAACTTGACTGAAGTGTTCATTCTCTTTCAATTACTTTACTGCTCTCAGTATGGCACCTACCATTTTTTCTATTTCTTTTTTAGTATGTTGTGGGTGCGGATTCATAGGAATATGTCCAAAAGTTCCCGCCCCTCCATCAATTACCTTCTGAATTAAGCCATCCATAATATTTTTTTGACCTTTGTATTTTTGTGCAATCGTCACAAATGAAGGCCCCACCAGAGTGTTACTCCACTGGTTACAACTCATACAATCACTGTTGGCCATAAGTAAACGACCTAAATGCTTTTTACCGACTGAGCGCGGAATGCGGTCTGGCTTTTGAATTGTATCGTAAGCAACTGAACCGGAAACTTTACCTCTATTTTCCAGACGAACCAGGTGTCCCATTCCTTCGCGGTTAAAATACAGAACGTGCAATCTTCCTTTTGGGCCGATCTTCAAATTTGTCGGTTGCCCCAGGCCAATACGCTGCATGACTGGAGAAATACTTTTTATTTTGCCGTTTCCATCAAGTTTGACGGCCTTCACCCAACCACGGGCGTAATCGCCAACAAACCAACTGTGTTCATATTTCTCTGGTAATTTTAAACCTGCATCGTAAGACGGTTTTGAACGGTAAATAGGTCCGGCAATAGCAGATTCCCCACCTGTTCCAAACTCTGGAAATTCTTCTTGCAAACCAGAGTACCAAATCAATGGTGGCTGTGATGGCGGAAGATTTCTCAAACCTTTGTTTTCCGGATGAATATTAACCGGGGCATTTGGATCGACTTTAGCGACGACCTTCTTGTTGATGGGATCGTAGTTTACGAAAGCCTCCTGATTGCCAATCACCAATGGGTAACCGTAGAAGCCAGCAGCTTTTGCCAGGTTAAACTCGTCGTAACCTTTAGGAATTAAAGCTTTATCCAGACCGGCATTTCCCGAGAAGTGATCTGGGGGACCATTTTCGCCCCAAAGTACCCAACCGGTTTCTTTGTCGACATGAATTCTGAATGGGTTCCTAAGGCCCATTACGTATATCTCAGGCTTGGTCTTAGGCGTTCCCGGCTTATAAAGATTACCTTCAGGAATGGTATAAGCCCCATCTGGTTGTGGAGTTATTCTAAGAATTTTACCGCGCAGGTCATTGCTGTCTGCCGTCGTCTTACAGGAGTACTGGTACTCTTTTTTATACTGATTATCGCCAGTTGAAAGATAAAGGTTACCCTCTTTATCAAAAGAGATAGATCTCGCTTCATGGATCCGCTTTATAGTCGCTTTTACTTTCAATAAAACTTTCTCTGAAGCTCTATCGATCTTGCCATTTTTATAAGTAAATCTAGCCAAATGATGCATATGAGCCAGGCTATCATCGGGAAATTCCACGGTGTGATACATGTAAATCCAACCACTTTTATCAAAGTTCGGTGCCAAAGCCAGACCGATCAGTCCAGACTCTCCGCGCATATCGGATTTTAACTCTAAAATCACCTGCATGTTATCAGTTTTTGGATCGTAAAGCTGTACCTGACCATTTCTCTCAGCAACAAAAACGCGGCCATCCGAAGCGATACTCATCTCCATAGCTTGAAAAAGTTTCTCTCCAAGAATATTCACTTCCAGTTCAGGATCGCCATCTGCAAAAGAAAAACTGGTCAGTGACAATAAGGCCAGAGTTTTAAGACTGTTTTTAATCAGTTTCTTAAACATAAAACCTCTACTTGATCTCACGCAAGCGGATGTTTTTAAAAGCACAAATCGGACCTTTACCGTGATGTTGAAGAGCAATAGAACCGCTTGTAAACTTATCGCTTTTAGTGTCTGTCGTTTTAACTCCATTGACCCAAATCTGGATGTGATCGTCAATGCACTTTATACGAATATTATTCCACTCGCCCTGTTTATAAGAACCGTCTGCGACTTTATAAAAATCTTCCCAGTTACCATCTTTCTGCGGATAAACCCAACCATTTGAAATGGCATATACCGCACCGGTCCTTTTGCCATGACTGATCTCACACTGAAAACCAATCGGCTTCTTATCTTTGCCGCAGCGAAAGCCAATACCTGAGTTAAACTTTTCTGTCGGAGTTTTCACCTCCAACTCAAGTTCAAAATTCTTATAGTCACCTTCGTGAACCATCCAAAGATTTTTCTTGACCGAAAGAAGCTGCATTTCGCCATCCACAACTTTTACAGGTTGTTCGGGATCTGTTGCCCGCCAGCCACTTAGTGTCTTGCCATCAAAGATATTTTGCCAAGATGATTCTGACGCACTTAAAGAAAGAGAAAGTAAGCAACAAAGAGTTAAAACTTTATTGATCATGAGCATTCCTTCGTTTTAAATTTGGGATCTAAACAAGGAGGCTGAAAAAACCTTAACAGAATGATAAATGTTTTTTTCAGACTAGTAGGCAAATTATATTACTTAAAGTCTTCGTGGTTGGTCAACAAGCTATTAACAGAAGAGCCCCAGGACGGCGACGTCAAGCTTATGTTGCCATCTAGAAAGTTAGCAATGGACTTGGTATTTGTGTAGAGATACTCTGGGGTTCCTATATCTGTTGCCAATAACTCTCCACCGCTTAAAAAATAACCTGAAGAAGTACTATTCATCGCTTTAGTCGGCATATACAAAGGCTCTTTATCTGCCGTAAGTGCCGCAAAGTGAATGCTCTTGAAGCCTCTTGAATTGTAATCATTGTGGGCCTCATTCGGGAACTGACCAAAAAATTTATTCAGACCATAGTGACCGCGACCTTTACCATACGCCGAAGGGTAACCACCTCGATCCAGAACAAGGACTGGACAGTATATAATGTCTCTTTAAGTACTGTTCCTCATATAGGCGACACCACCCGATGCCGGAATGGGTTCACCGGTTATGTAATCATAAACGGGCACTCGCCAATTGGCTCCAGAGTGAGAAATTGTCGAATTTCTCTCTGCCAGGAATAAAAAGCCATTGTGATTACTGGCATAAGCCATGGAGCCAGTATGAATCTGCCTTAAATTACTCATGGAGACACCGCTCATCGCCGATAAACGGGCACTGCGTAACGAAGGCAATAGAAGGGTAATTAATATGCCAATAAATGCTATAACTATCAGCAACTCCAAAAGAATAAAGTTATTTTTTTCCTCTTAAACACATCGATCTCACTTTCCTATTCATTGAACGTCTAATTAAACACACAATTCTAATTTCAAGTGTTCTAACAAACTCAGTAAAAACCTTAACATAAATATTTCACAAAAAAGGCTTTTAGACAAATTTATATAAATCACTCAAAATTTTCTTCATTATCAAGTAGAGAATGCATACTTGCTCCCCAGGCAATAGTCTTGAAACTCATACTGCCACCAAGAAAACAGGCAAAGCTTTTGTTGTTTGTGTAAATGTATTCAGGAGAACTTCTACCACCATCAAACTTGCCGTTGCCCAGTTTGTGTCCTGAAGTGCTTTTCTGCCAATTTCCAGATTTCTTAGTGGGCATTAAAAAAGGTTCTTTGTCATTTTCCAAAGCTGCAAAAGCAACATGCTTATAGCCCCTTCCTGTATTGGAATCATCGGTAGGATTCCAACCAAAATATTTATTCATGCCATAGTGACCTCTCCCCTCACCATGAGCACTGGGGTAACCTCCTCGATCTTGTAAGATAACAGGACAGTACATCGAGTCTCTATAAGAACCGCTTGCCATTTCCTCTTTACGAGGTGACAAATCAGAATGCATCTTTTTACCGACTACTACTTCATAGATGAGTACACGCCAATTGGGTAAATCATCACTATGGTGTGGGTTATCCGCAACTAAGCACATCCAACCACTGTTTTCAGAAGAATAGGTCATCGTCCCAGTATAGATCTGCTTAAGGTTGGTCATAGAAACTTGCGTCTTGGAGGCCAGGCGGGCCTTGTGAATAGATGGGGCAAGGAGAGTCATAAGAATCGCCAGGATAGCGACAATGATTAATAGCTCAAGCAGCGTAAACTTCTTCACCAATTCTCCCTGGGCTAAAACTTTATAGAAACAAAAAATTAATGGTACACCTTACTGAAAAGATGAGTTCCAATGACCATTATTTCTATAAGTTAGTCTTCTGCCCCAGAGAAAAGCAAATTTATTTGATTTATATTTGGAGGTCCGAATCCCTTTAAGTAAACTTCAACTGCCTAAAAGCTCTTTCTTAGGCAGCGACACTTCATTTACTTAAAGTTCATATCATCATTCAACTTACTATGATGCTGAGCGCCCCATGACACTGATTTCATACTCATACTGCCGTCTAACATACAAGCCATGGATCTAACTCTTGGGTACAGGTATGAAGGTCGACTTCGCTTGCCATCATCATCAGCCCCATATGAACCTCCACCTAAATTGTGACCTGAAGTATTTCTCTGTCCTGTGCCACTTTTTCGGGTAGGCATTAAAAATGGTTCGTATTCATTATTTAGCGCTGCAAACGAAATGTGTTTATAACCTGGACTTGAGCTATTTTCAGAATTTGAATTATCTGGTGTTGTGCCAAAGTATTTATTCAATCCATAATGCCCTCGACCTTCTCCATGAGCAGCGGGGTAACCACCTCTATGCTTTAGGGTTATCGGGCAATACATGATGTCTCTGTAACCACCGTTTTCCATTTCTTCTTTGCGTGCTCCCTTTTCAGAAGACATATTTTCCCCCTGTATCGATTCGTAAATCAAAACACGCCAGTTCGGCTTATCATTCCCACTGTGGTCAGGGTTATTTGAAGCGAGACACATCCAACCGCCATTCTGTGAGGCATAAGTCATAGTCCCTTTGTAAATATGGTTAAGATTGCTCATTGAAACTCCAGTCATAGCAGACACTTTAGCACTGCGCAAAGAAGGCGTAAGAAGTGTCAGTAAAATACCTATAACTGCAATGACAATTAAGAGTTCCAGAAGGGTAAATTCTGATTGGCTGACCTTTTTCATCTGAAACTCCCAGAAGTTTCAACCCATACTAAAGGGCAACTTCTCAGTTTAGATTTCAGACTATTCCAAAGTCCAGTTTTTTGAAAATTCTTTTCAAATCCTGATACAGGCCTGTTCGGAAAAATAAGGCAAGAACTGATCAATTGGCTACTACTACCAATTGGGGCATAACTTAACATAGACATACTACATCTCCATAATTTCAACGTAATACACTTTGCTACAAGCTATTTCACACAGACATGATACCTACACATTATATCAATATTTTAACACTAATCTTATCATTACAAAAGAACTAGCATAAAGAAACCAATGAGTAGCACCAAAATTGCATTCAACTTAACACTCAGATACTTAAAACAAACAAAGGCAATGGCTTAGTACAAGAAAAAGTCTCTTTTGTAGAAGCTATTTAAGAAGTTAGAGATTTCCGCAAGAGGCAAAATCTGATCAACCTCTGCTGTGGCGATGTCAGCCTCGGGCATAATGGCAACCTCTGCATCTGTCGGATCCTGAACTATAGTCAATCCATTATTCTCTTTTATTGTTTTCAAACCAGCTGCGCCATCCTTATTCGCTCCAGTATACACAAAACCGATTAATTTATTTTTGAAAGCATCTGCAGCTGACTCAAATAATACAACTATCGATAGTCTGGAATAGTGCACCTATTGCTCTACGCTAAGCGATAAACTCTTTTCTTCATAGATCAAAAGATGATAACCTGGAGGTACTATGTAAACATGCCCCGGCTGAACAACTTCCTTGTCCTTCCCTTCTAAAACGGGGATGGAACACTTCTCACCAAATGACTCAATAAAATGCGATGATGAGTCATGTGAAATATGCTGAACAATCAACACCGGTAAAGCGAATTTTACAGAAAAGCTCCTAAGTATCCTACCTAAAATCTGAATACATCCTTCCAAAGTTCCAATAACAACGGCAAACCCTCCAGTACTCAAGCCACATCCGGCTAAACTCCTTTTCTTGGAGTAAATCCTATCGAAGATGTATGGCTTGATCCTAATTGCCGTGACGAGGTCACCAAGATTCTTCGTGGTTTGCAAGAGATTTACCGAAACAAAGCACTTCTGTCTCGTATCGAGATTATTTTGAACAGCCTTTTCGAAGATAAATCCAAGGATAAAGGTCGCCAGGGAATGGATCTTTGGGTAGTCTTTATTCTTGGCATGCTGCGTGTTGGTTGCAACTGGGATTTTGATCGATTGAAGAGTTGTTATGATAACCATCATAAAGTTCGGGAAATTGCCGGAGTCGACCTGTTTTGTGATGCCGAAATGGTTACAGGCCGTCAAACAATTCATGACAATGTTAGTTTGCTGACTCCAAATGTCCTTTCTGAACTCAATAAAAGTATTGTCGATTTTGGTCATGAGCATCTTTTCCCGTCTACAAAAGACCTGGATACCCGCTGTGATTCATTTGTCTTCCTTACAAATGTTCATTTCCCAACAGATTTTAATCTCTTGCTTGATTGTCTCCGGAAAATTATAAATATCTGCGCTCTTTTGGCAAAGGATCATAAGCTCAGCGCTTGGCGAGAACACAAAAGCCTTTGGGATAAAGTTCGTCGCTGTTATAATACGCTTAGTAAAATGCGTAATTCTAACTCACAAAAAGAGCAGGTTAAAGAAAAACGACGACAGGAAATTCTTACTCAGGTTTGTCATTACATTACAAGAGCAGTCTCAATAGTTGATAAGGGTGTAAAGTTCAAAAAGCTTTTGTCGGATGATCATCCTGATCTGAATTATTATTTAGAGAATGCTCAAATCCTTATAAATCAGATTCAGCGCCGCGTTATTCAGGAAGAGAAGATTCCTCAAGAAGAAAAGATTTATTCTGTTTTTGAGCCTCATACAGAATGGATTTGTAAAGGAAAAGCTGGAGTTCGGCAAGAGCTCGGAGTGCGTGTTGCTATTGTTGAAGATCAACATGGGTTTATTCTCAATCACCGGGTCATGAAAAAAGAACAGGATTCTGAGGTTGCTTTTGTTTTAGCTGCAGAAAGTAAGGCTCTTTTCCCTCAAATGAACTCAATTAGTTTTGATAAAGGCTTTCATTCAAAAAATGATAAAGACGGTAACAACAACCGCACAAATATTGAGAATCAACTGGGAATTCAAGCGTATCTTCCCGTCAAAGGCCGGCGCAATAAAAAGGATCTTGAAAGGGAGACTTCAGAAGAATTCAAAACCGCACGAAAGCAGCACCCCGCAGTTGAGTCGGCAATTAATGCACTGGAAAGTCATGGGCTGGATAGGTGCCCTGATAAGGGAGAAGAACATTTTGATCGATACGTATCAATGGCCATAGTCTCCAGTAATGTTCACCGAATTGGTGCTATCATCATGGCCAGAGAATTAGAAATAGAAAGAAAGAAAAGAAAGACCGCCTGAGTTAAAGTAAAATATAATCAAGTCCGAATTACTCGGAGGGTATCGCCTGCCTAGCTGAAGAGAAACTGGAAGAAAAAAGTTAAAAGCACTCTCAAAAATTATTCAAAAGGGCAAAAATCAGCTTCTCAAAAATAGGAAGACAAAAGCAAGAAGTAGCTCAATAGTTCATTTAGCCTATTTTCGGACAAGCACTAAGTACCAAAAAAGCAATTGAGTATTACACCGCGCGATGGAAAATTGAGGCCGGCTTTAAAGAGCTGAAACACGAACTCGGTGCCTTGGATAATCAATCTCGTAAGAAGAATGCTGTTGAAAATCATTTCAATTTCACATGCTCTGCAATGACTTTGGTACGGATATATGCAATGAAACAAAAATCTGCACCAGAGCGTAGAATTCAAACTTCAGAGTATTACTCATTTGCTGGCATATGCGTTCAAATCGAAAAAGAATTGATGGTCGAGACAACGAATTTTAATAAGCTTTGCTAAAATTCAATCAAACAGACCGGAAAAGTCATCTTTAGTAAGATTCTAGCAAGGGCGGCCTGGTACTGAAAAAAGATTTTTGGGAAAGTTTATTTAAAGAAAGTAACTACAGCATAAATTCCCGCACTATGGAACAAGCTGTTTTAGCCTTTTTCGCTGAGCTCTTTAACATTGAAGATAAAGATTACTGGGGTTATGTCGCCAGTAGTGGTACAGAGGCCAATATTTACGGTACATTTATCGTCCGCGAAACTCTAACGGAAGACGGCAGCCAATCCATTGCGTACTATTCTGAAGACACTCATTACCCAGTTCAAAAATCACTGCAAATACTGAATGTCGAGCAATGCCAAATCAGCTCCAACCAACTAGGACAGATTCAAGTAGACGAACTGATTAACTAAATTAAAAAGAATAATCCCATTAAGTACCCGCTGCTATTGGTGATCAATATGGGCACAACTTTTAAGGGTGCCTATGACGATCTGGACTCTATAATTTCAGCCTTAGACAAGGAAGGTGTTCATCAGCGTTACATTCACATAGATGCCGCTCTAGGTAAATTATTTTTACCCTTCGTAGAACAGCTCAACAAACATAATTTTCCGGTCTTTGACTTTTGAAAAGATATTGACATTATCAGTGTTTCCAGCCATAAAGCCATCGGTACTCCTTTCCCCTTCGCAGTCTTCATGTCATTTAAAGAGAAAATTGCCTATCAGGCAAAACACATCGATTATATCGAAACTCTCGACTCAACTCTGACCGGTTCACGCAACAGCATGGCCCCTATCTTGCTTCGGTATAATATCGCCACTCATGGGAAAGGCGGCTTTTGCAAGAAGGCTGAGGAGATGCTCGAAATGAGTGACTATGCCTGTGAACGTTTATCCGAACTAGAATATAATGCCTGGAAAAACGAACTGGAAATTACGGTCATTTTTGACCGGCCAGATAAGTGGATAATTCGCAAATGGTCACTCTCTCCCCCAAGGCAGTATGTTCAGTTATTTACCATGCCTAGCTAGATAAAGCAAAATTGACAGTCTGCCCCACGACTTGCAAAGAGCCCGGATAATGTAAGACAAACTCCAAAAAGGAAGATTAAGACACGATCATAAGATGAAGAAAGATCGACAGAATGGGAAAATATTTATCACGCAAAGTCGCTAAGAAAACTATGAACACCACTAAGAAAAATAGAAGCTCCTAGACAGATAGTAAATTCAAGAAATCCTGTCAATTCTGAATATATACATTATTCAGAATCACACAAATTCCTCCGCGCCTTGGCGACTTAAGTGAAGTGGGCGTGAGGAAAACAAGTGAGATCAATAAAAAAACAACTTAAGGCTTCAATGGCCAAATAATTGGAATGAGGATTAGGCTAACAATCATAACTAAAAGAATGAGCGGCCCACCCTTCTTCGCAAAATCTCCAAATGAATAACCTCCTGGCCCAAGTACCAATGTATTGACTGGAGAAGCAATCGGAGTTAAAAATGCCGCCGAAGCACCCGCCGCCACCATCATCAAAATAGGATACGGGGAAAGTCCCAGAGGTTCTGCAGTTTTAAAAGCAATCGGCGCAATCAAAATTGTTGTTGCTGTATTACTGATAAACTGCGAGAAAACAGTCGTCAGTAAAAATATCCCAGTTAACAAAACCAACGGTCCACTGCCTCCTAAAACACCCACCATATTATCCGCCACAAGTTGAGCTCCACCTGTATTATTGAGGGCTGTACTCATGGGAATCATGGCAGCAATTAGGATCACACTCTGCCAACTTATTGAGCGGTAAGCTGCCTCCATTTTTACACAACCGGAAAGAATCAAAAACAAAGCTACTAAAATGGTAATTAGTACCATAGGGAAAACCTTCAAAAGCATCATAAGTACCATCGCAATCAAAGCCCCTGTCGATAACCAGGAATGAAAATTCAATTCTTTTCTACCTGACTTTCTCAAACGCTCAGGTCTACCATAAATAATAAAGTTGCGCTTATCTTTTTGAAGCTGATTAATTTCATTCCACTGCCCGATTAAAAGTAACTGATCACCAAACTTCAAAGGTTCATCTACAAAATTCAATTTTAGAGCTTTACCATTTCTCATAATGCCTAAGACCCTAACTTTGTAGCGCTCGAAAAAACCTATCTTTCTTATCGATTGTTGATTAAGCGTAGAGCGCTGTGGGATAATCGCTTCAGCCAGCCCAATTTCTTTGAGCAGGTTTTCTCTGGATTTCTGATCTTCTTTTTTTGCTGCTTGAATACCAAGGTTAAACTCTAAGGCCATACGCTCGATGTCTTCAAATTCGCCTGCCGCAATTAGTACATCATCTTCTTCAAAAGGATGCTTATACGAACTTTCTTGTTCTACCGGGTTTTGTAGTTTTTGCTCTCCTGCAGGATCAACAGCAATGATATTTACATTATACGATTCACTCAGCTTGGCGCCTTTTAGGGGTTTACCAATCAATCCTGAGTTTTCACGAATGCGCAATCGGAAAACTTTGTCTTTCAATTCATATACTTCAGCCAATTGAGCCGTAAAATTCTCCTGAGTAAAATCTACTGAAGTTACTTCACTGGAACTTTTTTGAGGGAACAACTTTAGATAAATCAAGTACGCAATCAAAATCGGCATCCCTAAGTAACCATATTCAAAGAAAGAAAAAGCTTTCATGCCATTTTCTTCAAAAGCATTGGCGATAACGATATTTGGCGGCGTGCCTATCAGTGTCAGCATACCTCCAATGGAAGCTGAAAATGCCATGGGCAAGAGAAAATCTGCGGGAGATTTTTTAAGCTTTTTTGCTGCTGCTATAACAGTGGGAATCATGACTGCAACAGTGCCGGTATTACTGAGAAAACCAGAAAGAACAGCGGTTAGAATAATCACAGTGAGTAAAAAAAGCAGTTCATTGCCTTTTGTTAGACCAATCAATTTCCCGGCGATATTCTCAGCTACCCCTGTTTCAAATAAGGCCGCGCCTATGATAAACAACGCTGCTATGGTAATAACTGTCGAGTTTGAAAACCCCTGTAACATTTCCTGAGGCGTGATGATGCCAAATAAGGCTAAGGCCAATGCAGATGCCAAGGCCGTCAACTCCATAGGAATCCGGTTAAGCAAAAACATGACAATTGTGACTGCTAAAATGATAAAAGTGGTGAGCATCTTTTTTTCCCTAATTCCTCAATAACCTATTTCAGGAACTTGGAAAAAGAAGAAGCTTTACGAAAAGAATCAGTTAATTTTAGCGATACTAATGAACTGAAAATTAGACACATTCACAAGAGCTCCCCCACCTGTTAATCATGTCAAAATACATTTTGTAAATACACCAACACACGGAAAAGAACTCTGGACACGATCACAAGAGTAAAACTGATCAACAAGAAAAGGAACTATAAAAATGACCTCCCAATATAAATCGTAATTTTAATCCTGTTAATCATGTCAAAATACATTCTGTAAATACACCAACACACGGAAAAGAACTCTGGACACGATCACAAGAGCTCCCCCACCTGTTAATCGTGTCTAATAAAAATCTAACTTTAAGTAGGTGAACTATTTCAGATGCCAGTCCTGACCTTCCGCCATAATGCTGGCATTAATCGCAAGCATTTTCTTCTTGAGCTTTAAAAGCAATTCAGGGTTTTGTTCAGCGATATTTGTTTGTTGACCAGGGTCCTTCTCAAGATTAAACAACTGAAAGTTTTTGTAGCCACCTTTTTTAATTGCAGGTATCCATTTTTCATCAAACATATTCTTCTTGGATAGTTCGTAATCCGGCTCAGCAACTAAAGAGTATTTACCATCTCTCATGGCCACAATAGGCCGCGATTTCTGTAGATGCCAAAATAATGGTTGATGACGCTTAAAGGAATCATTATCAGTTAACAATGGTTGTAGATTCGAACCATCAATGTGCTTTCCATTTGGATTAGGTATTCCCAGTAGAGAACAGATCGTTGGCAATACATCGACTAAGCCAGCAGGGTTATTTAAAGTTTTACCTGCCACAATTTTACCCGGCCAGTAAAAAATACCCGGTACGCGAATACCTCCATCCCAGTTCATCCCCTTTTTCCCACGTAGGTTTCCAACGCGATCACTCAAGTAACTACCATTATCTGATCCATAAATGATAAGAGTATGTTCTTTGGGAGCCACTTTCTCCAGTTTCTCTAAAAGCCTATTAATAGCTCTATCTGTGTTATCTATTGTTCCTGAATATACTTTTCCTTTAGTGCTACCTTCATAAAGATCTGATATTTCTTTGGGTGAAGCAATTGGAGCGTGGGGTTCGTGGAACCACACATTGAGAAAAAATGGTGCATCTTTTTTGCGATGATTATCCAACCAGGAAATTGCCTCATCCACGACAATCTGGCATGAGTAGCCTTTTATCTCACCAACTACTTTGCCATTTCTTAAAAAGTTGTTTGGATTCTCGTGACTCGGTGCAGCATTATTTCCAGTCGCAAACCAGTAGTCAAAACCGTGCTTCGCTGGTGTAGGTTTATAATGCGGACTTTCACTGGGAAGACCAAGGTGCCATTTGCCTATATGAGCCGTTTCATACCCCTGCCCCTTTAAGACCTCCGCTATTGTCACTTCACTCTCGAGTAAATGAGACTTTTGGGTTTTGTCGTAAATCCAACTGTAAACACCAGTCCTTATATGGTGTCGGCCGGTTAATAAAGTTGCGCGCGATGGAGAACATACTGCACAGCCGGAGTAAAAATCGCTAAATTTAGAACCGCCTGCTGCTAACTTATCGAGTGCCGGAGTTTTAACCGGTCCTCCATAGCAACCTATATCTTTATAACCAAGATCATCTGCTAGTAAGATGACGATATTCGGGCTTTCTGAGGCATTAAGATAAAATGAAATGAAAAAACACAAAATTAAGAATCGCACAATTCTATCCCTATCTATTTAAAATTTTTGTTAAATAAATACTCACACAACAATTATATGAACAACACCGCTATTTTGCATAAGTGATAGAGTTCTGCAAAATTCTTCTTGTCACTCAGAAGATTACTTCCATATTTACAGCAATGATTAACCGGCTTTTGAAGATGATAAAACTCTACCAATTTCCACTTTCACACTACTGCGAAAAAGCACGCTGGGCTCTCGACTATAAAGAGATCGAATACGAGAAAGTGAATATCATCCCAGGAACTCATTTCAAAGTTTTAAAAAAGCTAAAGGCAACTAACTCTTCCGTGCCTCTCATTGTTGATGGTCAGGAAATCATACAGGGCTCTTCCGAAATCATCACTTATCTCGACAATAAATATCCTGACAAACCTCTGACTCCAGAAGATGAATGCCTCAAGCAAGAAGCTCTTGACTGGGAATCCTTTGCCGATGAAGAAATCGGCCCTCACATCCGCCGCTGCTTCTACTACATACTTCTAAAGTACAAATCGACAATCATTTCATACCTGAGTTATGATTGTGACTGGTACTCAAAACTGCTTCTGAACCTTATGTTTCCTGTATTTAAAAAGAAAATGACAGAAGGCATGGATATTAGCTCAAGCACAAATGAAGAGTCAAAAATCAAACTTCACGATGCTTTGAATCAATTAAGTGGTTATCTCAACGATCGCAAATTTCTTGTTGGCGACAGTTTCACTCGAGCTGACCTGGCTGCCGCTTCTTTAATCGCCCCAGCTTTAAGACCTGAAAAGTTTGGCTTTCATCCAAAAAAAACACCAGTAGAACTGCAAGAATTAGCGGATGATGTAAAACATCGAGCTCCATGGTTCACAGATCTATACGGAGATTTTAGATAACACGCTAGGCATCAGCCACATCTGCATTCGTGTTACCTGCCGGCACTGGCTTCTCCGGTACTCGTTCTTTCATATCTGACACCAAACCAAAAGCCTTCATGAGGCGAAGTATCCAATAAGTCGGATCCCATTCTCCTTTATAGAAGCCCTGCCTTACTGAATTTGGATAATGGTGGTGATTGTTATGCCAGCCTTCACCCAAAGTCAAAATTGCCAGAAAACGATTATTGCGACTATCATCTTTTGTTTCAAAAGTACGAGTTCCCCAACGATGAGCCAGAGAATTTATCGTAAAAGTAGCATGATAAAGAATCACTGTTGATACAAAAAAGCCCCATACAACAAACTGACCACCACTGGTCATTAATTGCGGGAAAAGAAATTGAAACATTTCTCCCAACCCATAAAGGAACAATACAAACAGGAAGGGAGAAAGTAGGTCAAATCTATTTATGAAAACTAACTCTGGGTACTTCATCCAGTCTCTCACATGTTTTTCCTCTGTTGGAAAATGCTTCTTAGTTAAAAACCAGCCCATGTGACTGAATAAGAAGGATTTCATAACAGGTGAATGGACATCTCTTTCCGTATCTGAACTACTGTGGTGACGGCGATGGTGCGATGCCCACCACAATGGCCCGCGCTGAGTTGAACTACTTCCTAAAAAGGCAAATAGCGTATGAACAAACCTCGAAGTCTTAAAGGTTTTATGAGAAAAGTAACGATGGTAAAAACCGGTTATAGCAAACATACGTACAAGATAACTCAACAAACAGACTATAAGAGCTGTCCAGGAGAAACCACAAAAATAAATCAGCAGAGGTGAAAGGTGCATCACGACAAAAGGCAGTGCTCTAAACCAGTCAACTTTTTCCTCTATTCCCTCATCAACTTCCAAAGCATGACTATCGAACCAGGAGATCATCTTTTGAGTTAATTGTTTCATATTTCTTCAACCTCAAGTGCCTTTATTGCCTGTTGCCACTTTTCTGCAGACCATTTACCTTTGATCTGCTCAAGGATTTCCCCCTCCTCATTCATGACATAAACATATACTGTTTCTTCTGAGTCTATTTGTAAAGCATTTTTAAAAGATTCTTTATCAATATGTAAAGTTATGACTTGACTGCGCATAAAATCATCTTTAATACCACCACGCATTCCATTATAAATGAACCATCTGCTGAATGAGTTCATCTTAGCTATAGTTGGAATCTCAAAGTACGCAGCATGCTCATTTTGCTGATTATATTGTTCTATATACTCATACCATTCATCACAGAGAGACTGTTGCCACCTCTGAAAAGCCACTACAACGAGAGTCCTTGGCTTAGAGAGGTAATCAGGCAATGTCCTCGTTTCTCCATGTAGATCTGTACCAGAAACTGTAGGAAATGTCTGTTTCGACTTTACTACAACTGTGCTTGTTCCTATACAACCGGGGCTCATAGCAACAGCAAATATAATAGAAGCTAATATGGCCAGATATTTCATGCTGGATTCTCCATTTTCTTAAATTTCCTTAAGTACCTTTGTGTTATCAAAAGGTAGACGAGTTCAGAAGCTGCCCAGTAACAATTCATGCCAAAAAATCCACCTAAACGAATAACTCCGAAAATACGGCCGAGAAAAAAGCCAGAGAATGTAAAGGCTATAACCAGTAAAGCTTCTTTAGCCATGTGTTTTTTGACAAGGTAAATTATAAAACATCCTATGCCAATCCATGAACCGCCATAAGTAGCCATGACTTCTGTCAATGCATCCAGAGAAAGTTCTTCATAGCCAAGACCAGAAGCCATACCTGCAGGATTAATCCAAAACAACATTCCCAGAAATATATAGAGGAAGGCGGTGAATAGTGAAAATAGCTTTCCGTGCATTTTTTCATCTGAATTTGGCGTCATGTTCATTCCGTAAATTTTGTCTGATCACTTCACTATAGATCAACTTTTAACAAAAATGAACGTTTTGAACGATATTTTATTGTTTTTTATTGATTCACAGCCTATGATGTTGTTAGAGGAACAATTTAAATGACTAAATATCTGAAATTCTTTAAAGACATAACCTGCTGGATAACCGGTGGTGGTAGTGGCATATGCAAAGCCCTCGCGATAAAGCTATCCGAGCATGGTGCCAATGTTATAATAAGTGGTCGTTCGAAATCAAAATTAGAGGAAGTCAAACAGCTGTGCCCTGACATCCTCCCCCTTGAACTCGATGTAACGTCAAAAGATTCATGGTACACAGCATCTCAGCTTATCGAGGAAAAAGGTTATCACCCTCAGATAGTTTTCTACAATGCCGGAACATGCAAATACATAGATTTACCCGACTTCCCTCCTGAGACCTTTAAAGAAGTGATGGATGTAAATTTCATGGGCATTATAAATGGCATTCATACCACGATCCCTCAAATGCTGAAAAAAAATGATGGGCACCTGGTCGCAGTTACAAGTTCAGTCGCTCGTTTACCTTTACCGAGAGCTGAAGCTTATGGAGCCAGCAAAGCTGCCGCTACCTATCTCATGGATAGCTTACGCATAGCTCTGTCCGAGACAAACATAAAATTAACTACAGTAATGCCCGGTTTCGTAAGTACTCCCATGACAGATGTGAACGATTTTCCGATGCCCTTTATTATCTCTCCTGAAGATGCTGCGGATAGAATCCTCAAAGGGGTTTACCAAGGGAAAAAAGATATCTTTTTTCCAAGTCGCTTTACCTGGCCACTGCGGTTTCTTGCCAGTCTGCCGACCTACCTATGCTACCAATTTACTAAAAGGTTAAAGAAAACATGAAAAAGAAAATTGCCATAATCGGATCTGGAATCTCAGGTCTTACCTGCGGCTACTACCTCCACCATGACTATGATGTAAAGATGTTTGAGGCTGGCAATTATATAGGTGGTCAGACCAATACCATAAAAGTGGTCACTCCTGAAGGTCCTCTAAACATCGATACTGGCTTCATCGTCTTCAATGACTGGACATATCCTAACTTTATAAAAATGCTTGATGAAACAGGTGTTGAATCTCAAGAAAGTGATATGAGCTTCTCTGTAAAATGTGAGAAGAGCGGTCTTGAGTACAATGGCACAAACACCAACAAACTGTTTGCTCAACGCAGTAACATTTTTAAACCTTCATTTTGGAAATTCATTTCTGATATTCTACGATTTAATAAAGATGGTCTCGCCTGGATAGAAAATGCAGCCGAAGATGATTCTACAACGCTTGGAGAATTCCTCGATTCTAGAGAATACTCAAAGATGTTCAAGAAGTATTACGGTTACCCAATAACAGCTGCTATCTGGTCTGCTGGAGATGAAGACGTTCGTAATTTTCCGTTAAGATTTTTTATGAACTTCTTTAAAAATCACGGCATGCTCAGCGTAGATGAACGCCCAACTTGGCGAGTCGTTAAAGGTGGTTCAAAAAGTTATATCCCGGCATTTACCCGTGGCTGGTCCAGTCGTATTTCTCTTAACACCCCAGTAGAAAAAGTCGAAAGAATTGATGGTAAAGTATATATAACTTCAAAAGCTGGCCGACAAAAATTTGATGAAGTGATTTTTGCCTGTCACAGTGACCAGGCATTAAAACTCTTGGAAACTCCAACCAAAGAAGAAAAAAGCATACTATCTGCTCTGCCTTATCAGGCCAATGAAGCTGTCCTTCATACAGACAGTTCGATACTCCCCAAACGTCCTTTAGCCTGGGCTGCCTGGAATTATCACATCCTTGAAGAAAAGCGCTCAACTGCTGCTCTGACATATAACATGAACATCCTGCAAAACCTGCCGACCAGCACAAACTACAATGTCACTCTTAACTATACCGAAGCCATAAGGCCCGACAAGATCATCAAGAAGATCAACTACATGCATCCACGCTTTACTCTCGACGGTATAAAAGCTCAAAAAAGGCATGCTGACATCAGCGGTAAAAACAACACATATTTTTGTGGCGCTTACTGGCGATATGGCTTTCACGAAGATGGTGTAGTTAGTGCTCTGAAAGTTATAGATCAATTGAGGCATGAGTCATGAATAGTGCGATCTATACCGGGAAAGTCAGACACCGCAGGTTTTCTCCTAAGTCTCATGAATTTAAGTATCGGTTATACTTAAATTGGATAGATTTAGATGAAGTGAATGAAATCTTTAAATATCCTCCCTTTCTAGGCCGTGGGCAATTTCCATCCCTTATAAGTTTTAGACGTAAAAACTACCTGAATTCACCGACTGAAGACCTCAAAGAAGCAGTCAAAGACTTACTCGAAACAGATCTCGGTTTTAGACCAAATGGAAAAGTCTTTACACTAACTACACTCCAATACTTCGGCTACTGTTTTAACCCGGTAAGCTTTTACTATGCCTATGATTCTGAGGGAAGCTTACAAGCCGTTGCTGCCGAAATAAACAATACTCCATGGGATCAGCGCTTTTCTTACTGCCTTGACCTCAGAAAGTCTCACAAGAAAGAGTTCGAAAAAGAATTTCACGTATCGCCATTCATGCCCATGGACATGGATTACAAATGGTACTTTCCTCCGCCTAAGGATGGCCTTTCAATTCATATGCAAAACTTTAAAGATAAAGAGTTAAAATTCGACGCAACTCTTAAACTCAAACGCTCTACCTTTTCTCTTAGAAACATGCTGAGTCATGCCCTAATATATCCGGCTATGCCGTTTAAAGTATCCCTGGGAATCTACCTTCATGCCCTTATCCTGTGGCTGAAGAAGATTCCATTTTATGATCATCCTCAAACTACCTCAAAACAGAAGGAATATTCTCATGAGTAATGCACAATTAGCCACGAAGAAATTTTCTCTTCCTCAAGTCTTAACAGTTCCAGACAAATGGGCTCGCAAGATGTTCTTTAAATTCTTGAGCCAGTTATCGCATGGACAGTTAATCGTCACAGACAGTCTAGGGACAACTGAATTTGGTGTTATGGATTCTGACTTAAAAGTCGATCTGATTATTAAAAATGACTCTGCTTACGCGGACTTTCTTCTAGGTGGCAGTCTCGGTGCCGGCGAGTCCTATATTCGTGGTGAGTGGGACTGTAGTGACTTGACGAAACTGATCAGACTTTTTGCCAGAAACATGCAACTCGTTGAAGATATGGATTCAGGTTGGGCTAAAGTGGCAGCTCCAATTCTTCGCTCGGCCCACTGGCTAAACAGGAATACCAGACTTGGTTCTAAGAAAAACATCGTGGCTCATTATGATCTGGGAAATGACTTTTTTGAACTATTCCTTGATGAATCCATGATGTACTCATCAGCCATATTTGAGCATGAAAATACTCCTTTAAAGGGTGCTCAGGAAAAAAAGCTGAAAACTATCTGTGACAAACTTCAGTTAAACAAAGATGATCATCTTCTCGAAATTGGCACCGGCTGGGGAGCCATGGCTATCTATGCTGCCGAACACTACGGCTGTAAAGTGACGACCACAACTATCTCAAATGAGCAATATGCTCTTGCCAAAAAGCGGATTGAAGAAAAAGGCCTTGAAGATCAAATTACCCTGCTTCTCAAGGATTACCGTGATCTAACCGGCTCCTACAGTAAAGTTGTTTCAATTGAAATGATCGAAGCGGTAGGCCACGAGTATCTGGACGAATATTTTGAAGTCTGCTCGAAACTGACAGCTGAAGACGGACTATTCCTACTTCAGGTCATCACCATTCCGGATCAGCGCTACGATAGCGCCCGTAAAGAAATTGACTTCATTAAAAGATACATCTTCCCAGGTTCATGTATCCCATCAATAGAGAAGATTTCTAAATGTGTTCGCAACAACAGCGACTACAGACTCATAGATATGGATGAGTATGCCTGGCACTATGCTCTCACCCTGAATAAATGGCATAATAGATTAATGTCTCATGAAGAGAAAGTCACAAAAATGTTCTCTAAAGAATTCCTGAGAATGTGGAAGTTTTACTTTAGTTACTGTGAAGGTGGATTCAGCGAAAGAGTTATCGGTTCATCTCAAATGCTCTTTGCCAAACCATTTAACAGAACCATAACTAAAAGCTAATGAGTTCGAGTCAATATATGTGGGTGAACGGCCTTTTATTTCAAGCCGTTTGGTTCACATGTATCCTTGGAAGTACAGTAGCTGCAGTCCTCTCTACTGCCAGTTTTCTGGTTTTGCACCTTTACATGACTCAAAAACTGGCAAAAGAGGTTCAAATTATACTAGTCACGGTTCTGCTGGGGTTTTCTGTGGATATGGCATTTTCCACTGCCGGTTTTATCCAATTTCAGGAAAATGGTGCTTTCCCATATTATTTGCTCTGTTTATGGTTGGCTTTTGCAACTACCTTATATCACTCAAGTTCTAAGCTTTTAAGTAGTAATCTTATAGCTCTAATTGGTGGTGCGCTGGCCCCCTTATCTTATTTTGCTGCACAAAACATGGGAAAAGTGTCATATACAGCACCTTTGTATAAAGGTATTATCCTACATGCTTTGCTTTGGGCCGGGATTATGTTAATAATTAGAGTTAAATTTTTCAAGAAAGAGATCTCATCGAATGCGCGATAACCAATTATTCAGTCCAAAACAAGTCGGTCATGCCTTAGGCGTCAGCGAAGCCAGTATCAAACGCTGGGTCGATAAAGGAAAAATTGACTGCGTAAAAACAACTGGCGGTCATCGCAAAATACCTCTTTATTCTCTTGTCGAATATATTCATAAGCATAACAAGCAACTGGTTAATCCAGAAGCTCTAAACATACCCAAAAGTACCGGTCGTGTTAAAGACAAAATGAAGCAATCAGCTCTAGCTTTGCGTAATAGTTTCCAAGAGTGCGATGAATTTAAAATTCGCGGCATTATCTACGACCTTTACCTTTCTGGAAAAACTCCACAGGAAATATTTGACGACCTTATGGCCCCAGCCTTGCATCAACTGGGTTGTGACTGGGAAGCGGGAACTGTTGACTGTTTTCAGGAGCGGCGCACTATACAAATTTGCATTCGCACCCTTTATGGTTTTGACTCATTTTTCCCTCAGCCCGAAGACGACGCTCCGCTTGCTATTCTGGGTACTTTGAGCAACGACCCCTACACTATTCCAGTCATTATGACTGAAGTTTGTCTAAGGACTCTCGGCTGGCGCACGGGATTCCTTGGTAATGACATACCGCATGATTCATACTGTAAAGCCATCGAAATGTACAAGCCGCAATTAGCTATAGTCAGTATGTCGGCTATCTATGATGAAATTCAACTTGTAGAAAATCTACTCGATATCGAAGAAACTGCCGTGAAGCAAAATTGCATGCTTGTTTTAGGTGGACGTTCTGTTCCTGAGTTAGCTCCACAAAAGTTAAAAAAGTCACTTTTTGTCTACTCTATGGCCAACTTTTTAGAGCAGACTTCCGAGCTTCACAAATTTTCAGAGATGCTTAAAAAGAAAGCTTAAAGCTTATTCAGAACACCCAACTCTTCGGGATGCTTTAAGTATGACTGAATCTGTAAGTACTCTATTTTAAACTTCTTGACATAGTGACTGATTCTAGTAATAGGTAGAATTAAAGGAATGATGCCACGACGGTATTTATCGATTATATTCACCGTTTCCTGGCGGTCATAATCATCCAGCATGTCACTGAAGTATCCCATTAAGTGAAACAAAACATTTACATGTTTACTTCTCGGTGCCGGTTTACTGGTCAATTCTGTAAAGAGTACCAGATACTCGTGGAGTAAGACGTCAATCGGCTTTTTAACTTCATTGGCCACAAGCTGCCCAAGCTTGCGAAGTCCTTCCTGACTATGAGACATAAGCATATACTTATGTACTTTATGGAACTCAACTAAAGCATGGACTGATGGTTTTGTTTCAACATGGTCCTGCCAATACTTTATGGCGAATACTCTGGAAAGAAAATTATGCCTCAGCCCTGGATCATTTAAACGGCCATCTTCTTCAATTGGCAACCAGGGGAACCGTTGTTGTATGTGGGCGGCATACATTCCCATGCTACTCTGAGCTTGGGTCACACCTTTCTCATTGTAAACCTTTACTCTGAAAGCTCCACATGAAGGCGATGATTTCTTAAAAACAAATCCACTGATTTTCTCCTTCTCCAATCTATCTGCAGAAGACATACTGAAGTGCATCATTTTCTCAGTAAAATCCTCTGTCCCGCCATGATTGACCAAACGAATACCAGTATCAGGCTTAATGACTAAGCGAATAGTTTCTCTTGGTATACCAAGACCTATCCCAACTTCAGGACATACTTTTACAAAATCAAAAAGGTGACACATATCGCGATTTAGAAATTTATCTTCTGCTGCCTGGCCATTATATCTGACTTCATCGCCTGTCAGACAAGCTGAAACGCCAATCTTTATTTTCTCATCTATATTATTCATTTTATGCTGCCCTCTGTTGGGTTAAACTTTTGATCATACCATTGAAAATTAACGAGTGTAGAGGTGCTGTTCCAAACCAATAAACCAAGCCTGCAACACCCATCGGGTCAAAAATTGCAGTTTGCCGCAAATGCGTACCTTGTTGGTCGGTAAATAACTCATACTCAAGCCAGGCTTTGCCTGGCACCTTCATTTCAGCCGCAAGGACTAATCTTCTACCTTCCTCGTATTCTTCGACCCGCCACCAGTCAACCACATCACCGACATGTAACTCCGACTGACTTCTTCGACCTCTTGCAAGGCCTGGACCGCCAAGGAACTTGTCTATATAGCCACGCCACTTCCATAAAAAATTCGCGTAATACCAACCGCGAGTACCCCCTATCTGCTTGACCCTTTCAAAGGCTTCTTTAGTTGAACAAAGAATTAATGACTCACGACAATCAAGCAATCGATTTCCAAGATGCGACTTATTTATAGGTTTTTCTGGAATACCTGCAGCAGCTTTGGCTTCATTCCATTTTACCTGAATGTAGCCATTATCATAATCTTCAACACTCTTGCCAACGGCTTCCCTATAATCAATAGGCTCTACTTTGAAGATTCTCTCTGCTTCATTCAATTGAACCACTGTTGGTATGCGGCAGCTATCTATAAGTTTTTTGCCGACTCTGGCATATAAAGGAGTAACGAGGCCTAACCACAAGCTGGACAGGTATGGGGTTAGAAGAGGCACCGGAAACATCCAGCGTTTTAGACCTCGCAAATCTGCATAACATTGCATTAGTGAATCGTAAGTACATACTTCACTTCCACCAACTTCAAAAATCTTCGATCGGTGGCAATCATAATCTAAAGCCTTTGTTAAATACTTGAGTAAATCCCTGATGAAGATCGGCTGAATTTTATTCCTAACCCATTTTGGATGGATCATTATTGGTAAGTGCTCTACAAGATTTCTGATCATTTCAAAAGATAAGCTGCCGGCCCCAAGTATAATCGAACAACGAAATTCATATGTCTTTACGCCGCTGTTTCTTAAGATATGGCCAACTTCTATTCTACTTGACAAATGAGTGGATAACTCTCTGCGTTCATTCGCTAAGCCACCAACGTAAATCATTTTCTGTACATTCTGGGATTTCGCACACTTCGCAAATTTTAGAGCATAAATTCGATCATTTTGCTCAAAATCCCCCTTGCAACCCATCGCATGTATGAGGTAAAAAATGCAGTCGATTGCCTCACAGGCTTTGTATACATCTTTAAAACTAGAGGCTGTCCCATAGCAAAAATCGACTTCAGGGTACCTTTCTTCTAAACTTGCTCTCTTAGTCCTGAGAAAACACCTTATGTTGTGCCCCTTGCCATATAATTCGGCGAGCAACATCCCTCCGATGTATCCACTTGCTCCAGTAATCAAAATATTCATTTTAACCTCTATACCTTTATTAGAATATAGAACCACTTCTTGAAAAAGTGAACGTTTTGAACGATTTATTTATAAAGAAAATAAAGAAGCGTTACAGGAGGTGCTGCAACACCATGTTTTGTATTGTATAATTACTGATAATGAAGTTAGAAGTTAAAAGTTAGAACTTAGGAAATATCATCAGGGTGGATAGAAGCATTCTTAGCCAGTCTTAAATAAAACTAACATTTTCTTCTGCTCTATGTTTTATTCTCAAACATTTTTCACTGAAAATACAAATCAGCATGAATATCTGAAACAGTTTCATCATCAACCTGTATATTGCACTGTTCTGGACTGCCAATGGTGATAGCCTCATTTGTCTGAGGCAATTCAAACATAGACGATTCAACTGCATTTAGCTGTGAAATCGCTAAGCCTGGCTTTGTTTCCAAATCTTCAAAAAGGAAATCACAACGAACATGCAAATCACCGTAGACCTTTAGATGGATAGGTGTTATATCTATCTCAATCACAAAGTCTTCTTCGACTTTAGTTGCTCCCATAGTTTTTAAACCATTCGCGATAATTCCCGGGCAACCGTGAGTAAAGCCTTCAACAAATGCACCTTCTGGACTAAAGTAAATCAAAGCGTGGAATGGCTTTACATCTCTACCAAAAATCTTATAATCACAAGACAGATGAGAACCAATTAAAACTGCAGAAGAATGCGTTAACCATTCGCCAGACTCAGATTTCAAATAGAGCTCACCATGAGGCTTCTCTGTCGGATTTAAAACAATCCCAAGTGATTTTTTAACAAGCATATTGTCGCCCGAATCAGCATAATCATGAGTCTCTATACCTATGTAGACCAACCAGCTATTTCACACCTTCATCACCATCCGAACTTCAGCAGGAATAAATGCCTGCCTTTTCTCAACTCAATTAAATGAAACACAGTCATGACTACCACAGTCCATGAAGTAACACATACCGCCCAACTTAACGATCGCTACTTGTTCTCGAGATATGATTGACTCGTCAAGAATAATATCACAAGTAGCAGACCGGCCGATTTTAAAAATTTGCTTATCTGCAGGAATTACGTACTGCAATATTAGCTTTCTTTAAAGCCCCCTTATGACCTTCTAATTCTAAAGGTATTCCCCTGAAAGCTAGCCATTTTGCTCAAATCTTATAGAATTTACATAAAGGGTCAGGATCTCGAGAAGCAAAAAATATCATTAAAAGTTACGGGATATTTTATTTGCTCCTTGGAAAGATTATTTGGCCACGGGAAATTTCGGTAAAATGGTCTTTAAGCCTCTGTAAATTCTTCTTTTCTAAAACCAATTTCAGTCTTAAGCCTTCGGACTCATATTCTTCAAAAGACTTTTCCAAAAGCTCTTTACTGATCAATTGGTAAGCAGTATTACTAAACTCAAATGGCACCATGAGTTCCAGCTCTGTCATTTCTTTGATTTCAGAAATAGCCAACTGCTTTAGACAGTTGGATGTAACTCCTCCATAGGCCCGGCATAGACCACCCGTGCCAAGTTTTATGCCACCGAACCAACGAAGAACCAAAGCAGCAACATTTGTCAGTTCCGCATATTCTATGGCATTTAAAATAGGTCTTCCAGCTGTTCCCGATGGTTCTCCGTCATCATTAAAACGATAATCATTCCCAACTTTCCAGGCCCAGCAATTATGTCGAGCTGCAGGATCTGAGTTCTCCCGAATAAAATCCATCGCTTCCTCTACAGAGGCGACAGGTTTTACCATACAGATAAACCTGCTGTTTTTGACATCTTCCTGAAATTCACCGGCTTCGTCGAGTGTAAACAATTTAAGTTCCTGCATTTATTTGCTCATACATTGCACTTGTTAAAGCAAAATTCAAAAACAGCCTGATAACTTGCTTAACAAGTTCATTTTTCATATAAACTAGATGTCAATATGCATTTCACTTCAGGATAAATATGAAAAATAAAGCTGGAGCCCTCTTCCTGTGCCTTTTTGGCTTGCCCTTTTCCTTCGTCGGGCTCTTTGCCCTTTATATGATCACTTCTTCTGTGGTCGAATGGCAATCTGCCAAATCATGGATACAAACCGAAGCCAAAATCAATAAAATCGATCTTAAAACGAGTCGATCCAATAAAGGTGGGTCCACAAGTTCTGTCCAGGGATCATTTTCTTACGCTTTTAAAGAACAAAACTATACCAGTGAGCAGATCACTTTCTGGTCTATGAGTGATAACATTGGTAACTTTCACAAATCTAATTATAAAAAACTTAAACGTAAAAGAAAAACTACCTGTTATGTGAACCCAGAGAACCCTCAGGAGGCCGTCATCATTAGAGATCTGCGTGTTGAAATGCTCGGTTTCTTCTCGCTCTTCTTAGTCATTTTCGGTGGGTTTGGTTTTAGTGCTTCCGGATTTTCTTTGATCAGCATAATAAAAGCTAACAAAGTGATCCAAACTCCAAGTGGCGATTTTCTCGATTCATACTCAGGAAAAGCTGTAGTCCTGTTCTTTGCCTTGCCAACAGCTTTTTTTCTTCCTATATGCGCCGTTACCTTCATGGAAACAGTCAGCCAATTTAGAGCCGGTGTAACGTCAACATTTTTTGCCTTTTTGCCACTGCTTATAGCGATAATTTCAACTACTGCCTTTATCTACTTTGGTTCACGCCACCTCAACTTTGGCTCATCTATTATCTGTATTTCAGAAGGTCAAGGCGTTCTTGGCGGCTCTCTTAAAGGTTACCTGATCAATAGCTGCTCTCCACAAAATGGTTTCGACTTGATTATCAATTGTAACCGAACAAGCAGAAATGGAAAAAACTCACAAACACAAAGTATCTATAACCACAGTATAAATTTAACAGAAACCCAAATGACTCCCCAAGGGCGATATCGAACAGACTTTACAATCCCCCTGCCCTATGACATTCCAGAATCAAATGAGAGCAACGTTACCTGGAATATTAAATTTAAAGCAGATGTCCCAGGTCCGGATTATAGCTGCTCATTTGACATCCCCGTTCATCAAACAGAGGAAAGTGATCCGACTCAAACCAAAGACTTAATCCTGAAAGATTCCGGTGTGACTGAAACACACCCATCAATCATAAAAGAGCGTATATTAACTCACCGTACAAAAGAGCGACTTCACATTTACTTTCCCATGTTCAGGAAAATTTGGTCTATTGTCTCCCTCATCTTCTTTCTGACAATTTGGATTGGCCTCACCGTCTTCTTGTATTACAAAAAAGCTTGGGTCTTTGCAGTAATTTGGGGCTTAACCGATCTCATGCTAATTATTTCACTCCTTCATTTAATGTTTGTTTCTAAAAAACTAATTGTTGCTAACGAGGGAATAGTCTTCAAAAAAGGCTTTTTTGGCGGTGGTAAAGAATATCATATTGAAGCCCATGAAGTCGAAGAAATTATCGTCCCACCCAATAATATCTACGGCATGAGCTACCTGAAAATCAAAACTCCTGACATGACCATCGATATAGAAAAACAATTCATGACACGTGAAACTCCGGCTGCTCTAAAAATACTTATCGAAGATGCTCTGTACCCAGAAAAAGGATCAATTAAATAGCTCTCACTGCTAAATCTTTATGGTATAATACTAGACATGATAACAAGGTTGAATGGTCTACAAAATGGAATAACACTCATGTAAATCAACTTAAATTCATGTCCATTATGTCTAAATCAAAACTAATCATTTCCTCCCCAAACAAGCTCTGACTATAATAAAAAATACAAACAATGTTAAAAAATATGTGATTTACTCCAATTTCATTTCACTTCCTTAGTACTGGTGGTGTATTTTAAGTAAACATAATCAAAAATGGTGTTAGTTATGAGTATAAGATCGACATGCCTATTACTTTGCATATGGGCCTTTTAACGGGAATTGCAGCAGAAAAACCGAATATTATCATCGTCTTAACAGACGATCAGGGATACGCCGACCTCTCCTGTTATGGTGCCCCTAAAATCAAGACTCCAAATCTCGATAAAATGGCCAGTGAAGGCATGAAATTCACAGACTACTACGTCGCCTCACCAGTCTGTTCAGCATCTCGCGCCGCTCTTTTAACAGGGCGATATCCTCACCATGTTGGCGTTAAAGGTGTATTCTTCCCGAATCGCGGTCCAAACGGCCTTGCTCCAGAGCACCAGACTATTGCAGAGGCACTTAAAGGCGTAGGATATATCACTAAAGCCGTTGGTAAGTGGCACCTTGGTGATAAACTTCAGTTTCTACCGACAAATCAGGGCTTTGACTCATACTATGGTATTCCTTACAGCAACGATATGATGCCAGCTTACGATATGAAATATGCCGACAATTGTCTCTACCTTGAAGATATGAGCCAGGAAAAGCTCAAAGCTGCCTTTGCCAAAAATCAACAAAGACCAGTCGGTATGAAAGATAAAGTTCCTCTCATGAGAAATGAAGAGTGTATAGAATTTCCTGCAGATCAAAGAACAATCACAAAAAGATTTACAGATGAAGGCATCAAATTCATCGACGAATCTATAGCTAAAGAAAAACCTTTCTTTCTTTATCTTGCTCACAGCATGCCTCATACCCCTCTGTTCGTCACAAAAGAATTCGACGGCAAAAGTGAAGGTGGACTTTATGGCGATGTCATAGAAGAAATCGACCATAACATGGGTAGACTTCTTGATCATGTAAAAGGCAAAGGTATCGATAAAAATACCATCATCGTTTACACATCTGACAATGGTCCTTGGCTCATCAAGGGTAAACATGGTGGTTCTGCCCTGCCTCTTTTTGAAGGTAAAATGACAACTTTTGAAGGTGGTCAACGCGTTCCTTGTATCATCAAATGGCCAGGAAAAGTTCCTGCTGGATCTGTTTGTAAAGAAATGGTTCTGTCCATGGATATCCTCCCTACTCTAGCTGGTATCACAGGTGCGACACTTCAAGATAAAGACAAACTTGCAGGTAAAGACGTCCTCAATATTTGGAAGAATGAAGAATCGGCTAAAACTCCACATAAATATTTCTTCTTCAATCGCATTGCAGTTCGCAGTGGAGACTGGAAATACCACTCCAGAGAAGTTTTCAAAATTAAAAATACTAAAAGAGATACCGGCGGTCCGACTCTATATAATTTAAAAGATGATATCGGTGAAAGTAAAAACCTAATCAAAAAATACCCTGAAGTTGCAGAAAGGCTAAAAAAAGCTCTTGTCGAATTCAATGGCGGCTACATTCCTAAAGCCACTGCTAAAAAGAAGAAAAAGAAGTAGTTTCTTTTCTTTTCTTTACAACCGTCCAACGCCAAATTGGGCGGTTGACTTAACTCACACCTTACTCTCTATCTCCATTACTCCTGCAAGCTAAGCGAACGGCTCGACCTTTTTTACGAGTTTATAAATTCTTTTTCACAAAAGTTATCTACATACCAAACCCTTGCTTAAATTTAAGCCATAAGGAACTTTATTTTTAAGCTGTAAACTATATAGTTTTCATTAGTGTTAAGACGGAGACTCAATGGAACTGTATAAGGCCGTAATCGGCGAACCGGATTTAAAAAATTTAGTTGGAAAAGAAGTCGATTGGAAAAATGGCGTTCTCGTCCGCTCAACAAATTGGCTGGGCGATGCCTGCATGACAGTGCCAGCAGTATTCAAAATTTACAAGCTACTACCTGAGACTGCAAAGCTATACATACTCTGTCCCAAAAACTTACAGACTTTCTGGGAATCCTTCCCATGGGTACACAAGGTTTTCCCAATGTCAGCGAAAAGAACTGATGCCGAAACAGCTGAAGACATCATTAAGCTGGAATTGGGAGTTGCAGTGACTCTACCAAACTCTTTCGGTTCAGCTATGGACATCGCCTTTCGCGAAATTCCAGTAAGGCTTGGTCGTAAAGGCCGCTTCAGAGGCTTTATGTTGACACATAAATTGCCAAAGTGGAAACGCATAGCAGGAAAAGACAAACACCACCAATTGCGTGAATACCTACAAATTGCCGCGGCCTGTGGGGCCACAGAGTGGAACGACCATTATGAACCAGCCCAACCTCAAGTTAGCCTGGAACACCTCAAAGGACTTGGTTTTGATGAATCACAAGCCTGGCTGGCTCTAGCACCTGGAGCAAAATTTGGCCCTGCTAAGCAATGGCCTACCGAATACTATGGTAAAGTCGCCAAACAATGGCTAGCCAAGGGCAAAAAGGTTGTCGTCATCGGCACTCCTGATGAAGTTGAGGTCGCAGAAGCCGCATGCAAAACTGCTGGCGGTGGATTAAATCTCGCAGGTAAAACAAACCTCAAAGAACTCATGTACATCCTAGGGAAAGTTGAAGCGGCTGTGGTTAATGACAGTGGCGGCATGCACTTAACTGCTGCCATGGGTGGCAGTGGGGTTGCTATCTTTGGCTCCACAGATCCTCGCGCAACAGGTCCACTAGGAGGAAAGTGGCGAGTTCTTTGGAACAGGATTAATTGTTCTCCATGCCTGAAAAAAACATGTGAAGCTCCCGGCAAAAATTATGATTGCCTCAAAGGAGTCTCTCCTGATCAGGTTTTAAGTGCTTTAGAAGAGCTGACTTCTGATTAGGTAATTTTATTAATATGAGTTTATGGGATAGAATCAAAGCGGTTTCAAAATTCATTTTAAAAATGGATCTTATTCTTTTAAGCTTGATTATTCCTCTGCTTATATTCAGCGTTTTTGTTATTTACAACATCGGCATTCAAGCTGGCGGCATCCTCGAAAACTATTGGTGGAAACAGATTATATGGATCTGTGGGGGCTTTGTCCTCATGCTCATCATGGCCTATATAGATTATGACTGGATAGGTCAAAATTCATGGATGGTTTATGTTGGCGGACTTTTCCTTTTAACCCTGGTCTTCATACCCGGCCTTGGACTGGAGGTAAATGGTGCCAGAAGCTGGATCAAGCTACCTGGCCTCACCATTCAGCCTTCTGAAATGGCAAAACCATGTACCATTGCAGCCCTTGCCTGGTACGCCACCCGAAAAAGGGTTCTTCTTAACCAGCTGACAAATATCATCCCTGTCGTACTCCTTGCTGCCGGTCCTATGGCTCTCATTGCCCTTCAGCCCGACGATGGCAGCATGCTTGTTTTTGTGCCAATTTTAGCAACAGTTCTTTTTGTCTCTGGCTGTAAAATACGTTACTTGAGCTACCCACTCATTCTCGGTTTGATATTGACTCCGATAATTTTCCTTTCATTATCTAACTATCAAAAAAATAGAATTTACGTTATAACTGACCAATATGTGTTACCCAAGGTTATCGAGTACTCGACCCAAAAAGCTAAAGAGAATAACCTTCCTGAAGAGAAAATTACTAAAATCAAGAAAATGAGTCACCCCTGGTTTTTCACAAAAACAGAAATTGCCTATCACAAAAAAGAACTCTCTAAAGAAGAATATTTAAAGATATCAAAAAGTCGAAAATACATGACAAATACCCAGTTTCGACAAGACTCTGGCTGGCAAACCTTCCAATCAAGTTTAGCTGTTGGCAGCGGTGGAAAGTATGGTAAAGGATGGGGAAATGGAACCCAAATCATCCTCGGTTTTCTCCCCAGTAAAATTACCCCTACAGACTGTATATTTTCCATCATATGTGAAGAAGGTGGCTTCTTTACAGCTATCATAGTTTTGTTGATGCTTCTCGGTATAATACTCTGCACCATAAGAACTGCATGTATAGCAAGAGATCTTTTTGGCAAAGTTCTGGTAGTCTCCATAGGCATGCTTTTTCTCTTTCACACCTTCATCAATGTCGGTATGGCCATAGGGTTTGTACCGGTCATTGGCATACCTCTGCCTTTTGTCAGCTACGGAGGCTCATTTATCATCAGCACCATGATGTGCGTAGGATTACTACAAAGTGTTTACATAAGACGTGAGGTAACGGCCTCTGAACAACGATTATCGGACTTAGTTTAGTGAAGAAAATATTGATTATCGGCTGTAAAGGACAAGTCGGGGCTAGCTTAATGAAACTGGCAAACTCTTACAATTTTGAAGCCATAGGATTTGATCACCCACATATTGATATAACAAATCTAGATATACTCAATGAACAGTGTTCACACCTCGAAATAGACCTTCTTATCAATGCAGCAGCTTACACCGCAGTTGACAAAGCCGAAGAAGATGAAAAAGCAGCTTATGCGGTTAATGATCTGGGAACTAAAAACCTTGGGCTTTTTTGTAAAGCTAAAAACATCCCCTGCTTCCATATTTCGACCGATTATGTTTTTGATGGTACTCAAGGCAATTACAAGGAAGCAGATCCGACTAATCCAGTTAGTATTTATGGTCAAAGTAAACTGGCTGGAGAAGCCAGCCTTAAAGAAACCTGGGCACAAAATGTCATTTTGAGATCTTGTTGGATCTACTCTGAATATGGTAACAATTTCCTCAAGACCATGATTCGCTTAGCACAAACCAAAGATGAACTTGGAATTGTTGCGGACCAATATGGCGGTCCGACATCTGCAACAGATGTAGCCAAAGCTCTTCTTGATTTAACTGAAAAACACTTTGAGAGCGTTGATGTTTTTGGTCTCTACCACTTCTCTGGAACACCTTATTGTAACTGGTATGAATTTGCCATGACTATATTTGAGGAAGCATTCAATGTTGGTTTAATCGAAAAGATTCCAACTGTTAATAAGCTGACGACAGAGCAATACCCCACTCCTGCCAGAAGACCAGCTAATTCCTGTTTAGATATAGTAAAAATTAAATCTATAATTCCAGAAATCGACAATGACTGGAAAGATGAAGTCAAAAGAATTATAAAAGTACTTAAAGAAGAGCAGTCATGAAAATCTTAATTACGGGCGGTGCTGGATTTATCGGTTCGGCTTTAATCAGATATATCATTCAAGAGAATGATGATGAAGTCATCAATGTAGATAAATTGACTTACGCCGGCAATCTCGAGTCTCTCTTACCTGTTTCAAGTAATGAACGCTATAGTTTTGAACAAGTTGACATCTGTGATTCAGTCAAAGTCTCAGAGCTATTTTATAAGTATCAACCAGATGCGATCATGCATCTGGCTGCAGAGTCCCATGTAGATCGATCAATAGATGGCCCAGCTGAATTCATTCAAACAAATATCGTCGGTACCTACACCCTACTTGAAGAAGCCAGAAAATACTGGCTGCAATTAGATGATGACAAGAAAAAAGTATTTCGTTTCCACCACATCTCTACAGATGAGGTTTATGGAGATCTCGAAGGTCCTGAAGACTTTTTTAGAGAGGATACGCCATATGCTCCAAGTTCTCCTTACTCTGCATCCAAGGCATCGTCCGATCATTTAGTTCGAGCGTGGAATCGCACCTATGGTCTTCCGGTGGTTATTACTAACTGTTCAAACAATTACGGACCTTATCACTTTCCTGAAAAACTTGTTCCACTGATGATTCTCAACGCTCTCGAAGGCAAACCTCTACCGGTGTATGGCGATGGCTGCCAAATCCGCGATTGGCTTTTCGTTGATGATCACGCCAAAGCTCTTTACAAAGTCGTTACAGAAGGTGTAGTCAGTGAAACGTACAATGTCGGCGGCTACAACGAAAAGAAAAATATAGAAGTTGTAAATACGCTGTGTTCTCTTTTAGAAGAGCTTCATCCAGAAAAGCCGAAAGGAATTGAAAAATTCACAGACCTTATCACCTATGTTAAAGACAGACCGGGTCATGACGTCAGGTATGCTATCGATGCCACTAAAATCACTCGTGAACTGGGTTGGAAACCAGAAGAGACCTTTGACACAGGTATGAGAAAAACTGTCAAATGGTACTTAAGCAATCTTGAATGGTGCAAACGCGTTCAAGATGGCAGTTATGCACGTGAAAGACTGGGCACGAAGGCTTAATCACTCAGGAGGCGAAAGCCTCCTCTTTTTTTACCAGCTTTAGTCTCTCCAAAAATAGGCTCAAAACTCTCTGGTAATTCCTCACTCCAAGGGCAAGTCATCCAAACTCTGTAGTAAAGGCGCTTGCCAAGTTTATCTTCGAAAGCTGTTCGACTGTGAAGCATTTGGGTATTATTCAAAAATAACAAATCTCCGGCTTCCAGTTTAATCTCCAATTGATTTTCTTTTCGCTGACAAATTTCCTGAACTTTATTCAGAGCCATTCTCTGATCATTAGTAAGACTGGGCATATCCGGATCTTTATCCGCCTTATTGATTAAATAAGTCATCAAAGTTATATGCAAGTTTTCTTCTACCTTATCAAAAACTGGAAGCTCATATCTGGAATCCGGGAAAGCCGGATCTGCATTATGTCTTTTGTAAGTAAATGGCTGCTCGAGAACTTTTAGTAAATCTGGAAATTCACTTTGCAACGTTTGATAAACTCTAAGTGCTCGGACAAATTGATTTATACCTCCGACATCCGCCGGCCTAACACAATAGAAAACAATTATATCGCACCTATCAGTATGAAAGGTTAACCGGTGATTTGAACTTGGGCCGCGAAACTTTGGATGCTTAATATCGAAGCCTTCATCTTGAACTTTAAAAAGATCACAACCTAAAGGCGATTGATTAAGTAAAGTCCCAAAACCTCTTAAGTAATCCCGTAAAATACCTTTAGAGTTTTCAGAGTTATCTAATGGTTTATTACTTCTAAGAATGTAAAGGCCATAATTTTTGAGTGATGATATCAACTCAACCTCGAGAGTCTCAGCCGATGGCCAATTAGAACACGAGTTCAACCAATTGGCTTTAGTCGTTTCGTAAAACTCTCTGTCATTCATTAAAAACTATACCTGACTTTCATCCCAGAGATCGTAAAAGCGCCAAATTTTTTCATTGAGCGTTTCACATTCTTTCTTAGTCGCATGGTCTATGATAATAACCCCTGGAAGTTCATTCGAACCAGACTCATAAGACTTTAGTTCATCTGGCGAAATCCTTGTTTTTAGAAAGTCTAAACTCGCAAATGCATAGAGCTGGCAATAAGGCAGAATGTTTTCTCGGCGAAGAAGAGAAATCTCATTAAAGTCAGCCTGAGCGACAACTTTGTGGTACCCAAAATGATAAGTTTCCTTAATAGCCGAAGGTACCTTTCCCTTGATAAAGGTTGTTCTGGAATAGGTCAACAAGCGATAAATCCCCAAGACTGCAATCGCAATCGCAACTCCCAGCAAAATCAAATCTCCTTCTCCGCCTGTTTTATTACCATTCATCCATAAAAGAAAACAGCCAATACCAGAAAAAATAAACCAGAGGCCACCATACTGTTTTCTCTTTGGAGAATTAATGATTAATTCTTTATCTTCACTCATAAGTTCATACAATTTTAAATTTATTGAGAGAATAGCGAGTTTGGATATTCTTACAAGTTAATTCACTGGTGGAGATTAGAATTTTTTAGTCGTTTGGATTAAGAGTCCAAAGACTATCTGTGATAACATCCACTTTGAGTTAAGCGCGAAGCATGTCCGTCTATAAAGACAAAATTATTCCCTTTGAAGTGACGGTTGTAAACTACATTCGCGGGGCCCGTGTCACTTTTTACACTAATAGCCGCACCACTCGTGCTTTGCTGACCAGTTGCCACTCCCTTCTTACCTCCAAAACAAATAAGACCTTGACAACCAAATACTTATATCAACTCAAGCAGATTACCTCTGGTATCACCACTTGAGTTTTTAAGAGCCCATGCGACACCTGCATTATCATTACTGATATTCCACCAATTGAAGCCATTCATAGCATAATCTCTGGGTATCCTACCGGAATTCATAGTAACACCATCTATGTCACCAGATGGGCAAACAAGTGACCTTTCATGTGGACTATCAGGAAAGTATGATTTTAAAAACCCATATTCCAGGGGGTGTTAAACCAGCTATCACTTTCATTCCTTTGCCAACAAGAGGTATAAAGGATCTTGATCAGTTGAATACATTAGAGTGATCAATCCAAGTTGTTTTAACTATGATAAACATACACTTGACCGAGCTTTATCTCGAGAACCTTGTAAAGATGGGAAAAGTATAGAAAATAAAATTCCGATTATTGCGATTACTGCCACCATTTCTATAAGAGTAAACTTTCGGGAAGACACAAAACAATAAACCACAATAGCCAACTATACACATTCAATTGATAAGCAAATACTAACACATAATACGATTTGTATCATCGAAGATCATTTTTATTTTTACAATATTACATGCAATGTTAAAAATGAATTTTCTTAAGCGGACAATTTTGTTATGACAAGAAGTTCCTTTGTCATAATTTGATCATCTGGAAATCGACGTAAATTTATGCCCCGCAAAAAACTTATTTATTTTAAACCTTATAAATTTTAAAAAATTAAGGTTATGCTAAGTTCTCTAACTTCTTAGAAAATGAAGAAAAATTTTAATCTATACAGGGTTGATTGAATTATGATTATGAAAGGAAAGAAAGGCGTTGTACTCGGCGTCGCTAATCAGCGCAGTATCGCCTGGGGCATCACCCAATCGTTATTGGCACAAGGTGCAGATGTTGCTGTAACCTGCCTCAACGAAAAAAACAAGATGACACTTCAGAAGCTGCTTAAAGATCACCCTGAAGTTCCAATACTTGAATGTGATGTAACTAAACCGGAAACTATCGAGTCTACTTTCGCTGCTCTTAAAGAACAGTACGGCGAGATCGACTTCATGGTTCACTGTCTGGCATTTGCCGACAAAACTGACCTCGATGGTGGTTTCATCAACACATCACTAGACGGCTTTAACCTGGCGAATGACATCAGTGCTTATTCTCTAGTATCTCTTACTAAAGCTGCTGAGCCTATCATGTCTGACACAGGCAGTATCGTTGCTCTTACTTACCTCGGTGCTGAAAAAATCGTCACCAACTACAATGTTATGGGAGTCGCCAAAGCAGCTCTTGAATGTAGCGTTCGTTACTTGGCAAATGATCTTGGTGGCAAGGGTATCCGTGTTAATGCTATTTCTGCCGGCCCAATCAAAACTTTGGCTGCCAGAGGGATCTCAAACTTCAGCAACATGCTGAAAGTACAAGAGAAAGTAGCTCCTCTAAAAAGAGCAAATACTATTGAGGAAGTTGGCGATGTAGCCATGTTCCTGTGCAGTGACCTAAGCCGTGGTATCTCTGCCGAAACTATGTATGTCGATGGCGGATTCAACGCTGTTGGCCTAGGACCGATTAACGCTTACAATTTGGATTAGGATAAAGTGAAACCTAACGTTGCTATTATGGGCGCCACTGGTGCAGTTGGCGTCGAACTACTTGAATTACTTGAAGAGAGAAACTTCCCTCTTAACTCACTAAAACTTTTATCTTCTGCTCGTTCAGCTGGTAAAGAAGTTCAGTTCCGTGGTGAAACTCTCATTGTTGAAGAATTGACTCACGACAGCTTTGAAGGTATTGACCTGGTACTTGCTTCTGCTGGTGGCTCTATCTCTAAAGAGTTTGCTCCTTCTGCAGTTAAAGCCGGTGCTGTTGTTGTCGATAACACATCATACTTCAGAATGAAAGATGGTGTACCTCTAGTTGTACCAGAAGTTAACCCTGAAGCTATTGCTGAACACAAAGGCATCATCGCCAACCCTAACTGTTCAACAATCATCATGGCTCTTCCACTAGCTCCTCTTCACAAAGCTTTCGGTATCAAGCGTTGTGTTGTTTCTACTTACCAGGCTGCGTCTGGCGCTGGTGCTCAAGCTATGCAAGAGCTTAAAGAAGAAACTCAAGCTCACCTTAAAGAAGAGAGCTACGAGAACACAGTTATCAATCAGCCATACGCTTTCAACCTTTTCCCACATAACAGCCCAATGATGGACAACGGTTATGTTGAAGAAGAAATGAAAATGGTTAACGAAACTAAGAAGATCTTCAAAGATCCTGACTTCAAAGTAACAGCTACTTGCGTTCGTGTACCGATTATGAGAGCTCACTCTGAGTCTATCAACCTTGAATTTGAAAAGCCATTCACTCTTGAAGAAGCTTATGAGCTACTGAAAGGTGCTGAAGGTGTTGAGATCTATGAAGATAGACCAAACAACCTTTGGGCAACTCCGCTCATGGCTTCTGGTAAGGACCCTGTTTACGTTGGTCGTCTGCGTCGCGATGTTTCTTGCGATAACGGCCTAGAGCTATGGGTTGTTGGTGACCAGGTAAGAAAAGGTGCTGCACTTAACGCAATTCAAATCGCTGAGAAGCTTGAGTTTTAAGCATGGCAAAACCTGATAACATTTATGACGAGCTCGTTTGGCGTGGTCTCAAACACCAGGAATCCGGACAGGACGAACTTAAAGGCTACCTTTCAGAAAATAAGGTAACTCTTTACTGCGGTTTCGACCCGACAAGCGACACTCTCCACATTGGTAATCTTGTTCCTCTGATCACTTTGCGCCGTTTCCAAGAGTACGGTCACACTGTTCTACCTCTAGCTGGTGGTGCAACCGGTATGATTGGTGACCCGAGCGGAAAAAGCCAGGAACGTAACCTTTTGACTGACGACATGGTTCGTCATAATGTTGAATGTATCAAAGAGCAGCTGAAATCGATCGTCGATTTCAGCGGCGACCAGGCAACTCTAGTCAATAACTTTGACTGGGTTTCCAAGCTTAATGTAATTGAGTTTCTACGCGATGTCGGTAAGAATTTCTCTGTAAATGTCATGATGCAGAAAGATTCTGTAAAAACCAGGCTGCAAGGTGCTGAAGCTGGCATCTCTTATACCGAATTCAGTTACATGATTCTTCAAGGTTATGACTTCCTTCACTTGAATCGCGAATTTGACTGTACTCTACAGATCGGTGGTAGCGACCAATGGGGAAATATGACTGCCGGTATGGACCTTATCCGTCGTTGTAGTGATAGTCGCGGATTCTGCCTAACAGTTCCACTTATTACCAAATCTGACGGTACTAAATTCGGTAAAACTGCCGGTGGTTCTGTATGGCTTGATCCAAAGAGAACCTGTCCGTATGAATTCTACCAGTACTGGTACAGCACTCCGGATGCAGATGTCATTAAATTCCTCAAGTACTTCACTTTCCTATCTGAAGAAGAAATCAATGCTGTAGAAGAAGAGACTAAACAGTTCCCGAATACTGCTCAGAAGAAACTTGCTGCAGAAATGACCAACATGATTCATGGTGAAGAAGAAACTGCCAAAGCCATAAATGCCTCTCAGGTTCTTTATGGTAAAGGCGATATCTCTGCCTTGGATGAACCGACGCTAAATGCTTTGGTCAATGTCACTGAAGGTAAAGTTTACGATTCGCTTGAAGATACTCAAGGACTTATCGCCCTGCTCGTTGACAATGGCTTAACTCAGTCCGGCCGCGAAGCCAGACAAATGATAAAGAGTAATGCCGTTGCAGTAAATGGCGAAAAAATTTCAGAAGAGACTTATAAACCAGCTCAAGATGATCTGCTTTTAGGAAACTTCCTTCTTCTTAAGAAAGGTAAAAAATTCAAAGTCGTTAAGTTTAACCAGTAAACATAGCCTCAACTTTCTTACACTTTTTCCATAAAGCTTTGTTGACTAACCCTCAACAAAGCTTTAGATTCTATTTATTATCAAATTTCAGAACTTGTCTTACCAATTTAATTAATCACTTCAAAGATTTCCAAAATTATCCAATTTATGCTTTTTCGTGTTCAATCACATTTTCGAACTCTCTGGAGCCTAATTTAATGCTCATTGCCCTGACTGGTGGCATTGGTGCCGGTAAAAGTACTGTTCTTGATATCTTTCAATCGCTAGGCGCACATGTTGCCGACACCGATTTGATCGTACATAAAATTTACGAAGAGAACCAACAACTTTATGCAAGTTTGAAAGAACGCTGGGGCAACAAAGTTTTCCAAGACGGCAAACCCCACAGACCTTCAATTGCTGAAATTGTTTTTCAGAATAAGCAGGAACTTGAGTGGCTCAACAGTGTTATGCATCCTCTCGTCAAACTGCAGATTCAAGCACAGCATAATGGGCAGATTTCTATTATAGCAGTGCCACTTCTTTATGAAGTAAACTGGCAGAGTGAATTCGAAAAAGTTATCTCTGTCTGGTGTGACTCAAAGTTTCAAAATGACAGACTATTGTCTAGAGCTTGGAGTCAAAAAGAAATTAACAGCCGCCTGTCGGCACAAATGCATCAAAGTGAAAAACTGCAGAGAGCAGACTATGGAATTATCAACAACTGGTCTCTGGATTTTCTCAAAAATCAATGTGGTAGAATTTTTGAATTATTACATGACAAAGGACCAAGTTAATTATGGCCGATTCTGAACAAACAACACCTGCTGAAGAAGCTGCAGCCCCAAAGAAAAGAGGCCGTAAGCCGGCAGCGAAAAAAATGACTGAACCTGAACTTTTTTCAGAGAAAGAAATGACAGGATCTGAAGAAAAACCAGCTCCTCAGAAAAGAGGCCGTAAGCCGGCAGCGAAAAAAGACGAAGTAGCTCCTAAAGCTGAAACTCAGCCTTCCGAAGCAAAAGAAGTTCCTAAAACTGAAGTAAATGAAGTTCCTAAAGCTGAAGCAAAAGAAGCTCCTAAAGCTGAAGTAAAAGAAGTTCCTAAAGCTGATTCTTCCGATAAGAATAACGATCCCCCTAAAGCAGACTCTTCGGATAAAAACAAAGAAGGCAACGACAGAAACGATAGGCACAATGGCAAACACCGCCATAACAAAAATCACAAGCACAAAAACCACAAGCATAAGAGAAACAATTTCAAGCGTGACGAAATCGTCGCTAACGACGAACCCGGAATGAACCTCCAGGAGCTTCAACAAAAATCGATGATGGAACTTTCTGAAATCGGTTTAGAGTTTGAAATCGAAGGTGTCGGCGCCCTCAGTAAACAAGATCTTGTTTTTGCGATTATGCGCAGCCGCGCCAGTGAAAGAGGTATTCTTTATGGCGGTGGCGTCCTGGAAATTCTCCAAGACGGCTTTGGTTTCCTTCGTTCTCCTGAATATAACTACCAGCCTTCACCAGAAGACATTTATCTGAGCCCTTCTCAGATCAAAAGATTCTCTCTAAGAACGGGTGACCAGGTTATCGGTCAAATTCGCTCTCCTCGTGAAAAAGAGCGATTCTTTGCCATGCTGAAAGTCGATGCCATTAACGATGAGCATCCTTCTGTTAAGAAACAGAAGATTCCATTTGAAAACTTAACTCCTGACTTTCCAAATCGCCGTTTGATCATGGAAAACCAGGAGCGCAATAACATGTCCATGAGAATTCTCGACCTGGTCACTCCTATTGGTATGGGCCAGCGCGGTGTAATCGTTGCTCCACCGAGAACTGGTAAAACCGTTCTTATGCAGGACATTGCCAACTCTATTTCTGCCAATAACCCGGAAGTTCACCTGATTGTTCTTCTTATCGATGAACGTCCGGAAGAAGTTACCGACATGAAACGTGAAGTTAAAGGCGAAGTCGTCAGCTCAACATTTGACGAACCTCAACAACGTCACACTCAAGTTGCCGAAATGGTTATTGAAAAAGCTAAGCGTATGGTTGAACACGGTAAAGATGTTGTAATCCTCCTAGACTCTATCACTCGCCTGGCTCGTGCTTACAATGCCGTTCAGCCTCACTCTGGTAAGATCCTTTCTGGTGGTGTAGATGCTAACGCTCTACACAAACCCAAGCGCTTCTTCGGTGCTGCACGTAATGTTCAAGAAGGCGGTAGCTTAACTATCCTAGCAACTGCACTTGTCGATACAGGCAGTAAGATGGACGAAGTTATCTTCGAGGAATTCAAAGGTACTGGTAACATGGAAGTTCACCTCGACAGAGCTCTTGTCGACAAACGTATCTTCCCTGCAATTAACATCGAGAAATCTGGTACACGTAAAGAAGAGCTTCTTCTTCACCCGGACGAAAAAGACAGAATGTGGAAACTGCGTCGCGCTATGACCGGTGCACCACCACACGAGTCTATGCAGCTGCTTAAACAAGGCGTTAAGAAAACTAAGAGTAATATCGAGTTTCTTATGACCATGCAGGTCTAGTTTTAAGTAGATTATTGATTTTAAAGGCGAAGCTTTCGGGCTTCGCCTTTTTTATTTCAATAACTTAAGAAGTGCTGGATAACTCCCTAATTATCATTAGATTGATTTTATCAATTTATATCTAATGGGGCTCTATGAAATATCTAACTGTGTACGTTCTTCTTTTCTGTCTTGTAACATCCTGTACCAAGCAACCAACTATCAGCAAGTCTTCCCAAAAAGCACCTGAAACTCAAACGGCCCCAAAAATAGCCAAGACTCAAAATCTTTCAAAAGAAGATCCCTCACCTAAAGCTATTTCTTTTACAAACGCCAGAAAAAACTTCACGACAAAGTTAACTAAACAAGTCAGTAAAAATAAACCTGGATCTGAGTCTACTAACCCAGAGTTCCGCAAAGTCTCATACCTATCAACCATAGGAAAGATGGAGGCATACATTTCTCAAAATCCTAAAGACGGTAAAAAACACCCGGCGATTATCTGGCTTTATGGAGGGTTCTCAAATAGTGCCGATGGCGATTATTTTGAAGCTGACGAAATAGACAATGATCAATCTGCTATGAATTTTCATAACAATGGTATAATCACCATGTTTCCATCGTCGCGTGGAGGCAATGCCAACCCTGGTCACATGGAAAGCTTTTATGGTGAAGTTGATGATATAATTGCAGCTTATGATTTCCTCTCTTTACAACCTTATGTTGATCCAGATCGAATCTACTTGGGAGGTCATAGTACTGGAGGTACCCTCGCTTTACTCATCTCTGAAGCAACTGATAAGTTTAGAGCCTCCTTTTCACTGGGGCCAGTTTCAAACTTTGTTTACTATGGCGATGAATACTGTAACTTTGACACTTCAAACATCGAAGAGATAAAGATGCGCGCCCCTCTTTTCTGGTTGGATTCAATTACAAAACCCACTTTTGTTTTCGAAGGAACAACTGGAAATATCGACTCACTCCTAGAAATGAAACAAAAAAGCAAAAATCCACTCGCCCACTTTTATCCTCTCAAGGGGTACGACCACTTCAATTGTATTTATCCCTTAAATGAATTAATTGCCCAAAAAATCCTTGCTGACAAAAGTCCAGATTGTGAAATATCTTTCAATGAACAAAGCATAACTTCAGAACTAAATAAAATAATTCTGGAATACAAAACGAAAAAAGCAGATATCGCGATAAAGAAAGCTACTCAAGAACAAGACAAGATCACTAAACATAATGACGTTGTCAACAGTCTAAACATACTTAATAAACTACGCCAAAACCTTTGGAACGACATCAAAAGAAACCGTGGCCAGAGCGCCAAAGTAAAACTCTCAACATTTTCCAACTTCTTTAAGAGCTATAGTGCGGAATTAGCTACTCTTTATAAGAAGGCTTCAAAAAATGATCAGCAAGTCATTAAATTCCTTCGAGCATCGGCCGTTAACTGGTACAAAAGTGACTTACTCTACATTATCAATCAGGAAAAGTTTTATGCTCTCTTGGACTTAAGTTTTAAAAGCCAGGACTTAGGTCAGGCTATTTCCAACAATGACTATGCCCTAAAGGAGATTTCTAAACTGGATAAGGCTGAACTGCACTTTCTACATAGCTTTATGGCAAATCTCAAACAAAGCTTTGCTAAGCTCAAATTTGATGACCCAAACCTGAAAACGTTCACTTATAATCAAATCAAGTCTTATAACACGACTATAAAACGCCTGAAACCAGTCTCAGATGCTTCTAAAAAATGTGTTGACATACTTTACAATATAAATGTAACGGCGATGAATAATAAAAAAGCGAATCAACTTCACTTTAAAACTCAGTCAGACGTCAATTATTTTAATAAGCAAATAGATGCATACAATCAAGCAAATAAGGCACTTAACCAAGCTTTGAATAACTACTATTCTTACTAAACAAAAAAGAGCCTGACCAAATAAATTGCTCAAGCTCTTTAAAAATTTAGAACTAACTTACTGGTCTTTTGTCCACTTCAAGAAATTGTCTTTTTCTTTCTGAGTCGCTTTTTTCCACCAGTGCTTGAGCTCTTCGTAAGGCTCCATGATTTTAATGCCATGAAAACGCTCTTCAATCTGACCTTTCACTGGCTTTGTCTTTATACCGCTTTCAAAATGGAGTAAGTGCGTTTTTATATTTTTAACGATTTTTTGGGCTTCCTCATACGAATCGGGGTTCTGGCAGACTATTTCATAATTATTAAACTCTTTAGCATTGAAAATCACAGTCATTTTACCAGATCTGACTTCTTCGTGATCATCGCCATGATGAGTATCAAAAATATTTACATATTCGTAAACAAATTCAGTACGACCAGCCGGAACCTCCAAAGTAATAGCATCAGTTATTAAGGATGTCCTGACGACTCTCCCATTGACTTCCAGCGCTCTTACATGTGTCGGCACCTTTATGTATGCCCCACTTTCATACTTATCCGTCATTTTAATGATAGGAGACGCACAACCTGCAGACAAAGCCACTAATAAAACCAGTAAAAAATTACGCATAGATTTCCATTGTTTTTAAGTCATTCACTAAACAACTTAGTATAGCAAGGTCCTAAAAATTCTAAAGTACTGCCCCTCTCATTATAAGATTTTTAACGACTTTTTAATTAAGACTTTTTTACACTTATTTAAATATTGTACAATTTATTACTAAATTGTAAACAATACTAACACATATTGTCAATTTCGTACCTTTAGGTGAAATTTTATTCGATTTTAAATTGTACATTTTAAGAGTTGCTACTACTATTGCACATATTAAATACGAAATAGTTACATCAATATATAACTATTACATATTTGTAATTTATTTTTTGGGGATAAAGAAATGAAAAAGAATATTGTTGTCATTGGTAATGGCATGGTCGGTTACAAGTTTTGTGAACGACTTACAGACAAAGATACTGAAGGTCAGTATCAAATAATCACTTTTTGTGAAGAGCCTCGCCCGGCATATGACCGCGTACACCTGTCTGCTTACTTTGATGGTAAGACTGCAGAAGACCTCTCCATGGCTAGAATTGATTGGTATAAGGAAAGAGGCATCGAACTTCACATTGGCGATAAAGCTGAGCAAGTTGACAGAGAAAAGAAAGTTGTCATCTCCTCAAAAGGCGTAGAGATCTCCTACGATAAACTCATTTTTGCGACAGGCTCTTCAGCCTTCGTGCCACCAGTACCTGGGGTTGACAAAGAAGGTGTCTTTGTTTACAGAACAATCGAAGACCTTGATGACATGATGGCTTACGCTAAAAAATGTAAGTCATGTGCTGTTATCGGTGGCGGTTTACTGGGACTGGAAGCAGCAAAAGCAGCTCAAGACCTTGACCTTGAAACACACTGTGTAGAATTTGCTCCAAGACTTATGCCAAGACAGCTTGATGAAGCTGGTGGTTTGATGCTTAAAGACATCATCGAATCAAGAGGCATTAAGTGTCACTTAAATAAAGCGACTCAAAACATTGCTGGTGACGGTAAAGTTACGGCTATGGAATTTTCTGATGACACAACTCTAGAAGTTGATATGATCATCGTTTCAGCTGGTATTCGTCCAAGAGATGAAGTAGCCAGAGAGTGCGGACTTACTCTTGGTCCTCGCGGCGGTATCCTTGTAAATGACAATCTACAAACAAGTGATCCGGACGTTTACGCTATTGGTGAATGTGCACTTTATAATAATATGATTTACGGACTTGTTGCTCCTGGTTATCAAATGGCTGATGCCGTTGCTGAGCAGCTTGTTGGCAACTCAGCCAGCTTCACTGGCGCTGACATGTCCACAAAACTTAAGTTAATCGGTACAGATGTTGCCAGCTTTGGTAATATTGAACCTCAAGGTCCTGTTAAGGAACTTGTAATAAATGACCCACATGCCGGCATTTATAAGAAACTAATAATCACTGAAGATGGTAAGACGCTCCTCGGCGGCATTCTCGTTGGCGATGCGGATGCATACGGAACTCTTCTCCAGCTGTACCAAAATGAAATGGTACTTCCTGAAGATCCTATGCAACTGATTTTACCTGCCTCTGAAGGTGCACCTGGCGGTGCCGGGGTTGGCGATCTACCAGATTCAGCACAAATTTGTTCGTGTGAAGCTATCACTAAAGGAGATATCTGCGCTGCTATAGAAGATGGAGCCTGCTCTGTTTCAGACATAAAAAAATGCACAAAAGCCGGTACTGGCTGCGGTGGTTGTATGCAGCTTGTCACAGATCTCTTTAAACACAAGATGAAAGAGTCTGGTGTAGAAGTCAGTAACGCCCTTTGTGAACACTTCGACATGACTCGTCAAGAGATGTACCAAACTGTCAGAGCGACTGGCATTCGTACATTTGAAGAACTTCTCGAAAAGCACGGTACTGGTTCAGGTTGTGAAACCTGTAAGCCTGCGGCAGCGTCTATATTTGCCTCTACATGGAACGTGCCAATTCTTGAACAACCAAGTATCAACGATACCAACGATGCTTACCTGGCAAATATGCAGCAAGACGGTACTTACTCTGTAATTCCACGTATACCAGGTGGTGAAATCACTCCAGACAAACTTATTGTCATCGGTGAAGTTGCTAAGAAATACGGTCTTTACATGAAAGTTACAGGTGGTCAGCGTATCGATATGTTCGGTGCAAAACTACACGAACTTCCTGAAATCTGGAAAATCTTAGTAGATGCTGGATTTGAGTCTGGCCATGCTTACGCAAAATCTCTAAGAACTGTAAAATCATGTGTCGGTTCTACCTGGTGTAGATACGGTGTCGGTGACTCAGTTGGTCTAGCGATTCGCATCGAAGAACGTTACCGCGGTATTCGTTCACCACACAAACTGAAATCTGCAGTCAGTGGCTGTACTCGTGAATGTGCAGAAGCACAAAGTAAAGACTTCGGTATAATAGCTACAGAGCACGGTTGGAACCTATACGTTTGTGGTAATGGCGGTATCAAGCCTCGTCACACTGACTTACTTGCAGAAAACCTCGATGAAGAGACTTTGATTAAGTATATTGACCGTTTCTTGATGTACTATATCAAAACTGCTGATAAACTCATGAGAACATCTACTTGGATGGATCAACTTGAAGGCGGACTCGATCACCTGAAAGACGTTGTTATCAATGACTCTCTGGGTATCAATGACGAACTTGAAGCTCAGATGGCTCACCTTGTTGAGACTTATGAGTGCGAGTGGAAGAACGCTATCAACGACCCTGAAAAGCTTAAGCGCTTTAAGCACTTCGTGAATTGCGACGATACAGATGAAACAATCGAGTTCGTCGATGAGCGTGGACAAATTCGTCCAGCATCACACGAAGAAAAGAAACAACTGGTAGAAGTTTAAGAGTTTTAAGGATTAGTACATATGAGCGAATGGATTCCTGTTGGAAAAACTGAAGATTTCTGCAAAGACCTTGGCGGTTGTGTTAAGGTTGAAGGTAAGCAGATTGCTGTTTTCAACGTAAAAGAAAAATCTGAATGGCATGCAGTACAGAACCTTTGTCCACACGACAATAGAATGGTTCTTTCACGCGGCCTTGTTGGTGATGCCGATGGCAAACCAAAAGTTGCCTGCCCACTGCATAAGCATAACTTTGACCTCGAAACTGGTGAACACGTAAGTGAAGGTGAAGTGGATGACCTTTCAACTTACCCAGTAAAAGTAGAGGAAGGTACTATCTACCTACAGATGGTATAAACCAATCTCCACCCCCAAAAAATGAGAGCTCCTTCGGGGGCTCTTTTTTTGCTTATAACAAAGACTTACCTTGCTTGTAAGGCTGAAGCAATTTTATCCATAGTTGTGCTGCTTCCACTTCCCTGAACCACAATATTCCCCTTTGAATCAACCAGTGTTAAAGAAGGAATATAACGCTGTCCATATTTCTCCAGGTTAGCCGTCCCTCTGGAATTATAAGATATCGCCGGCCATGGCATCTTTTTACTTTTCATATAATTGAACATAGCTGAATCATTTTTATCGCCGCTGACTAAAACAACTCCACAATTTAAATTATTAAAAATTGCATTAGAACTGACTAGGCTAGGAGTGAACTTTTGGCATGGTGGGCACCACGATGCAGAAAAATACAGTAGTGTATACTTCTTCGAAGAAATACCACCATCGCCTTTCTTACCATTAGCCATAACCAGAGTCGACTTAAAATTCTTCACAAATGGATTATCATAACTAACCTTGGGGGCTAGCTGATTTCCTACTGCTGCCTGACTCTTTCGTTTTTTAAGATAAGCCTGCATTTTAGAATAATTCGAAGCCAACTTGTGATCAAAGCCAATCTTCTCACCTTCTTCTTTAGACAAATCCTTTATGCTAATCAATTCTAAACCATTTTTAGAGTACAAATGTACTTTTAGTGGGCTCCAATCCATAACTTCAGCATTTTCATAAACTTTGCCAGCAAGTGTTGTCACTGTTACACGAGTATTTAAAATACCATCTTTTATTTCTCTAATTTGAGTTTTTATTTCTGATATCTTTTGGCGAATTCTCTGTTGTCTAATTTCTTCTTCTGAAGGCCCTGTCTTAACTACTTTTTTGGGAGATATCTTTTTGTTTGAAGGAGGCTTTGTTTGATCACATGAAACTAAAGAAAGAAGTATAATTAAAGGAATCGCTATTCTCATAAGTCACTTTTATTTTTCATTTTGTAACTAGATTATAGAGATTTATTAGGTATAAGACCAGAACAATCTTTTTAATTTGAATTAATCTTAACTATAGTGAAATCATGGTGAGACTTCATTCAGTCAAAAATATTCAACAGTAACTGTAGCCTCCAAGCTAATAATTGTCTCAATTTGCCTATAGACCAACATTGAACTCTCCTTTTCAAAGACTTTTAGGCAACATAGCTAACTATCCTTTAAAAATTTGAAAGATTAGATACGAGATCAATGGATAATTTGTCCATTAAAAGCGCTATAATTCATACTCTTGACAAATATACCTATAGACTCATTACTACTGCTTTATTCAACTTAGCTATTGATATTTTAGAGGCTTGCCTGTTTCATAAGTAACAATGAATTTTAAGGTAGTGGTAATGCGTATATTTCTTCTTTCGTTTTTTATTTTTACACTTGTCTCTTTTTCACAAGAATATGAGAAAATTAAAAGGCGTATTCCACCTAAAGGAATAAACCTCCTTGAAGATGAAACTAAACAAATTCAACAAAAGCTAACTCTACTTAAATCAAAACTGGCTGAAATCTCTTCAAGCGAGAAGGCTGAAGCAGAGATCTTTTATAAAGCTGTTGACTTCGCTTTACAAAATGGTGAATTTTACAAAAAGAAACAAGACTTTGAGAAAGCTCTTAGAATTCTGGATGAAGGTTTAAACAGAACTACTGCTTTGGCAAATTCCCAAAGAACATGGCAAATTAAGTCAGGGAAGACTGTTCGTGCTTTCTACTCTAAAATTGATGGTTCCCCTCAACCATATATACTTGAAATCCCCGAAGGCTTAGATCTTACAAAACCTCTTCCTTTACTTGTTTGGTTACATGGTCGAGGAGATAAAATTACCGACATGCACTTCATGGACAAAGGGCTTTCTGGCAACATAAAATACCCCAATGAAAAAGCTATTACAATTCACCCATTCGGAAGACAGTGTATAGGCTATAAGTCTGCAGGAGAAATCGATGTTCTGGAAGCTATTGAACATGTTACGACTAATTACCCTGTTAATGAAAATAAAATTGCTATGATGGGCTTTTCAATGGGAGGGGCTGGTGCCTGGCACTTAGGTGCACACTATACGGACAAGTGGGCTGTCGTTCATACAGGAGCCGGCTTTGCAGAAACTAAAGAATACACCAAGCTCAAAAAAGAAAATTACCCAGCTGTATATGAACAAACTCTTTGGGGACTTTACGATGTTCCAAACTACTCTAGAAATTTTCTAAATATCCCTCTCGTTGCTTATAGTGGAGAAAAAGACAAACAGATACAGGCGGCTCAGGTCATGGAAAGAGAATTCAAGAAGCACGGCATAACCCTGAATCACATAATAGGTTCGAACATGGGCCATCAATATGATCCAGAATCCCAAAAGAAAATCAATACTACAGTAAGAAAAGCGCTTCGGAAAAGAACTGCCGAAACACCTTTAAAAATCCACCTCCAAACTAGAACTCTTAGATACCCAAAAATGTACTGGCTCATAGTAGAAGGACTTGATGAACACTGGCAGGATTCAACAGTTGATGCTGAGATTAAAACTCCAATGACAATGGAGCTGAAAACTAATAATATCTCTGCCCTCACCTTAAATCTTCCTTGGAAAGACAAAGCATCTTATCCCCCAGGTTTTGAAATTGTCATTGATGGGCAATCCATCAAACTTACAAAACAAAAAAATACAATCTTCTTAAGCAAAAAAGCAAATTGGCAAATTCTTGACTCACACAGTCAAGAACTGAGGAAAAAACCTTACTTACAAGGCCCCATTTACGACGTATATAAAGCGCCTTTCATAGTTGTCATACCTACAGATGAAAGTCATAATCAACAGATCGACAAATGGGTAAAGTTTGAAATAGAGCACCTCAAAGACCGCTGGAGAGAACTCTTCAGAGGAAACCTACCCATAAAGAAAGATACTGAAGTCACTGAAAGTGATATTAAAGATTATAACCTTATCTTATGGGGTTCGCCCAAATCAAATAAAATAATCCAGCGAGTGATCAATAAAACTCCTATTTTCTGGGACGCTTCTTCACTCAAAGTAAATAACAAAAACTATGATACCTCAAAAAATATCCCTGCATTTATTTACCCAAATCCGGAAAATCGGGAAAAATATATCGTCATCAATTGTGACCCAACTTTTAGAGAAAATCACGACAGAACCAATTCTCTTCAAAATCCAAAATTACCGGACTGGGTTGTTTTTGACCTAACTCAAGCACCAAATGGCGACTCCGCTGGGAACGTAGTCGATGCAGATTTCTTTGATGAAAAGTGGCAGTTTAAAAAGTAATATGGAGCACCGAGCACCAGCTCGGCAAAGCAACTCTATGGAACTCCGAGCACCAGCTCGGTTTAATCAACTATCGTCATACGCACTCGACCACATCCAGTCCGATGAATTTTCGCATAATCCTGCCTTAACTGGATTATTATGAATATAATCGATTACATAATTATAATGATCTACACTTCTAATAAAGCGATCAAAATAATCTCTCATCCAAAGAGGATGACCTTCTAAAATACCAAGACCTAACTCTTGATTATGCTTCTTTGCCCAACGCCCAGTATATGATTTCCATGATTGAAGAATCTTGCCAAGACTCTCTTTTTGATTAATTAAAACATGAACATGATTCGGCATGACACACCAAGCAACAAGGTCATATTTTTTACCATGATGTATTTTTAAAGTTTCCTGTAGAGTTTTGGCCATGGAAGTGTTACCCAAAGCGCAACATCCATATCCTGAGTCCAAATACTTTTCGACCAGCCTGGCTTTTTCTCCACTTGTATTCTCAACATCAAACCTGATGAGTTCATCAAGTACAGATTGCGGCAAACTATCCGACAAGCGAAAGGTAATAAACTGATAAGTTTCCAGTTGATCGAAGTGAGGAATGAATCCCCTATTATACCAACCTTTACTTTCTCCGAGCTGGGGCTCGGGATTCCAGAAAGATGATAAATCGTCATTATTGTAATTCATATTGTGCCCTTAAATGAATTACTTATTATACCGAGCTGGGGCTCGGAGTTCCAGACACACTATACCGAGTTGGGGCTCGGAGTTCCAGAAAGGTTATTTTTTGTCTCTTTTCTTTTTCATGGCTAAGAGACGTGAAGTTGTGTTTTCCGGAACAGAAGTTTCTTCTTTAGGTTCACTTTGTTCAACCGACTTCTTCGACTCTGAAGTTAAAGGCTTGTCTGAAGCCAAATTAGGCCGTCGTCGAATATTAACCTCCATGGGCTTTTCAGCTTCACGCAATGACTGTTTTCTTTTGAGAAGAGCTCCCATAGTTTCAGTGCTTTCTTTCTGCTTATTTCTACCGAGAAGCTCCATGAAGTACTCCTTATCCACCTGAACTCGGCGAATAGCAACATCAAGAGGAATTAAACAAGCTAATATCAGAAGAAGAATATCATAAAATGGCTGGGAACTTTGTTTAATTTCACGAGGAGCATTAAATATTTCTTGACCTGTAGTATTATCATCCAGCATACGGCCGCCAGTGCGATTTACCAGCTTTTCCAAATCTTTCATATTTGAGGAAAACTTAAGATATTCTACAGAGTATGGGACAGTAATACCTCCAAAAACCTGTTCATCACGAGTCGGACCTTTAGCGACAGCAAAAACCTGGTAATTACCCTCGCCTGTCAGATCAAAATTTGCCTGGTATCTTCTAGGAGCAATTTGTTTAAACTCTACATCGATTTGTTTACCATCTGGTCTCGAAACTTTAGCTCCAATCTGCAAAAACTCATCATTCGTATGAAAGTCTTCAAGAACAACCGTTGCTTTCGCTCCTGAATAATCGGTTCTCATCCTGAGACTACCTTCACGACTTACCCGTGAAATACTGACAATTGTCTGTTTGATAAACGGCAATGCTTTGTCCCAACTTAGCCAGTCACGCCCCCAGCGTGGAGAAAGGTCTGAAGTAAAAGCTGCTGACTTACCGATGCCAAAACTTCCTATTGCTAAAATTGGATCTAATTGTTCCTTATCCGGACCACGGAGTATAGTACGACAGCGGCGAGGATCAGGCTTAGCGGAAACTATAACATAACCATGTAATTCAGGCAGAGTCTCAATCCCTTTGAGAAGAGAACCGTCGTTAAATTCAACTTTGGGAACAAAAGTCTTATTTTGAATCATACTTTTCTTAAGAGTCTTGGCTTCTTTAATGAAGATAGAAGGCAATGCTTTAGGATTCTTTGGATGATAAAAACGCCCACCTGTACTACTGGCGATCAACTGCATGGGCTTCACAAATTGGCCTTGGTGAAAACCATCCACAAGCACAGTAGAAATTGTTATTTTATCTTTTTTGTAGTCTGCCAAAAGTTTAGGCGTTGGTGGACTTGGGTCTCCATCCGAGATAATGATCACATGCTTCTGAGCAGCATCGCTGGCTTTAAGAGCATTATAAGCCATCTGCATGGTCCCCTGAAAGTAAGGCATATCCAAAAGCTCAGCATTATTAATTTTCTTAACCATTTCAGAATACTGGCTTACCGGAGTTAAAGGGAAAATCCACGAGTCATTGCCATCCCAGGAAAGAACTCCGGCTTCATCTTGTGAACTGAGGACACGAATTGATGCTTTGGCAATCCTTTTCCCCCACGTATTACCGTCTTCAAATTCACAGGTGTGAAGAATGACAGCCAAAGCCCCTTTCGGCATAACCTTCTTGTTTGAGATATCCATATCGACTGGCAGGGCTTCTTCAATTGCAGTGTGATGATACCCTCCAGGTCCATAGCTATTCTCTCCGCCAATCATCAAGAATCCAGTCCCCTGATTGTAGACTGCGTCTCGACATGCCTGCATCTGTAAAGAGTCTAACTCATCTGCAGGAACATTGACGTAGATAATACAATCATAAGGCTGTAGTGAAATGGCATCGCGTGGAAGCTCAAAAGACTGAATAACTTTGACATTTCTACCGGCATCTTGAATAGCCTGAGAAAGCAACTTCCAATCGCGTTCATCGCCATCTGGTGAAGTCACAACCAGAACCTGGCCTTTCCCTTGAAGAAAAATTGAATTAATGGCTATATTATTTTCTTCCCAGCTGTCTTTTCCTTCTGGAAGTTCGATAACTGCTTTGTATTCATAAAAGCCTTTGGCTCTAAGATGAAGAGGCATAGTGTAGCGATTCTTGCCAGCATTAAAATCAACATCATCTTCATGTAGTAGCTCATTATTCTCGTAAAGCTTTAATTTACCTTTTCCTGCACGCAAAGATGACAAAATGACATTGGCTTCGTAGGTTTCCCCGATTTTGACGTCAACTGGCAAGTGTAACCTTTCGAGCCAAACTTCATCTTTAAAACTAAAATCAACAGGTAAAACATCTACTGCAATTTTGCGGGACTGTAATTCATCTACGACTCTACTAATATCGCCTGTAGTTGATGATCCATCTGATATCAAAACTATACGTCCATTGCGCTCTTCGGGAATCATCGCCGAAGCAAGTGAAAGCGCTTTTTCGACATCTGTGCCATCTTTGGGAAGACTGGTTAGTGAAGTAATTCTTTCGAAAGCAAATGCCTTTCTGGGAGGAAGCTCAACTGACGCATCGTTACCAAACACCAATAAGCCCGCTTCATCTTTGGGTGGTCGGTCAGCCACTGTGTGAGCCATATATTGCAAAGCTTCATCGCGCATTTCAGGGCCAATTGAGTCAGATAAGTCGACGGCATACATAACTGTCAGACCTTCATTTTCCTGAAGGGTACGAGGATCAGCTAATAAAGTGATGAAACAACCAGCCAAAAGAAGGCGGGTAAAAATAGCTGTTTGCAGGCGTTTTCCTAAAAGGCCCGAATAGCCTTGAATCCCCATCCACCAAAACCATGGTGTTATGATCGTTAACCAGAAAGCTTTTGGGTTAGAAAAAATAACTATTTTTGAAAAATAGAGCCAGAGAATAAATACTAAAAATAATGTCAAAAATAAAATTAATGAGCCAAGCGAAGACCATGAAAAATCCTTCCTCTTAGGAAGAATGATCTGTTCTCCAAATTGTCGTAGTTTCTGCATGTAGCCCTCAAATTATGACATTCGAAAATACTATAGCTTAACCCATATTAATTTCCCGTAGAATTGAGCATTATTAAAGCTGCTGTTTGAGGGCTAGCAAAAGCCCTCAAATAAAAGTTTAAGCTCGGCGTTTCATCATGTTTCCGGTTACGGCAACAAAACCAATCAATACACAGAAAAGCATAAGGACAATATTCCTGCCATCCTTGCCCAGGAAATCGAGGAAATGGGCCTTGTGAAAGTAAGCGAAAGAAAAACCTTCTGCACTTTTTAAAGGGGTTACCTTCAAAGCCAGTTTCTGGCTGGAGGTTTCGACATAGACTCTTTCTGGAAAGTCTTTGAATGTCGCTTTCCAGACCTGGAGCCGTTTATTTACAAAACCATACTCACCAGCAAAACGGGTAATGAGCTTTAAGTCTTGAAGGTCTTCTGCTTTCTTACCCATAAATTCACTGGCCAGTAATGCAGCTGCGTCTGTTTCTGAAAGCTTTTTATCTTCTGTTAAGCTTAAGTAGTCAATAGTTTGTCGCACAGGAGAGCGTCGCTCCCGGCTATTAGCTCCTTCTCCTTTAGATTTTACCGGCGAGGCGTTGATGCTCCTGACAACTCGCAAATATTGCTCTCCATTGATTATGGCTGTTGAGGCACCTCTTAAGCCTGACTTATTCTTTAACAGATCTGCAAAATTATTCTGCCACTTATCGAGATTCAAAGTAGGGGCTTTGGCAAAACCTTTTTTCATATTGACTGTCTTAACTGCCATATGAAACAAGCCACTGAAAGTCAGGCTGAAAATAACTATTGAAGAAGCTAAGCCTATGTAACGGTGCCACTGACGCATGCCGGTTCTTTTTTTCTTCCATGTTTTAAAGAAGAAAAGCAAACCTGTACTCGTTACAAATGCCAGGATCAACATAAAGACAGTCGTCACAATTAACTTAAAAACTGGATAATTATCCAAAACACTTAAATTGTGAAACAATTTAAAAGTCAAAGACATGCCATCTTTTAATTGATTGCCAACAGTTCCCAACCGCGAAGATCTTGTGTGAATGTAATAATCTTCGCCGTCAGCAAAACTTACCTTTTGAACGGGTAATAATCTATTAATAAACGGGTAACGATAATTGAAAGAGTTCACTTGGCTGACACTTTCAACACCAATATCTTTCTGACTAAAATGCTTCGCCAAATAAGTGGCGTATTTATGATCTCCATCAGTCAACTCTACTCCAGTCTTCGAATCTAGATATAGAGTTTGCTTACCAGAAGAAATTTGGTAATACTGACCTTCAGTAAAATTTACTAAACGAATAGCTTGAGCTTCTAATCCTTGAAGTTTTTTCAATATTTCCTCTACTGCAATCAGTTCCTCTCCTGAGATATTATTTACAGGAGGACGGAACTGAGCTGCCGATGGCCTCACCCACCCCATAATGGGATGCATAAAGCCGGAAACAATCCAAAACAGACAAAGAATCAAAGCCGTCATACTTAACATTTTATGAAGCTTTAATAATTTCCCAGTATTCATCATCTAACCCTAAAAACTGTATTCAAAACCAAGGTACATACTCTGTGGTTCCCCTGGACGATACGGTGTCGTTGAGCTGCTGGATGTGTAAGACGTGTTGTGGCGATCTAAAATATTAATGAATCGGCCATAAACATTGAGCTTATCAGTAATTGGATATTGAGCACGAATATTCACCAGCTCATAACCTTTGTACTTGTCATCATTTTGAGAGTTTGTGTAGTAACTACCCATATTGATGACTTCAAGCTCAATGCTGCCACCTTTCATCCACTGTGGGTGATAATCTAAAATGTAAGTTTGATAATACTTAGGAGCTCTTTCCAGTTCATTACCTTCCAATTCAGTCCCTTCTGGTGCACCAAAATAAGCCGATCTTCCAAGATCCCACTCTTCATATTTATGTTCTGACCAGCTTGAGCTGATCTTCAAATCCAACTCATCCGTTATCTCATACATCAAAGCCAGCTCAATCCCCTTGTGTGACGTCTCACCATTATTACTGGCAAAGTCTCGGTCCGGGTTATCTGGATCCCGATAGGTAATGATGTCGTCTTTCTTCTCCATGTAATAAGCAGTTAAATTATAAAAAAGTTTATCCGTTAACTGGCCGCGAAGCCCGAGGTCAAAACTATCAATAGTAGTCGGTTCTAAGTCAACTGATTTCTCTGAAGCCGGTGCAGCAAAAAGTGAGCCAACAGATGGCGCTCTAAAACCCCTGCGGTAAGAACCGTAAAGCTGGTGCTTTTCTGCGTAGTCATAGATAAAACCAAACTTTGGAGAAAGTTGATCAAAGCTCACAGTGTCATCAGATATAGCATCTGGATCATTGAGCTCCTGATCAATTTCAAATTCGGCATAATCAAAGCGCAAGCCGAAATCTAAACGTAACTTTTCATGAGGACTGGTTTCGAAGTGAACATAAGGTGAGTAACTTGTGTAAGACGACTCAAAGTCATATATCATATTTCCTGTTCGTGAGTAATCTACAAAGAAAACTCGACCATCAGAAAACTCACGATCCACGAAGGTTTCTTCAACTTCATATTCTCCAGGAGAATAATCAAAGTCAAAACCAACTACCAATAGAGAGTCCCATTTAGCAAAGTTCTTAGTATAATTCATCAAGGCTCCATAAGACTGAAAACCGCTGTCTCTAATTTCACCGGCACTCGACCATGGCGAGAGTTTCCAACTTGGAATTAGCCCATCGGTATAACTTTGACGGAAGTAAGGTGTAAAATTGATTTCCGATTCATCATTTAGATACTTAGTCATTTTGGCTGATAGTCGGAAAGACTCAACATCGCGACCTGGAATTTGATAATAGTTTTCTCTTGGATCGTGTTTCCAGTCTTCTTTTGATAATCCAGAAACTGATGATTGATCTACGAAGTTATAAGAAGCTACAGTTTTCATCTCAAAATCTGCAGAAGGAGTCCACAACCACTGTCCAACAAAACTATGTCTAGTGTAATCTGAATAATCTCTCCAACCTTCAGAAAAAGTCTGATTTAGGTCAAATCTAAATGCGTGCTCTTTATTTAGGCGATCACCATAAGTAATCAGATGACGATACCATTCTGTTGTGCCGTATTCTGCACCTATTTTTAGCAGTTGTTCCTCCGGAATTTCTCCAGAAAGAACATTAATCACACCGTGCATCGCATCACTTCCATAAAGAGCCGAACCTGGGCCTCTGATAACTTCTATAGCACTTGCTTGTGGAACATTTATTTCACGTAAAGCATTGTGATTAAAGTAACCAGTAGAGCGTGTCGGAACGCCATTCTCTAGAAACAGATAATTTGCTCCTGTTGAGAGGTTATTGCGAATAGATGTAAAGTGAGACTCGCCGCCCAGGTTATTTATAATCACACCTGAAATGCGATTAGTAACTTCAGAAGGGTGCGCCGGGCGGACCGTCTCTATTTCTTCACCTTCGATTTTTCCAATAGCAATACTGGAATCTGTTATCTTTTTTTCTTGACCTGTTGTAGTAATAACGAAAGTTTCGTTTTCGACTTTTTCTGCAATAGCAAATATGCACAGTAATAGCCATGCAAGGATAATTTTATTCATTAATTTTCCTGAAAATAATAAATTTTGTTTTGAGAAAGGTATAAAAATATTAAGCGGTCTTAATTCTTAGTTATGCCGATTAACGATCGGCGCTCCCAGTAGCTATGGAACTCCAAGCACCAGCTCGGCTAACACTACAGGTTAACGGCAAGTCATCGGCGCTCCCAGGGATTAGGGAAACCAAAGGATGCAAAGTCATTCATACCCAAAGATTCGCCTCATTTTTGTTGAGGCTATGTTAATGAAAAATATTATCCCAGGATGGGAACTTTCAGGAGGTCTTCTGTAACAGTTTGAGGTGTGAACTTCTCTAAAGAGAACCACTCAGTTTCAGATAGATATTCTGAGCTGTATTCACAATCCTGCATTATATCCATAAGAAAACCTTGAGAAACCTGGAAACTGAAGAACTCTTCAGATGAACAACGCCCTGGTAATAATAACTTTGAAGCGTTGCCTATATTCTTAGAAATAATCTCATCAACATTTTCTGCAAATATTTTAGGTTCCGGTTCTGAACTACAGCAACTTTTTACTTCAGGCTCAATCGCCATAACCGGATTGCAAATAATGGCCACGACCTGTGCTTCATCGACTTCACAACAGCAATCTGTTAAACACTTAAAAGCAGTATCACACCCACAACCACTGCCTTTACATTTATAATCGTCAATAGTAATGCCAATTACAATTTTAGCAGCTTCAGTCAGTAAGTGGTCGCCATAAGTATTTGAAGATAGGATAAATAAGCCCAAAAAGTAAAGTGAAATCAGTTTTCGGTTTCGACTGAGAAAAAGTAACATTTACTTCTGATCCAAAACCGCCAACTGACCACAGGCGCCATCGATGTCGCGACCGAGGTTTTTACGGATTGTCGTACTTACGCCGTTTTTAATCAGATAATCTTTGAACTTAACAGCATTTTCACGCGATGCTTGACGGTGAGCGGAATCTGTCTGATTGTAAACAATCAGGTTCACATGCAGAAGCTTACTTGGTTTAATTTTGTGGATAAGATCTACTAATTCGTCAGCATTCTTCAGAGAGTCATTTTCATCATCCAGAAGAATGTACTCTAAGAAAATCTTACGTTTCGTTTTAGCCAAATAGTGGGTTAGAGCTTCAGCTAATTTATCGAGCGGGAAATTGTCATTTACCGGCATCATACCGGATCTAAGGACATCGTTAGCTGCATGTAAAGAGATCGCCAGATTGACTTGCGGGAAGCGTTCTGCCATTTCATAGATTGGTTTTAGTAGCCCAGATGTCGAAATAGATATGTGCCTGGAACCCATATTAAAAGTTTCTGGGTTCTTTAATTCATCGACACTTTTAAAAACTTTTGTTTTGTTATGGAAAGGTTCTCCCATACCCATGTAAACGACGTTATTCAGACGGGCATCGATGCCATTCTTCTTGATAAATTGACGCCAAAAAAGAACCTGATCAGAAATCTCTTCACTACTTAAATTTCTAAGCAATCCCATGGTACCAGTCGCACAAAATGTACAAGCCATGGCACATCCGACTTGCGAACTGATACAAGCTGTCCAATGGTCCGGTTTAGGGCTCATAAGAACACTTTCGATAATGCGGCCATCCTCAAGCTTCAGAAGAGCTTTATAAGTTCTTTTATCTGATGACTTATATATTTTGTGTTCTTCGAGACAAAGAATTGGTTGTTCTTCTTTGAGCTTTTCGCGCAGATCTTTTTTGAGAGTACTGACTTCATCATATGAAGAAACATGTTTATTGAATATCGCATCTTTCAGCTGGTTCGCACGGAACTTCTGAAGTCCGTAGTCGCTGATGATTTTTTCTATTCTTTCACTATCCATGTTTCTTCTTTCTTCACAATATTTAATTACCGGCGAGACGCCGGTACCTCTATGGAACGCTGAGCTCCAGCTCGGCATACATTATTGCCGATTAACAATCGGCGCTCCCAGCACGCAAAGAGTACCTTAGATTTAAAGGAGGGCAAGAGCTAAAGAGCTAAAACTCTACTGGTTTCCTCACCTCTTCCTTCAATCGATATTTTATCCCGGGCAATCTCCATAATGGCATAGGCATTTGTTTTACTCTCAACCATGCCTTTATAAGTTACATAGTGCTTTCCATTTTCGACTAAATAAGCCCCTTCATGGTGATGACCATTCATCCAAAAGCGAACATTTTCAAACCTGCTAATCAACTGGTGCACTTCAAAGGCATTCCATAAAGTAAAACGGCTTTCAGGAATGATTGGGAAATGACAAAAAATACCGATATCCTTGCCCTCTTCTTCCGCAGCGATTAAACGTTTTTCAAACCATGAAAGTTGTTTTTCTGAGATAGCTCCATTCCACCATTCCGATAAACCATACAATGAATCGAAAAATTCCTGGCTTTGTTTATGAGCCATGGAATTTTCAGGATGGGAATTCAGACTGAGATCATTGCCATCGAGAAAGATAAGTTCCCAGCCATTTTGATAAAAACTATAGTACCTCGAAGGCATTTTGAGTTTAAGAGGAATTTCTGCTTTCTCAGAATCATCGACGATGTAGTCATGATTCCCCAATACACTATGAATCGGTGGTTTCAGTTCTTCTAAGATATCCAGAACGGGTTTGTATGATCGCATGTCTTTATTTATCAAATCTCCAAGCTGCACAACAAAATCAACAGCCTCTGAATTAAAATAACGAACTGCTTCTTCTAACTTTTTGAGGGAGTCACGATAGCGGCATTTATTGTAGTTATCTTCATCGCCATACTGGATGTCTGCTAAAATTCCGATTCTCAAAGTGTTTTCCTATACAAGTATGCTTATAATAATATATGCCTCAGTGAGCTGGGCAATAATTTTACTTAAGAAAGATATAGATTCGGGGTTATGAGTAAAGCGACACTACCACTTTTAATTATCGCTACTGGCATAGGTTGGCTTCTTAGTACGAACAATGTTATGCCTGGAGTTGACTGGGCCTGGGTGCTTGTTTTTGCAACTGTAGGAATACTGGCTTTAGTTACCAAAATCTCACGCTTTTCTGTAGTCTTTGGCCCTATGATGCTTCTTTCTTCAGTTCTTATGGTTCTTATGCAATCTAAACGAATAGCTGTGGATCAGGCACTGCCTGTATTAGTCATCGCTCTTGGAGTTTTTATGCTCGTTGCCAGATCTATGAAGTTTGGTAATGAAAAAATTGAAGAAAACCAGGAAACTGAAAACTGACTGCTATCCACTAATTACTGATTACAAACTTCTAACTACTGAGTCCTCGGCCCGTAAGTAATTTCTGAAATTTTAATTTCTGGCTCAGGTAATGACTCACCTGCCAAAAAGGTTTTTAAGAGACTTTCTGCTTCTGGCAACTTATCTTCACCATCAAGCCAATGAATATCGGTCCCTGCTTTCTCTATTTTTCGAAACCAGATATCCTGACGCTTAGCAAACTTTCGAATGCGAATAAGCAATTCATCAAAGGCTTGTTCTTTAGTAATTTCACCTAAAAGAAAACGGCTTACAGCACGGTATTCCAAACCGAACCATTGAAGTCTTTGATGTGAAACACCTTCAGAAAGAAGTCTTTCACACTCATCAATCATTGGTAACCAACGGGCTTCTAAACGTGACTCTATGCGCTGATGAACAACTTTGCGGTGCCAATATGGGCCAATTACTAAAAACTCGGATTCAGGTAAAGCTTCTTGAGGTTTAGAGTCCTGAGCTTCGGCAATCTGAATACCGCGGATGACCCTCTCTTTTTGAGTGAGGTCTGTCGTCTCATAGATTTCAGGTGACTTCTTCTTGAGAGCAGCAACAAGTTCTTCTATCGGCTTCTTGAGAAGTTCTTCTTCTCGAGCTTTGTCACGTTTCTCTCCAGCAAGCTCATAATCGCGTAAAAGCATATCGAGATAAAGTGCAGTGCCACCACAGACAATTGGCAGCTTATTTCTCGAAATAATATCTTTAAAAGCCTTTATGTAGTCTTCTCTCCAGGTAAAAAGGCTATAGTCATCATTTGGATCCACAACATCGATGATATGGTGAGGAACTGGCTCGCCACCTTTATGGTATTCATCTAAATCTTTACCCGTGCCATAATCAAGTCCGCGGTAAAGCTGACGAGAATCTGCACTGATTATCTCACCATCAAACTTTCGAGCCAACTGAACGGCTAACTTAGTTTTACCAGTAGCTGTTGGGGCGGTGATGATAAGGGCTTTCATAAAGAGACGTTTCAGGAAAAAGGTTGGAGGTTACAGGTTGGGGGGGCAAGGATCAGTGATCAGTTACTGATAACTAAAAACTGACCACTAATAAGTCACCAATTAAGAACGGCTAGTTACTTCAAGTAGGTGATAACCGAACTGAGTCTTAACTGGACCTAGAACTTTACCGACTTCACCATTAAAAACGACCTGATCGAATTCTTTAACCATTTGACCCGGGCCAAATGTACCCAGTTCACCACCCTGAGCACCGGATGGACATAGAGAGTTACCTTTGGCAACTTCAGCGAAGTCAACACCACCCTCAATTTCTTTTTTAAGCTCAAGACAAACTTCTTCGTTGTCAACTAGAATGTGACGTGCACTTGCTTGTGGCATATTCAACTCCTTATTTTTGCAAAAAAAAAGCCGGACTGAGCCGGCTTAGAAAGTGTAAGACTTATTTATCAGTCGCAGGCGGTTCAACCTTCGGAGCTTCCTCTTTGGCTTTTTCCGCTTCAGGCTTAGCTACAGGAGCAACCTCTTCTATTTTCTCTTCGACTTTAGGGGCAACATTTTCACCAGTTGATTCGATTGCAGACTTAGGCTCAGCTGTTATATCATCACCCAGGTCGATCTCTTCGGCAGCAGATTTTTTATTGACTTCGCTTTCTTTAGCAAGTCTCTGACTGGTTTCCATCTTAGCTAAAGCAAGACTTCCCGCCAGGAAAACTACCATAAGAACCCAAGTTGCTTTAGTGAGGAATTCGTTACGGCCTGCACCGAAAACTGAATCTGTCACACCGCCACTGGCAAGACCACCAAGTCCACCATCTTTTGATGGCTGCATGATGACTGCGATAACAATCACGATGGAAACTATTACTAAAACAAAAGTTAAAAAACCGCTCATATAAACTCCGATAAATTGTGCATCCTAAAAATTCGTCAAGAATAATAAGACCGCTGCGACTGATTACAAGCTTAAATTAGCAAACTGCGCTGGCATTTTTAAGCAGGGCTGAGAAATCCTCAACCTTAAGGCTCGCGCCACCAACAAGAGCACCATCGATGTCCTTCTGACCCATTAGTTCAGCAACGTTACCTGCCTTAACAGAACCACCGTACTGAATGATCACTTTTTCAGCTGTGTCAGCACCAAACATATCAGTCAGAGTTGCACGGATAAAAGCGTGAGCACCCTGTGCCTGTTCTGGAGATGCAGTAACACCAGTACCGATTGCCCAAACTGGCTCATATGCTAGGATTGTTTTTTCCATCTGCTCAGCAGTTAGACCTGCTAGACATTCACGAAGTTGCTCTTCAAGAACTTTTTCCATGTTACCAGATTCTCTTTCTTCAAGAGTTTCACCGATACAAGTGAAAGGAGTGATACCAGCTTCCAGAGCAGCAAGAGTTCTTTTGTTAACAGTTTCGTTTGTTTCACCAAAGTACTGACGTCTTTCACTGTGACCGATAACAGCATGAGAAATACCATGCTCTTTAAGCATAGCAGCAGAAACTTCACCAGTGTATGCACCGCTTTCAGCAAAGTGAATGTTCTGAGTGCCAACGTTAATGTTTGTACCTTTTGCTGCTTCTACAGCGGCTAGAACAGATAGGAATGTCGGGAATACTGCGATGTCAACGTTAGTGATGTCAGCTACTTCTGCAGCAAGACCTTTAACTGTTTCAACAGCTTCTGCAGCTGTTTTGTTCATCTTCCAGTTACCAGCGATAAAAAGTTTTCTACTCATAGTGTGTGATCCTTTAATATTGAATTTATTAAAAAGCTTCGGCGAATATAGGGCCTCGAACCCTTTTTTAAAGCCCACAAAAAAAGAGTGACACGCTTTAACTTTTATTACAGATAACGGCTTGTAGACCTTTCAATGTCAAAAGCTCTTCAGTGTTAAATTTTGATGAAATAAACTTGCTGTAAAAAGGCGCATCTCCACCAGTTAAAACAACAGATATTTCTTCATAAGTCTTTGAAAGTTCTTCGGTATATTTCTGAATAGCCAAACCACTCATACTGTCTACACCAGATTGAATCGCCTCTTCGGTATTTTTACCCAGTAAAATATAGTGATCGGATAAAGGAACTTCGGGTAGTTGACTGGTAAAAGAGTTCAACGCCTTTCTGGATAAACTGCGACCGGGCATGATAAAGCCCCCATCGAAAGAACCGCATTGGCTAATAAACTCTGCTGTAACACAAGTACCACAATCAAGGATCAGAATATTTTGTTTAAGCTTTACTACGGCAGCTATATTTGCCAATCTATCTGCGCCAATCGTTTCTGGAGACACTCTAGAAAAATTGATATTCAGATGAGAGTAATTCAGAAACTCGACATTTAGATCCAACTGCTCTAAAGGCTCTCGCAACTTTTTAACTACACAGGCTATGTAAAGAGTATCCTCTTCCCTAAAGCTCTGTTGTGCATACTCAACAAAATCTACTGACTTCAAAGTTTGTAATTCACTTAAATCTTCGCGACAAACCTGAGTATGAGTATTACCAATATTGACTAAAAAGACTGACATTCTAAATCCAATTGTGTTTTGGGTAACGACCTGCTAACTGTGACTTTATATCTTTATAAACACCATCCCAAAAGCCTTCGAGGTCATTAGTTATATGAATCGTACGGCGATTAGGAGCCAACATATCCAATAAAACCTTAACTCTGCCACCAGCAACACTTGGCGTTTCGGTCATACCATAAAAGTCCTGAATAAAACCACTCCCCTTCACAGTCCCATCCTCTTCATAAGATAGCTTCATATTCCTTCCTGAAGGAAGCTTCACTTTCTCTGGAGTCATTTCTTGAACAAAATTTTGTTCATCCCAACTCATGGCATTTTTAAAGTAATCTAAGACAGGTAAATTTTTGACATCCTTATACGAACGACAGCCTGAACACATTTCCAGTAAAATGATCTTCTGTTCATCTTCATTGTATTCAAGCAATTCTTTCTCTGGATAAAGACCACTCACCCAGCGCACTTTCTTAATCCACTTATCGACGTCCTTATTCCAGTTATTGAGCTTCAATTCTCCAGAGACGATTTTGTCGACAAGAATTTCTTCTGCTGCTAAAGACTCAGGGGTTTCTGAAAGGCTCTTCTCACGCAAAACAAAATCACCAAGAGTCACAATCTCTTGAACTTCTACACTACGAGTCTTTTCGTTCCATATAGCCGTTTTCTTTGCTTCGATGTATTCGCCGTATAATTCTTCAAGTGTTTTATAGTCCACTTCTAAAGCGAGAGATAACAGTGTTTTACTGGAGCCACTATTATTGATTTCTGACACTCCAAGAGGAACTATAAATTCAGCATCGCGCACTGCTGAATTACGGGTTAATTCACCGACTTTACCATTCGCAAATCGATAACGCAGAGTACCACGATCCAGTCTTCTTGCCAGCTTGTCCGGAAAACCCGATAAAACAGCTTGAATCAAACGCTTTTCGTCATCGACAAAATTATCTTCTACTTTCAGTAAGGCACCAAACTGCCTGAAAACCTGATCCAAGGTTTTCATGGCACCGCGATGGATTTTATAGCGACGGCAAAGAGCCTCTTTATTTGATGTTTTTTGATACTCCACCCAGATATTGCTAATAGCTCTTAAATCAGATGGCACTTTAGAGTCATCGATTAACTTGGTATTTTTATCGATTGGCGATCTTTCTGAAACTATGGCAGCCCAACGGCAGGCTTCTTCATAACATGAATTCTGAGCTGCAGCTAAAAGCATAGTTGCGATTCTTGGGTGAGCAGGAAATTGTGCCATTAACTTGCCGAGACCGGATATTTTTTGATCTTCCACTGCACCGAGACTTTTCAATAAAGAAAGTCCTTCCTTTAAAGCATTTTGATCAGGAGATTCGAACCAATCAAACTCTTCCAGCTTATGCCCCATTGCCAATATCGCTAAAAGTACTTCTGTTGTATCTACTCTCTGAATTTCAGGAGTTGTATCAATTGGCTTTCTGGAATGCTCTTCCTTACTCCAGAGTCTATATGCCGTTCCTGGTCCTAAACGCCCTGCACGACCGGAGCGTTGTTCTGCCGAAAAAACTGAAATTGCCTGAAGTGATAAAGTATCTAAACCTCGAGATGCATCAAAAATGTTTTCGCGGGAAAAGCCAGCATCGACGACTGTATCAACTCCTTCAACTGTAAGTGATGTCTCAGCAATATTTGTCGAAATAATAATTTTGCGCTTTTCTCTTTTCTGTAAAGCATAATCCTGCTTATCTGGCGGCAAACTGCCATGCAATTGGCAAACTTCGATTCCTTTCAAACCTGAAAGCAAGTCTGCGGTTTTGCGGATCTCAAATTGACCGGGCATAAATACCAATATATCGCCAGTCTGCTGCTGATTTTTCAGATGTTCCCTAACAACTTCCGAGGCTCGCTCCCACAAAGGCTTCTGGCGAGAAAAGTGTCGATAGTACATTTCAATAGGGTACGGCTTATTATCAGACTCCAGGTGTGGGCAATTATCCAAAAACTGACAGACTTTTCCGGCTTCCATAGTAGCCGACATGACGACCAGGTAGAGATCGTCTCTTCGCTCAAGGAGTTCTTTGACCAGACTCAGAATAACATCTGATTGCCAACTGCGTTCATGGAATTCATCGATAACTATAGCACTGACATTTTTTAACTCAGGATCATTACCCAATTGCCTTAGAAGTAAGCCGACTGTTCTAAAGCTGATTTGGGTTTTAGAAGACATCCTGGAATCACCGCGAACCTGATAACCAATTTCTTCACCGACGACTGTCCCGGTCATTTTCGCAACAGAGTTAGCTAAAGAGCGAGCTGCCAATCTACGTGGCTGGAGAACAACTACCTGTCCCGGGATATTTAAATCTTTCGCAAGGAAACGGGGAATAAGCGTCGACTTTCCCGACCCTGGAGGTGACGTAAAAACCAATCGTCTATTCGACTTGACCTGATCGATAATTTTGTGCCGCAGTTTTTCTACGGGTAATTCCATAAAAACTCCTGAATTTGGGGCAATATATTCCAACTTAAAGCTTTTAGCAGATCTTCGGCCCAAAATATGCGATTTTTGAACTCAAGAAAGCGTCAAAATAAAAGTTTGAAAGAAATATGATCAAAATCAGCGAAATAATTAAAGAGCTCGAAGATATACCGCCAGTCCCAAAAACTGCTTTGGATCTGCTGGAACTGACTAACGATATAATGGCCAATGCTGGCAAGGCGACAGAGATCCTCTCTAAAGATCCTGCTTTATCAATGAAAGTACTCAAAGCTGCCAACTCAGCAAAATATGGCTATGCTCGTCATATAGCAACGGTTAGTCAAGCTGTTGTCATTCTGGGGTTTAAAGGATTAAGAAATCTCATACTTGGCTTAGCTGTCTATAAATTTTTAAATGAAAAAGGTTCTGAAGAAGGAAAACATCTTTGGCGTCACCTGATCACAACTGCCAGTCTTTCAAAAATGCTAACAGACAAACTCGGCCAGGAAGATCCTGAGCTTGGATTTCTTTGTGGCCTGATCCACGATATAGGCAAAGCAGTTCTTATGAATAGAAGAACTGAAATCTACAATGAACTTTTTCAAAGGTCTGAAGCTGAAAATATTCCAATCAATGAACTCGAAGAAACATTTCTCGGTTTTACACATGCAGACTTAGGACGTGACGTCTGCCGCTCCTGGCTTTTACCAGGAGTCTTAGTTAAAGTTGTTTCTCTTCATCATAAGCATTGCATCACTGACATTGGTGATGAAGGCAGTAGCGAGCTACTAAAATCAACGATCATTGCTGATAACCTCTCAAAGCTTTTCAATGTAGTAAGTGAACACTCTGTTAATTTCAAGCCTGAAGTTCTCAAACTCTATGAACATCGAGGTGTTGATCAGAAAATGCTTGAAGAATGCTTTATTAAACTTCCTGAAGAAATCGCCAAGCTTGAAGGAATCTTTCCTGAGATTTTCGCTGTTGAAAAACTTGAAGTCAAAGTAAAAGTCAAACTAAGTAATGATGCTCATGAAAAGACAATTCGACTTTTCCTACTTGGTAAAGGCATAGAGTTGACTCGTTCATTAGCTGACTGCGATATACTTCTGACAGATGATGAAAAAGCAATGGAATCTTCGAAAGCAATTCTTTGTGATTTCTTTACTGATGACATACACCATGAGAATCAACTCATATGTACCAACCATCTTAATGAATGGTTAAAACAGAAAAAGATTATTACTGACTAGGTGAATTTATTACTTAAGTAAAGATTCGATGTGTTTGATAAACGGCACTTTCTGAATTGATGTCTTATTACCAACAATTGCCACAGCTTCTGCACCTGCAGCATTACCAACAAAGCCAACTATTGACATAGGAGCTTTCTTGCAGAGAGCCAAAGAAATTAACGAGAGCACTGCATCTCCTGCACCAACTCGGTCAACTATCTTGGGCGCAATTGCGGGAATCTGGACTATATCCTCATCCTGAGAGAAGCACATCGTGCCATATTTACCTCGAGTCAAGATAACATTTTTATAGTCTTGTTCTGCAGAAATCTTCCTAACCATTTCCTCTGGCTCAAGATGCTGATTTCTGAACTCCAGTACCAATTCATGCTGAGCAATAGAGATACAATCCGCTTTCGAGTATTTAGAAATTGGGTTATGCCCCCTATTCCCCGCATTGCCCTGAGCATTAACACATAAAAATGGCGCATCCTCACATAATTTATTGACTATTTTTGGTGTCATCATTCCATGACCATAATCAGCAACTACAACCAAATCGTAATTCTGGAGATTTTCATCCAGCCAATTAAGAACTTTCTTTTCTCTTTTCTCTGTGAGAAGTTCGTCATTGATTTCATAAACTTCAAAAAGTTTTTGAAGGAGTTCCTTTTCGATAAAGCGACGCTTAACTATTGTAGGAGAATCTTTTTTATAAAAAATATGTGGCTCAACATTTTCACTCAAAGCACTGCGAACAAAGCCTTCCTGAGGCTGTTTGTCCCCTAAAAGAGTCAAGACTCCAACGTCCTTAGTGAAAGCTGCTATGTGATTAGCGATGGCCAAAATACCACCTGCATGCTTTTCTTCGCCAAGTAGCTTGGCTGCAAGTATTGGTTCTTTCATAGACTTACCCATAGCATTCACATAGTGATATTCATCAATAATTGTCTCACAAACAACAAGGACTTTAAGATCCTTAAAGGAATAAATACCTTCAACAATATTTTCGTGTGGATTAGCAGCCTTGAATATCTTTAAAAAATTAGTTACTTCTGGTGAAAAAACCGGTAAATAACTATTTATCAGCTTAGATGAACTGAAGGTCATATCATCTGTCGTAAACGCCATACGGCCACCGTGAGATTCAACAGCATTTCGCTCAATTGAGATAAAGTCATTATCACCAGGAACAGAGTCTTTGTACTCCGGGCCTTTGCAATAAATATCCGGTTTAATTATATCAATTGCTTGTACAGCGGTCTGATATTCATTCAAAGCAACGTAATCAACGCTATCAAGAGATGCAATTGCTTCCAGCCTCAAGTACTCCTTAAATGCAGGGCGGCCTGGGCCCTTATTGACAAAGCAGTCAGGAGTTACGGTAACTACGAGAATATCACCAAAAGATTTCGCCTCTGAAAAATGGCGCATATGACCGACATGTAGAAGGTCAAAGCAACCGTGACACTGAACCACATTCTTCCCAGCCCTGGCTGTGTCTAGGACTTCAGATAATTCCTTTAATGGCAGAATCTTTAAACTCACCGCTTTTCCATATCTAGTTTAAACTTTAACAATTTTACGCAAAGACTATTCCTAGGGCAATTACTTAGCGCGAGAAATATACTCTCCAGTACGAGTGTCTACTTTTATCACTTCTTCAGACTCAAGATACTCTGGAACCTGAAGCTCAAAACCTGTCTCAAGCTTGGCATTTTTAGTTCTTGCTGTGGCAGAGGCTGATTTCATTGAAGGGTCGCACTCAACAACCTTCAAGTTGACTGTATCTGGAAGTTGTAAACCTTTGACAGCACCATCAATAATCAATGCCGTACACTCCATATCTTCAAGTAGAAAGTTTATGTCATCACCAATAAACTCTTTGCGAAGTTCAAACTGCGAGTAATCTTCGATATCCATGAAAACGTAACTCTCGCCATCGATGTAAGAAAACTGAACCACTTTCTTTTCATAATCAGCTTCTTTAAAAACATCATCGCCTTTGAAACTGTGGTCAGCTTTCTGGCCGGTAATCAAATTGCGGCTGCGAACTTTATAAAGAGTATTTCCGCCACGAGCAGAAGGGCTTTTGACCTGAATATGTTCGATAATGTGAGCAGCACTATTCAATTCTAAAACCATACCCTTTTTCATTTTAGATACCTCAATCATGAGAGCTCTCCTGTTAAAATTACGAAAGAATGGAGATGTATTCTAAAATGGTCTGATCCATGCCTTTATAAAGCATTTCCACAACCAGGGCATGTCCAATCGATACTTCCAGTAAGCCGTCGATATTTTCATCGAAGAACTTTAAGTTCTCCAAACTCAAATCGTGACCGGCATTTACGCCTAAACCATGCTCAACTGCAGCAGCTGCAGTGGTCTTGTACTTGGCGATAACTTCATTTTGTTTATCAGTTCCATAACTGGTAGCAAAAAACTCAGTATAGAGTTCAATACGATCAGTACCTGTTTGAGCAGCAAATGGAACCTGCGATGGATCTGGATCTAAAAAGATACTGGAACGAATTCCATTTTCTTTCAAACGGGCAATAATCGGTTTAAGATAATCAAGGTTGTTTTTACAGTCCCAACCGGCATTCGAAGTTATCGCATCGGGAGCATCGGGAACGAGTGTGCACTGATTCGGTTTCACTTCACAAACCATATCCAGAAAACGCTCATTTGGATTACCTTCAATATTCAGCTCAACATCGATATTTTCTTTAAGAGTGTAAGCATCTGCATACTTAGCATGACGTTCATCTGGACGCGGGTGAATCGTTATACCATGAGCTCCACACTTGATCAAATCCTGTGAGACTTTTAGGACATTGGGAAAATCAGCTCCACGTGAATTTCTAAGCAGAGCAATTTTATTTACATTGACGCTGAGTAAGGCCATTCGTTTTCCTATGATACTTCTTCGCCATTGGCGATTAAAAATTCTTTAATCTGGTCAGCATATTTAGCCCAGACATTTTTTCTTCTGATCTTTAGTGTGGGTGTAAGTGTTCCATCATCAGTATTGAAAGTAGGCAAGACCAGAACATTCTTTGGTTTTTGAAAAGGAGCCAATCCAGCTATTGCATCTGCCATCTGTTTGCGAACTGCTGTTGTCACGTCTTCAAGCTCATTCTCTTCGACATTGACGATCACATAAACATTTTTACATTTCTCGCCAATAAGCATGACTTCACTGACAAGTTCACACTTTTTAACAAGATCTTCAACGTGTTCAGGGTGAACCTTTTCTCCACCACGAAGAACTAAAAGATATGAAGCGCGACCGGTGATGTAGATATAGTCATCTTTCATACAAGCAATATCGCCTGTATGCAGCCAACCATTTTGAATGGACTTAGCACTGGCGTCTTTATGTCCCCAGTAGCCCTGCATAACACAATCACCCTTAACAAGAAGTTCACCTTCGATATCTTTACTGCGATTACCGTCACTGTCCATGAATTCAAAATCACCGCCATTTTCAGGCAGCAACCATGTCATAATTTTACCTGAACTACCAACTCGGTTACTTTCTGCTGTATTACAACTGATAACCGGTGACGTTTCAGTGAGACCATAACCTTGCAGAACCGGTAGATCTATATCCTTAAAGAAACTATGTAAGTCTGGTGAAAGCGGAGCACCACCACCGATGAAATATTTAAAATTCGGCCCAAAAGCTTTTTTAAGATTGCCTAGAAATTTAGTTTTCAGAACATCTCTTTGTGCTCTGACTGCCAGATCTTGAGTCAGGTCACCTTTCTCTGTATATAGTTTCGCTGCATTTACCAAAGAGGCTTCAAGCATATGGCTAACGCCATTTTTCTCACATTCTTTTTCGAGCATGAGTTTAAATTGCTGCAACATTCTTGGAACTGCCAACATGAAATTCGCGTTAAATCTTGCAAGATTCTTAGCAAAATCTCTTCTGTCTTTTGGGAAAATCGTTGTACCGCCGACATAAAGCATCATGACTAATTCAGCAATCAAAGCAAAGCTGTGCCAGTAAGGAAGTAAAGATAGAATTCTTTCTTCACCTTGTAAATTTAGAGTATCACCAGCAGAACGAGCATTCACCATAAGGTTTCTGTGACTGAGCATAACACCTTTAGGCTTACCAGTTGAACCACTGGTATAAATAAGGACTGCAGTGTCATCGGCTTTAAGTTTACAATCTCCAGCTTCACCAACAGCCTCAGCCTGTAAATCTTCAAAAACTATGACTTTGCGATTACCTGAAAGAGCATCTTTTCTTGGCAATAAGGACTCATGAAGGATTATCAGAGACGGATCTGCATCGTTGATAATGAAAGATACCTCATCGTCACCCATGCTTTCTGAAACCGGTACAGCCATAGCATCCAGACGCCAAATCGCATAAAATACGTAGACCTGTGCAGCTGATTTTGGAGTAAGGAAAGCAACGCGATCTCCAGCTTTAACACCGTGAGATTTAAGTACAAGAGCCTGCTCTTCTACTTTTGCCGCAAATTCTCTGTAAGTAACTTTTTCAAAGTCTGCCCCTGTCGAACATTCCAGAAAAGTTTTGCTGCCGAAAAGTTCGACAGTCTGCTGGAGAAGCTCATATAAGTTATTCATTTTAGAATGAAACCTTTACGTCACCTTTCATTTTAATGGGCTCTGCCATCAATTTAAGCCCGGTCTTTTCACTCCAATCTCTGTCCCAGTCACGGAACAAGAGCGGATCGCATTTACCCCATTCATTCATATCAACAATCAAAGTATTGCCGTCAGAAGTAAAATAGATATCCACAACAGCATTTTCTTGATCCAGGAATGGGATTATTTCTTTGCTAAAATCAACTGCTCGCTGCCAAAGCTCATCACGTCGCCCTTCCAGTCTGCGGAAGTGACGCTCAAGATTGCGCTGAGACATACACGACAATTCTTTATTGAATATAAATAAACGAAATTCGCGAGTCTTATCCATACGACGATAAGGACGAATACTGAGACGATCTGAACTTCCCTCTATGAGAGCCGTTTTCACCTTGGAACTAGCCAGTAGAGTAGAAATCGCAGTTTTTCCATTTGAATGAGATTTTTTACGTGTAAATGAAGGAGCATCGTCAGGACTGACGGTATCCGCTCCGACAAAACATGAACCGGGAAGAGCTGCAATAGTACGGTCAATTCTTTTTTTCAAAGAGTCTGCCACACCATTCTTATCTTCTCCAGAAACTAAAAAAGTCTTCTCATCTTCTCGAAGACGGACAAACATCGTCGGGAACGTAAAATCCGCTAACGATGAGTACCAATCTGATAAAGCCGACATGTTTTATTTCTTGCGGTTTTTCTTTTTAGAAGCTCTGGCCAGCTTCTTCTTTCTTTTCTTCTCTTCTTTGCTCGGACCTTTAGCCTTAGTTGCTCCCATTCCAGGCATTCCCGGAATATTCGGAGTCTCTTTTCTGGCAATTTTACCGACCATCGTACGAGCCATTTCAAAGCGTTTTAGAAGCTGACTGACTTCATCCATCTTAACACCGGAACCTTTGGCTATACGTTCACGGCGAGAAAGATTTAACGACTCTGGATGCTCTCTTTCGTAAGGAGTCATTGAACGGATAATACCTTCAACGCGATTAATCTGCTTGTCATTCATTGCCATGCCGATCTGATCTCTAAGAGCACGACCACCTGGTAGAAGGTTAAGAATTTTAGCAAATCCCCCCATCTTACGCATCTGGTGAATCTGACCGAGGAAGTCATTCAGATCGAATGTCTCGCTCTTCATCTTATCTTCAAGACGCTTCGCCTCATTTTGGTCGATGTGCTTCTCTGCTTCTTCTACTAGAGAAACGATGTCACCCATACCTAAGATACGAGAGGCCATACCCTCCGGTCTGAAACGCTCGAAGTCCTGAGGTTTCTCACCAGTGGTAATGAACTTAATCGGCTTACCGGTAACTTTGCGCATGGAAAGTGCAGCACCACCACGGGCATCACCGTCCATTTTAGTCAGGATAATACCAGAAATACTTAGTGCAACATTGAAGTGTGAAGCAACAGATACAGCTTCCTGACCAAGTGCAGAGTCTGCAGTAAGAAGGATTTCACTTGGATTGATGACGCTCTTGACTCTGACAAGTTCTTGAACCATGTCTTCGTCAATCTGTAGACGACCGGCCATGTCCAGAACTAGAACGTTGGCACCTTGAGATTTTGCAAGATTGTAGGCATTTTGAGCAATTTGAACGACATCTGGAGTTGAGCGATCTGAGAAAACTTCTACACCAATGCTTTGACCTACAGCTTCCAGCTGATCAATCGCTGCGGGACGGTAAACGTCACAAGCTGCAACCAACACTTTCTTATTTTGCTGCTTGAAGTGGTAAGCAAGTTTACCAGTCGTAGTCGTTTTACCAGCACCATGCAATCCAACCATCATGATGACTGAAGGAGTCTTATCCAGGTTTAACGGAGCCTCTTCTTGCCCCATAAGCTCAACAAGTAGATCGTGAACAATCTTTACAACCTGCTGACCAGGTTTAACACTTTTGATAACGTCTTCACCAAGACAAGCTTGAGTTGCTTCGTCGATAAAATCTTGAACGATACCGTAACTAACATCAGCAGAAAGTAAGGCAAGACGGACTTCTTCCATCGCTTCCTTGATATTACTTTCTGACAGGGTACCGCGACCGGTGATATTTTTGAATGCACTTTGAAGTGAATCTTGTAAATTTTCAAACATCTCTATCTTTCCTGAAATATTACCAAGCGGTCAGTATCTCGTAACCGTTTTTCTTAACTAAAATCGTGTGCTCGAACTGAGCTGAAGGAGTCCCATCAATTGTCTTGTAGTAACAAATTGAAGAATTTGGAACTTTAAATTCAATAAAGTCTTCTGAGGTTTCATTCACCATAGGTTCAACGGTGATACAAGTATTCTCTCTTAGAAGTTCACCACGACCTGGGCGTCCATGAGCCGGAACAAATGGATCTTTGTGGAACTCATCGCCAATACCATGGCCGCCAATAGATTTAACTGTGTGATAACCTAGACCCGAGACAACTTTGTTAGTTGCATAACCAATATCCTCGGTCCTATTACCTACTCTGACCTGCTCTATGCCTGCCATCATTCCTTTTTTGGCAGCATCGGTAACCTTCTTGACATTATCTGCTACATCGCCTACAAAAACAGTCGTTGAGGTATCTCCAAAAAAGCCGGCTTTTTTAAGAGTAACGTCAATGTTCAGAGCATCACCAGGCATTAAAACTTCATCGTCACGTGGCAAGCCATGGCATGCGACATCGTTAACACTGGTACAAACTGATTTAGGGAAGCCATGGTAGTTAAGTGGTGCTGATTGGGCACCGAGTGAAAGAGTATATTCGTGAACGGCATCATTAATGTAGCCGGTAGTTACCCCAGGAGCTACAAGTTTAACTGCATATTGCAGTGTCTGAGCTGCAAGCTGACAGACTGTTTCCATCTTCTTGATTTCAGCCAGACTCATGCCAGTGTTTTTGCGTTTGCGATTCATATTTTTTAAAAACTATAAATTATTCAGTTAATAGAGAGTTGTTACAAAATCGCATACTATACATCGGAGTCAGCTTTTGACCACCCTCTAACAGTGAACTTTAAAGATTCATATTCTCTGACCTGTTCATAATCATTTATCCCGGGCATTTCTCACTCAAAAATAGCCACAAAAACGCGCTCTTTTCCTAAATCAGTGTACTACTTAAACCCTAAGGTATTATCTTAAAAGAAGTTTACTGGCATTATACCACTTATGTAAATGAGGGCATTATCTGTGCACCCTAACATAACAAAACTTATTTTTGTCTAAGAATGAGAATTCTTCCAGGATGAGTTAAGCCTTCCGCAATACTGCGTCCACGGCAATATTCTGCAATTATAATAGCGGCCTCCCCATCGATATTCATCGTATCGACATCAATTGGACGGGCAAGATTAGAAACCAGCTTTTTAGAAGTGATCGTGTTATCTTCGTTGTATTTGATCTGTAAGATATCAAAACCAGTAGTAATACCGTTCACCGGCCAAAAGCCACCAAAACGAGCCATGAGCATAGTATTTTTCATATCTTTTGGAAAACGATCATCGAGGTAAGTCATACCAACTGGAACACAATGAGCCGTAAAAGAACTCATAGGCTTCTGATTTCCTTCAAGAGGCACAATTCCATCCGGCCCCATATTTAATAGAGGTTTAACAAATGTTTCATTCCCTTCATACTTTGGTGACTCTTCATGAGGATTCTCTGTGAGGTCTGCGAACATATAGGGAAATCCATAATGCTTCCCCTGCTCTACCAAATTCAGTTCTGTAACGATATCCTTGTCTGGGCCATTTTCTGATGCAAACATACGACCTTGTTTATCAAAGCAAAAACCATAAGGGTTTCTGAAACCACGAGCATAAACTTCAAATTTCGGTTTTTCATCATTATTATCTTTCAAACGCCAAATCGCTGCACTCAATTCATGCTCTCTTGACTTAGCTCTTCTTGACATATTGCCAGTTTCACCAGCATTCGTTCGTGAGCCAAATGAAACATACATCCACCCATCCGGACCTTGCTCAATATGCGAGATGCCGTGATTATATGGCCCGACTCCAGCAGGAATCGCCACTTCAAACCAGCGTTCTGGCTTTGGTAGATCTGTAATAACTTCCGGCAATGGTGCTGTCCGATAAATTCTAACTCGATCTATGTCATAAGGGAGACTTCTGTCTTTAACTATGTAATCATTCGTAATGTATAAACGACGTTTATTATCGAGCCCAATTCCCTTTGTCACCCCAACATACTTACTACCTCGCGATAGGTAATCTTTACCGACAAGAAGCTTTTTGAGTTCTCTAGTTTTCACATTGAGTAAATGAATATCACCAAAACGTGAAATCATCAGTAACTGGTTGTTACCAGCATTAGCAATCCTGGTTGGACTAAAGTCCAATTCTGCAGACAACTCTATCTCCCAGCCTTCAGGAGCTTGAGGTAGACCAATATTTAAAACGGCTTTTACCTGTTGCATAAATGTTGGGTACTTAGTAGTCATGCGAATTTTTGCTACTTCGGGCTCGGTTATATCCCCTGGAAGTTTATTAAATGTCTTGCGAACATAATTGAGGACTTTAACGACATTTGCATCATCTAACGGGATGGCCGGCATGATTGCATTGTATTCTTTGCCATTTACATGAATTTTACCGGATAGTCCTTCTAAAACTGCACGAATGGACGTTTCCCGATTTTTAGCCAGAAAATCAGAATTCTTCAATGGTGGGATAGCTGGAGGAATGCCCTCTCCATTTATCCCATGGCAATTCTTACAATTAGTTTGATAAAGCTCTGCCGGGCTTTGTGCCATAGCTGAAATCAACAAAGAAAGAAATATACAAAATCGAATCACACTCATACTATCCTAAAATTCTATAAAAATACTCGCTTTGTAAACTCAGTCAATCACCTCACCCTTAACAACAATAGTTCAAGAATAATTAAAAAAATAAAAACTGCTGCAAATAAGCTTCTCGGAAAAAACTAATAAAATCTAAGATCGCTGTACTAATGTAGGCAATAGCTGTCGTATAATAAATGAATAAGGATGTGTGTGCTATGAAGCTTATTATTATAATACTTATTTGTACAGCCTTAAATATGGCTGCTCAGGATTATGGCGATTTAATTTTTGAAGATAACTTCAACAGGAACGATTCTTCTGAAACCAAAGAAACTCTGGGAAATGGCTGGACAAGCAACAGCGACAAGAGAGCCAAAGGTAACAAGCAATTGTTTCTGAAAGATGGAGCTCTGTTTATCTCAACACATTCGGAAGCTGATCATGCTGCTATTGCTTTCCACGATTGTGGCTTCGAAGATGGTACTATTTCAATGAAGGTTAAATTCACAAACTCTAAGCAAGCGATCAATTTTAACATTGCTGACTTTAAAGAAAAAAGCGTTTGGGCCGGTCACTTAATGGCACTAGAAGTCCGCCCCTACAGAATAGGTTTTAAAGATTTAAAAACTGGCAGCATGAATTTAACTCTCAGAGAAGCCCGTAAAAGTGGAGTTCTAACACATGAACAGAAGAAGCTCTTGGCATCTAAGAACAAAAAAATCAAAAATGAACTGGCCTTGAGCCAATGGCACGAGGTCGTTGCGACAATTAATGGAGATGAACTATCTTGCACAGTTAATGGTAATTATGTCGGATCTTTTAAATCTCCTGGCATAAATCATCCAAAAAAGGCAACTCTACGCCTAATTGTCTCAAATGATATAACAGTAGACGATCTCAAGATTTGGAAAAAGAATTAAACATTTTGAATCCGGCATAATCAAGATTCCTCTCAAACCAAAAAAGTACCGGCTCACAAAAACCGACACTTTTGCAAATTAAGTGGTTAGACGAATTAACCGCAATTCATATTTAAAATCCACAAAATTGAAAACCTTGACTGGCTTCAAAACTATGATAAGGCAGCTTTAACTAAACCTGAGAGTTTGCCACCATTTGCCAAGTAACCGGCATCCTCAACTTTGGCTTTAACTGCTGCAATTGTCTTGCCCATACTCTTCATAGATTTTTCTTCTAAAGTCGCCACAAATTCTTCAATCATTGCTTTGAGTTTAACTTCGTCCATTTCTTTTGGAAGGTAAGATGTAGCTATTTCAATTCTGGCTTTCATCTCGGCAACCTGCTCTTCATTTCCAGCAGTCTCAAATGCCTCTAATGACTCGGTTGTATCCTTCTGGATTTTCTGGATAACTGTGATAATCTGAGCATCATCCAACTCGATACTTTCATTGATTTCTTTCAGCTTAATAGCAGCACGAATCTCCGCTACTACAGTCTTCTTGATCGCATCTTTATTTCTCATTGCTTCCTTGAAGTCATTCATCAAACGCGCTTTCATAAAAAACATACCATATTTTATTGTTAACAATCATTAGCTACGATCACATAAAGTGCTTAAGAGGCCTTTGCAAACATTCTCACCATACTTAGAACAAAAAAGATTGAGGAATCGGATATAATCCGGCTAGACCAAGAGGCTTAATTCTTCTTATCATCGAGACACAAAAAGCTGCCTTAAAATAAATCCAAGACAGCTTTAAAGCTTTAGCTGAACTGTAAACTTAGACGATTTTGATAAGCTCAACAGTAAATACAAGAGCTGAGAATGGGCCAATTTTTGGAGGGCTACCAGCTTCGCCATAGGCTAAGTTAAATGGAATATACACTTCCCATTTAGAGCCAACTGGCATAAGTTGAAGAGCTTCCTGCCAACCTTTGATCACACCGCTAACCGGGAATGAAACAGTCTGACCTCTTTTAATAGAACTATCAAAAATTTCACCATTAATCAAAGTACCTTCGTAGTGAGTTTCTACAGTATCTGTTGCTGTTGGAATAACTCCGTCACCTTCAGTAATAACTTTGTACTGAAGTCCAGATTCAGTTGTTGTAACACCTTCTTTCTTAGCATTCTCTGCAAGGAACTCTTCACCAGCTGTTCTGTTAGCCATAGCAGCTTCCATACGCTGTTTTTGAAGTTTTTCTTTAATTCCAGCTTCGAGCTTTTGAAGTAATGCATTGGCTTCTTCTGGTGGAATTTCACAAGCTTCCTGATTCAATCCACCGGTAATGCCTTTGGAAAAACAGTCAATATCAAGATCTACACCCTGAGCTAAAAGATTTCCTGCAACCTGCAAGCCAATCAAGTAACTGGTTTTTTCTTTATCTGTATTCATTCTAACTCACTTATTTTAAAACGTTGCGCCAGTATAAATGGTTTATAAAGAAATACAATTTATCTCCTGTAAATGAGAACTTTATTCACCAAATTCCTCCAAAAACTTTTGATGCATCCAGACGTCATCCCAACGCGACTTTTTTTCTCCTGAAAGAGTCTCTTGATCATAGCCTGACTTAACTTCGTTCAAGAACAACTTGCGATCCGTTATTTGATAAATGAGGCGCCAGGTTTTCATCGCCATTTTATAACTGCCATCAGACTGCTGTTTTATGCGATTATTAGGCCTGGGTAGAGGGCTTGTTCTTAAGTTGACTTCTGCAAGCCCGAGTAAATCATAACCACAGCTGTCTTTTAAAAACTGCAGCCTTTCTCTAACTTTTTCACTCGGCTGCAGCTCATAAGGAACTGTTGCTTCAACTTCTGATAACCAGCCCATTTCTGAATTCTCATAACTATCCACTTCGGGGATATAAGGTTTTATATCCAATATAGGTGTTCCATCCAGTAAATCGTGATTCTTAATCCACAGCTTACGACCTTCTACTTTTAAGAGTTCAACTGCGGAAATTCCAACTGGATTCGGACGGTGAGGACTTCGACAGGCAAAAACACCGACTTTCTTATTCCCTCTGGGAGGCTGAATCAGAGGCTTCCAGGTATTAGCTTTATCAAAAACAAATACAATCCAAATACGTTGAAAGCCTTCAAGATCCTTAAGAGCGGCTTCGTAATTGCAACCATTTTCGAATTCAACGACCGAAGTCATTTCAGGGAGAATACCGACTTGATAGGGTACCTGATAAAATTCCCGGCAATCATTCCTTATGTAAGCGACTGGCTTAAAACTGTATTCCATATTTTCCTATTCAGCTAATTAATACTCATAGTAGCTGGCAGGCCTTTTGACTGCCACTATAATTAGAAAGCTAAAGTTAATTTATTCAGAGATTTTCATGAAAGACTTAACACTTCTCGTTATGGCCGCTGGCATGGGCTCACGCTATGGCGGCCTTAAACAGCTGGACCAGGTTGGTCCTGCAGGCGAAACAATTATCGATTATTCTGTTTACGATGCTATTCGCGCAGGATTCACGAAAATTGTTTTCGTCATTCGTAAAGACTTTGAAGATGAATTCAAAGCAAACGTCAGCTCTAAGTATGAAGGCAAAATTCAGGTAGAATATGCTTTCCAGGACCTCAACGACCTTCCGCAAGACTTCAGCTGTCCAGAAGGAAGAGTAAAACCCTGGGGGACCGGCCACGCTATACTAACTGCTGATGGTTTAATCAATGAACCATTTTTTGTTATTAATGGTGATGACTTCTACGGCGAACAAACATTTAGAGTTGCTGCAAATTACTACAAGAGTGATAAAGATGACTTTAGCATCGTTGCTTTCCGTCTCGACAAAACTCTCTCCGAATTTGGTGGAGTGACGCGTGGACTTTGTGAAGTTAAGGATAACTGCCTAACAACGATTGTTGAGACTGGTAACCTTCTGAAGGAAGGGGATAAAGTTTCTTCTGATCGTGATATAGAGCTCGATGGCAGTGAACCTGTCTCTATGAATATGTGGGGTTACACGCCTCGCCTATTCTCTTATCTTAAAGAAATGTTTGTTGATTTCCTCAAGGAAGAAGGAACTGAGCTAAAAAGTGAATTCCTCATACCTACAGTAATTAATAATCTTATTCAATCCGACAGAGAACATGTAACTGTTCTTAACAGCGATGCCCGCTGGTTTGGTGTAACTTACAAAGATGATAAACCGTATGTTGTAGAACAACTTCAAAAGTTAACAAATTCCGGAACTTACCCGAATCCACTTTTCTAAGTTATGAGATAAATCTATTGAGAGGTCAGTTGAAAAACTGGCCTTTTTTAGTTGCCTTTGGTTATGGCAATGATCATACCAATAAACAGAATGATCAACGCTGCAATTGTTATATTGCGAATCAACTTTTCTTTGGGTGATGCCACTGGAGGCTTAGCCATCTCGCCATACTTGATGACTTTCTTCAAAGAAATTTTCTTCTTGTCAGATTTAGACCCCTTAGAACCATCCTGCATCTCTTCAAGAAATTTGGCCGGATCAAAAGTTAACTGAATCACCTGAGTATTGGCAGTTTTATTACCAAACTCGTCTTCATCAACTGCTGCTTTAGGCGCTTCCACCTTATCTGCAGGTGATACTGAAGATCCCGATGATAATTTAGAGAAGGTTAGTTGCAGGCCAGCATCCATAAGTGCAGAACTGCCTTTAATGGGAGCTTCAGAGAAGTCAAGATCCTCAACTTCACCACTCTTAAATTTCGCCAACATATTCTGCGCATCGTTTATCTTTATAATAAATTCGCAACGCGAACAAGAATACTCATGCTTGCCAATATGAATATCGACTGCAGTTTCACACCTGGGACAGGCTATTCTGAATACAAAAGATGACATTTTTCAAGAGCTATTTTTAATAGTTTATGTATAGTGAATTCAATGCTAGAATAAACAAGTGCATAAATTCATTTTTAATGACTAAAATAATGTTTATTTCTCCCCAAATGAAAAATAAGTTCTTAAGATAATATACTCCTTTTTATTGCGAAGAGAACTGTTGGCAGCTGGTCAACTCATTTTCCACAAAGGTTTAAAGTCCTTTTTCTAAAGTACAGCTCTCATGCAACAAAAATTACCCCCTGAGGGAGAATATATTATTGGGGATTACCATGTCATCTTGTATGACGAAAAAAAATAAACAAATCTATGATTTTGATTCCCGGCTGCCCTTCCCCCTGTCGTGCACAAGTTAGCTCCAGCAAACTTTTGGAGATCAAGTCTCACGTCCTCCTCAGTACCATACCCATATACCTGCAATTGATTCAGAAACATACATTAAATACTTTCACTCTGATCGGTCTCATATGCTGGGGAAAATGGCGTTCCTCTTCAAAAATTCCCTGCTTGGCCTACAATTCAAAATAATACATTGCCTCTTTCTCAAATTCTCGATTTTTCTTCAGCCAACAAACATATGACGGACTATATATCTGCTGTTACCTTTTTTGGCAAAAATTAACAGTCCTTTGATCTTGTCACGGCTCAAACTCGTTACAAGTTATGGAAAATCGTAATAAAAGTTTGGAACGAATGGGATACAGAAGTACTAAAGAATGTGTAGATGACCTCGAAAAAAATGGTCACCTTATCAGAATCAAAGAAGAAATTGATCCAAATCTGGAAATCGCTGAAATTCAAAGACGCATTTACCAGAAAAAGGGACCGGCAATTCTCTTTGAAAATGTCAAAGGCACACCTTTTCCCTGTGTAACTAACCTATTTGGAACTCCAGAACGAACCAAATTTATTTTCAGAGACACATACGATGGTCTTTGCAAATTGCTCGCAGCTAAAGCCGATCCCACTGCAATCGTCAAAAATCCTGGCGCCTTATTCAAAGCTGCTCTAACCGGTTGGAAAGGCCTTCCTAAAAAAGTCTCCAACTCCAATGCTGCTGTCATGGAATGTGAAACCCAGATCGACCAACTTCCAGCTATTAAGGGTTGGCCAGATGATGGCGGCCCGTTTATTACACTTCCACAAGTCTATTCTGAGCCCCCTGATCATCAGGGTAAACCTCTAAAGTCAAATCTTGGAATGTACCGGATACAATTATCCGGGAATAACTACGACATAAACCGAGAAATTGGCCTGCATTATCAGATTCATCGGGGTATTGGCGTTCACCACAAACTTCACAATGATGAATCAAAACCATTTAGAGTGGCTATTTTTGTTGGTGGTCCTCCAGCTAACACTTTTTCCGCCGTCATGCCCCTACCAGAAGGCATGCCTGAAGTCGCATTTGGTGGACTATTAAGCGGTAACCGTTTCCGCCATACAAGATATAAAGACTGGACCATTGCTGCCGATGCTGATTTTTGTATTATCGGTACAGTTGCTGATGAAACCAAACCAGAAGGACCGTTTGGAGACCACCTTGGCTACTACAGCCTCGAGCACCAGTTCCCTTACTTAAAAGTGGAAAAAGTTTTTCACCGCAAAGATGCCATATGGCCATTTACAATTGTCGGTCGTCCGCCTCAAGAAGATACATCATTTGGTGAAGTCATTCACGATATGACAGCACCTGTTCTGCCAACTGAGATTAACGGCCTCAAAGGCGTTCACGCAGTAGATGCCACTGGCGTCCACCCTCTTCTTTTGGCTATAGGCGAAGAGCGCTATACACCCTACAGCAAGACTAAACGTCCACAGGAACTCTTGACGATTGCCAATGCCATTCTCGGTAAAGGCCAATTATCTTTAGCAAAGTACCTCTTTATAGTTGATGAGGCTGATGACAAGCAATTGAGTTTACATCATATAGATGAATACTTACTTCACCTTCTAAAACGCATTGATTTCAGAAGAGACCTGCATTTCCAGACTCAAACCACTATAGATACTTTGGACTACTCCGGATCAGACGTAAACAGCGGTTCGAAAGTCATCTTTAGCGCTTGTGGGGAAGAAATCCGTGCTTTATCGACTCAACAACCTACTTTAAACCTCACTGAAGAATTTAGTTCTGTGAAGCTGGTTCTACCGGGCATACTGGCCATTAACTCTCCAAAATTCACATCTCATGAAAAAGCCCGTGAAGAAATAGACCAATTAAGTTCTGAACTGAGTAAGCAAATCTCTGTAGATGACTACCCACTTATCATTTTGGTTGACGACAGTGGCTTTTGTCAAAAACACCTTAATAATTTCCTGTGGGTCGCTTTTACACGCTCAAATCCTTCCCATGACATTTATGGCGTGGAAGAATTCACCAAACATAAGCACTGGGGCTGTAACGGGTCTTTGGTTATAGATGCACGCATAAAACCACACCATGCTCCGCCTCTGATTGAAGACGATTCTGTCAGCTTAAAAGTCGAAGAGCTCTTCAAGTCTATAGACAGCTTAAAAGCCTATAGCTGATTCCCCAACAAAACTTTGACATACGCTCTTCAACCTTTAACTTATGCTAAACAATTTCAGGAAGGATGAGATGGAATCGTACGAAATACTTAAAAAAGCAATCACTCCGGTTGGCGCTAAATCAATAGCGGCTGACATGAACCTCTCTACATCGCTTATTTATAAGTGGTGTCAAAGCAAAAGCTACAATGCCGGAGCTGCCGACAATCCACTTGACAGACTAGCCCATTTATATGAGTTGACTGAAGACGATAACATCATTCGTTGGATGTGTGCCCAGGGAGACGGTTATTTTGTCAAAAATGTCCACCCTGAAGAAACTGATGAAACAACTCTTTTTGCTGCAACTCAGAAAATTTTAACCGAATTCTCTGAGATGCTGCAGGCCATTTCAAAAAGTACTGCCGATGATGGCTGCATAAGCAAAAGAGAAGCTGAAAGTATCCGTGCAGAATGGGAAGATTTGAAGTCAATTGCCGAAAACTTCGTTTCTTCCTGTGAAAAAGGCCAGTTCAGACCGAAAAAATAGCTTTTTTTAGTGATTCTTAATTTTTTATGATTGACACAATCGCAAACAAGATTATTATCCTCTCCGTCAGCACAAAAAGCTGTAAGTGAGTTGTTAGCTCAGTCGGTAGAGCAACGCCCTTTTAAGGCGTGGGTCCAGGGTTCGAGCCCCTGACAACTCACCACTTACTTCAAGACTTTTTTATGCTGAATATACTCAATATGAGTTGTTAGCTCAGTCGGTAGAGCAACGCCCTTTTAAGGCGTGGGTCCAGGGTTCGAGCCCCTGACAACTCATCTTCTTTTTCCCTTTTAAGAAATCATTCACAAATCTTCATCTAAAGTTTGTTTACAGATGTTATTTTGGATGTTTTTTTATTGAATCTTCAATTATGCAACAAGCAGACTTGCGCTCTGAAAATCTCACAGTAAGTTACTGGCATTTTACAGCATCTAATAGAGAATTTTGCGGAGATAATTTTGAATAATTCATATGTCGAAAAAGCTTTAGAAGTTATCAGCGATAAAAACATCCTGGTTAACCTCGCTTCGAAGAGAGCAAGTGAACTAAGCCGCGGTTCCAAGCCACTTGTTGAAGTTCCTCTGAACACAACATCTCTCGACACAGCTTTACTAGAGATCGCTGAAGGTAAAGTTCGCTACGAACTTCCTGAAGAGTAAATCTCAGACAGCTAAGTAAATTTTTAAAACCGCCTACGGGCGGTTTTTTTTTAACCGGGAAGATGATTTGTTAGTCACCAGCCAAACAGAAGCCGATCAGATTTTTCAGAAACTGGCCCAAAAACCTTATGTCGCTATCGACACTGAATTTCACTGGACTCGTACTTACGCACCTATTCCAGCCTTAATTCAGGTTGGAACAGAAGATGAACACTATTTAATAGATGTTACGGAGATCAAAGACTTCAGTTCTCTAGGGGATTTTTTGGAAAATGAAGACTGCGCCAAAATCATTCACTCCTGTTCTCAAGACTTAATATTGTTCTACTTGATGACCGGTAAAGTCACTAAGAACTTGTTTGATTCCCAAATCGCTTACGCTTTTCTGAATGATTACCACCAGATAAGCTTTGGAAAAATGGTCGAAGACATCACTGACGAAGCACTGAGTAAAGGTTCACAGAGATCTAACTGGCTCAAACGTCCACTAAGCCCGACTCAGTTACAATATGCGGCAAATGACGTCATCTGGCTTATGAAATGCTTTCCCTCACTTCAAGAAAAGCTGGCCAAACTCAAACGGAATGACTGGCACCGCGCCGAGTGTCAAAACTATGAAACAGACGCTTTCTATGAAGTCACTCCTGAGCACAAACTTTACCGCCAGATTAAAGGAGCCGGACGACTCAATCGCGATCAACTGTCAATTCTTCGAGAGCTTTGCGCCTGGCGTGAGAAAATTTCCCAAAAGCTCAATCTAAGACCAAGAGTTTTCCTGTCACCAGAAGCGTTATTCTCCATTGTCTATAACAAACCAAGAAATACCAAAGACCTTAAACGTTGTCGCGACATTTCTCCAAATGTTATGCGCTTCAACAGTCGCGACATCGTGGAATGTGTAGATATAGGACTAAGTCTGGAAGAAGATCAAAAGCCGCCTATTATTGAAAAGAGAATCCCTTCAAAGCGTGAAGAAAAGTTTGCTGACTCTCTCTACAAAATGGTGCAAGACAAAGCAGCTGCTTTACAGATGTCTGCCAATTTGCTCCTGACAAAGTCAACATGTAAAAAAATTGCCTCCTGGAACTTCAAAGAGCTAGCTTTCGATTTCGGGACTCTTGCCTCCTGGCGCCAGGATTTACTCAAAGAAGATATACTTAAGATTGCCAATAATTTCTCATGATCATTACCAGTACTAAAAACGACCGCATAAAAAATATCGTCAAACTCAGAAACAGACGAGACCGTGACCGTCAAAAATTGATGATTATCGAAGGTTATAGAAGTCTATTCCGTGCTTCAAACAACATGACGCAAGTCACCGAATTCTACTATTGCCCAGACTTCTTCATCGGCAGCAACGAACAGGCTCTGATCGACCTGTATGAAGAACGCGGGGCTAAAATAATCGAAGTCACCAAACCGGTATTTGAGAAAATAAGCTATCGCGATCGTCCTGAAGGACTCCTTGGTATTGCTCCTTACTTTACCAAAGAGCTCGATGAACTGGAACTTGAAGAGTCGCCATTTTTAGTTGTTGCACAGGCCATTGAAAAGCCAGGTAACCTTGGAACTATTATTCGTTCTACAGATGGTACTGGGGCCGATGGCCTTATCCTATGCGACAAATGTACTGACCTATTTAATCCGAATGTTATAACCGCCAGTACAGGTATCCTATTTGCCCTGCCTGTTGTCGAGACTTCAACTGAAGAGTGCTTGAAGTACCTTAAAGAAAATAATATCAGCATCCTTTCTGCGACACCATCTGCTGAAACTTTATATACAGATGTTGATATGACTGGCCCAGTGGCCGTCATTGTCGGTACTGAGCAATATGGTCTGACCGATGAATGGCTTAAAGAGTCGACAATTAATGTTAAGATTCCAATGCTCGGACAAGCTGATTCTCTAAACGTCGCAACTGCTACAACCCTCCTCCTGTATGAAGCAGTACGCCAAAGACAAAAGAAAGCCCGCAAAAATGGATGAACTCTTTGAGCAGTCTCACGAACACGAAGAGAATACTTCGCTTTCTGAACAGACTGTTCGCGGCGAAATTCTGAAAGTCGTTTTTTGTAATCCAGATACTAACTATGCAGTCCTCATGCTTCTCACTGAAGAGAAAAAAGAAGTTTGTGTTGTTGGCAATGGCTCACTGGTAAACGTTTCTCCCGGTGAAATTATCGAAGCTAAAGGTAACTGGACTACTCACAAAGACTGGGGCAAGCAATTTAAAGCCAATCGCTTCAAAGCTATTTTACCGACAAATACCGATGGACTTGTACGCTATCTTTCTTCTGGAAACTTCCCGGGAATAGGTCCCAAAACCGCCGAGCGCATAGTCGATACTTTTGGCTCTGAGACAATTCACATAATGGACAACTACATCAGTCGTCTCAGTGAGGTCCCTGGCCTTGGCAAGAAGAAAATTAATGAGATAGCTGAAGTCTGGAAAGAAAAAGCTGACCGACGTGAAATGGACGTCTTCCTCCGCAGCCAGGGAGTCCCCGGCAGTTACTGTGACCGTATTTATAACCAATATGGCGAAAGAACTGCCGATGTTCTGAAGAATAACCCTTACCAGTTAGCCAGAGATATTAGCGGAATTGGCTTTACAATTGCCGATAAAATTGCCCGCGAGATGGGCGTCGAGCTGACTAACACATTCCGTTTAGCTTCTGGAATCGACCATAGCTTACGCATGATTTCTGACAGAGGCCATACTTGCTTGCCGGAAAACTACCTCATCGATCAAGCAGCTGAAATTCTTGGAGTTGATCGGTCTTATGCAGAGTCCGGACTACAGCGTGCCATACTGGATGGTGCCGTCATGGCTACTGAAATTGAAGGTCAAAAAGAAAAGTTTATCTATAAGCTCAACTTCTACCGGGAAGAAACAAAACTCGCTGAAAAAATTGTCGTTCTGCTCAATACTCCCAAAATAGATACCAACAAAGAACCTCTGCGTTTTGTAAATGACAATCTAAATGACGATCAAAAGCGCGCTGTTGAAAATTCTCTTCTCTACCGCATGAGTATCATTACCGGTGGTCCAGGTGTAGGTAAAACCACGACTATCGATGAGATAGTCCAACAAGCCAAACTTAAAAAGCTCAGAACTTACCTTGCCGCTCCTACAGGCAGAGCCGCCAGACGTATGAGTGAAGCAACCGGCCACAAAGCCAAAACCATCCACCGCATGTTGATCATGAGTGAAGATGATGACAGCACAGTCTTCAATGAAGACAAACAACTCAAGTGTGACATGCTTATAGTAGACGAAGTTTCCATGCTCGATATTTCTCTGGCCTATCGCCTCTTCTCAGCTGTTCCGACAGATGCGACCATTGTCTTAGTGGGAGATAAAGATCAGTTGCCATCAGTTGGACCAGGAAATGTTCTTCACGACTTCCTGGCTTCTGGCCAAATTCCAGTGACAACTCTTTCACAGGTTTACCGTCAGACAGAAGGCAGTAAAATTATCAGTAATGCCCACTACATCAATCATGGTCATATGCCGGATATTAAAAATCCGCCTAAAGACCAACCAGGCGATTTTTACTGGATAGCAAAACAAAATCCACAACAAATTGAAGACATGATTGTCTTCATGATGAATGAGCGAATTCCGGAAACTTTTGGATTTGGCGCAAAAGAGATCCAGGTTTTAACACCTATGAATCGTGGTCTTTGTGGACGTGAATCTCTTAATGAAAAGCTGCAACTATCTCTAAATAGCATCCACAAGAATCAATTTAAATTTGGAGAAAAGCGTTTCATTGTTGGTGATCGAGTCATGCAAATCACCAATAACTATGATAAAAATGTCTTCAATGGTGACCTTGGCTATATACTCGATATAGACTCCAAAGCTAAATCCTTTACCGTTATGTTTGAGGCCATGACTGTTCAATACTCATTTGACGATGCCGGGCAGCTCACTCTAGCTTATGCTTCTACCATTCACAAATCTCAAGGAAGTGAATTCCCTGTAGTCATTATTCCTCTAGTCAATCAACACCATGTCATGCTGCAAAGAAACCTCCTTTACACAGGAGTCACGAGAGCCAGAAAGTTGATCATATTAGTAGGTCACAAAGAAGCTTTACAAAGATGTGTAGAAAATAACCGACAAGCACGGCGTTGCACCCAGCTCAGCTATAGGCTTAACTTAGAAGCCTCAAAAAATCTTAGATCCCAGTAATTTCAGGATGATTTAAACGCTGACCTATCTTTTGCCAGATCTGAAGATCTTCCTCGCTCCGTATATCAGGTCTAAAACCAAAAGATAAATAAAGGCAGATAGCTGGGGTCCGAACAGATAACGTTCTTAGGTAACACTTCTCATGGCCTAGGCCTTTAAGTCTTTGCAATACATTTGAAATAAGCGGCTTGGCCAGTCCCATGCCTTGATACTCCGGGTGAACTGCCACCCAATGAACTCTACCAAGGTTTTCGCCATGATAATCTTCATTGTACCAGGATGTCGCAGTCGCTACTGTCTCGTCATCTGCATTACAGATATAAAACTGGCGTCGGCCTAACTTCTCTTCATCAGCGCCAAAATATTCCTTAAACATCGCCGAATAAATCTTGTTATATTGATCTGCAGCTTTGTAGATTTGGAACCAATTTTCTTCATCACCGACATGATAATTCCGCAACTTGAAAGGTTTCTGCAGCTCAAATACTGGTATGTCATCCAAATTGGGACGCAACATAAATATTTCTTGAAGTTCCATCAGCAACGAATCCCAGTTATATTTTGTGACAAATGAACTCGTTCAATATCATTTAATAACTCAGGAAGCTCCTCAAGCTTTTCTACTGAAGGAAGGTAAAAGTACTGCCCTCTTTGAATCTTAGACTTGTTGTTGGACAGTATTTCCTCTAACTGGTAAATCTCTTCTGTCAGATAAAGCTGAACTTTGTTATCTGTACTTATCATTTTGGTACCAGAAACATAAGCCAACAAATCAGCCTTAGCGACAGCCACTGCTAAGTAACGGCCATCTATAAAATCCTCTTCGACAAAAGAAACCGGGGCTAAATCTCCTGAGAGGTTCGGAGTACTCAAACTTATAATATCGATAGAAAACTGTAGATCTTTAACTGAATTCAGCTGTTCTTCCAAACCATCTCCAGCAATAAAAAAGGTCAACTCAGAAATTCTCAAGTTCATATCATAAAGTTGTGGCGGAACAAAACCACTGCTGAATTTTGCCCACAGACTTCGATCAAAACCAACAAGGTTACCAACCTTTTGCAAACCAAGGATAGCTGTAAGAGTACTTTCTAAGTCAGCATCTGTATTTAACTGACAAAGAGCTATTTGATTAAATAAGGGGTCCGAGAAATTTGTCTGCGCACTCATAATAATTAAGCGTTGTGGCTGCCTTCTGCTTTTAGCTGAGCACTTGTCTTATTTAAGCCAATAGGGAATTTAGTGTGCAGCCTAAAAAGTTGCAGGTAACACAAAAGATCTTCACGGACATTAATCAACATGAATTTCTTACCTACATCGCGTGTCACTTTATAAAATTCTGTAATAAGCTGAATACCTCTTACATCCACACTGTGAACATTGGTCAAATCGACAACCAGTAGTTCCCATTCTTGCGGAGCACTATCAATCCCAGACATCACTTCCTGACGAACTCTGTCAATATTACGAAAGACCAGATTTTGCTCAGGCATAGAAAAAAGTTCTGCGGCACCTATTTGAAACATGAAATAATCCTAAAAATATATATAAATTTAATATTCACCTTCTAGAAGTCTCAGTCAAGCGTCAGAAGTTCATCTCGCACGAATTCAGCTCATTTTCTCCTAAATTCATGACATTCAGTTAACATCTTCAAACTAATTTTTTAAATACTGAAAAAGATTCATCTTTTTTACAAAACTACTGACAGTTTCTTTTGAGCCCTCCGTTTAGCAAGTGTGTGAGTTATGTTGTCTAGCTCCCACCATACAAATTTATCCTAGAAGATAAACAACTCTTCCACACACACCCCGTAGCGGACCGGCTTGCCGGTTCGCTACCTTTTTTTAAAGAAAGCCTTCTTGAGTTGGTCTCAAAGCATGATACTTTTCTGAAAAATTGCGGAGTAAAATTTTGACCAAGAAACAACAAAAGGCTAATGCTATTCTGGAAATTCTGGAAAAGCTTTACCCAGAAACACCTATCCCACTCGATCATACCGATCCTTACACACTTTTAGTCGCAGTCCTCTTATCTGCTCAGTGTACAGATGAACGCGTCAACAAAATTACTCCTGCACTTTTCGAATTGGCCGATAATCCAAAAGATATGGCCATGAAAGATGTTGAAGAAATAAAGGCAATTATCAAACCCTGTGGATTATCTCCAAGAAAATCCAAAGCGATTTCTGAACTCTCAGAAATAATCATCAACAAACATCGCGGCGAAGTCCCGCAATGTTTTGATGCCCTAGAAGCCCTACCCGGAGTTGGTCACAAGACTGCCTCGGTTGTTATGGCTCAAGCTTTTGGAGTTCCGGCCTTCCCTGTTGATACCCATATTCACCGTTTGGCTCGTCGTTGGGGATTATCTTCCGGCAAAAATGTCGACCAAACCGAAAAAGACCTAAAAAGACTCTACCCAGAAGATAAATGGAACAAACTTCACCTGCAGATCATTTTCTATGGCCGAGAGTACTGCCCGGCTCGGGGCCACATTAAGGAAAACTGCCCTATCTGTACTGACTATGGTGTGAAAGAGTAAATGAACATCCTGACGGAAATACTCGGCTGGATTGCCATGATTTGCATCCTCACGGCATTTTACCTTTTGTGTAACGAGAAGGTTACTGCAAAAAGTAAGCTCTACCAGTACCTCAACATTACAGGTTCAAGCCTCTTTGTGTTTACTCTTAGTTTGGCTAAGGCGTGGCCAGCAGTAGCATTGAATGCAATTTATGCACTGATTGCTCTTTCAGCATTATTCAAAATATTTAAGGCAGAAAAAAGCTGATTTACGCCAGCAAATTTATATGCTGTCTTGGTGCCGATTGCTGACCAAAAAGGTTACTCACCTTTTTCTGTGCCATCGACATATCTGCCATTTTTGAATTGTGTTCTTTCTTTTCGTCAATCATTGACTGCTGCAATTTACTGAAGGTTTCAGTATCGCTATTCGTGTGCGACTTTTGAAACTCTGTACGATCCTGTTTGTGCATCTGCACTTTCATCGCACCCAGCTCAAAAACAATATTTGTATTGTTTTCCTTCACCATTGCTTTATTCTCTTCAGAGTGCACAACGTGCTGCGCCATCTTCGAAGAATCATCACTTCTATGTACAAAGTGATTATTGTCTACCTGACCTACCTGCATTCTGTTCCACCTTTCTACAAGTTGTCGTTTTACTTAAGCAAAAGTATTCACCAGTAAACCCGAAAGTCGACTGGTCGTCCTGAATCCCATTGTCACTGAATCCGTATGAGCATTGGCCGCGACATTATCTGTCCCCATATTCATGGAGAAATCGGTTCCTCTTGATCCAAAAGTACGAGGTATACCGAAAGCTTCGTTTTTAACTTCTTTGTTCATTTGATTCCTGGCATCTGTCATGATTGCCATCGCCATCATATTTACGGCAATATCCTTCTTCGTAGAAGAAGCGATAGAACTGTTAGCGGTAAGAATATTGCGCATTTTACGAATTGTTGCTTCCGGACTGCCTTCACGAGTCAGATCAACATCGATACTGATATCCACGGCAAATTGATGATTGGCAACTTCAGTCATGAAAGTTGTTGCGCTATTGATAGCTCCACCACTTAAAAAAAACTGAGCATCGCGGCGATTTCGGACATCTTTATCCATCTTGCGAAGCTCGTCCATAGTCATGTAATCTGTAGATTTTTTCCCACTACCTGCGGCTTCAGGAACATGCACAAGGGGCAACCCGTTTGTATCAACTGCCATGTTCATATTCTTTATTACATCTGGCTCTTCGCTCACGCTAGCATTAAACGTTGCCACTGCTGCCAAGCCTGAAACCGTCATACAATTCCTTAAACTGTTCTGCTCTTACCTAATAAAATAGGCCTGGATCTATTCAGATCCAAGAGTTAAATAAATAACTTTTAAACATTTATTACTTTATTTACAAAAGACTTACAAAAACAAGAAAGTTTTCTAAAAGCTTACAGAATGGCACCAATCTTTCCACGCTAAGAATTCCATTTTTATGCTAATAAAATATAGCCACCTTAAGATTCACGAACTAATATAGGACTATGACATTTCATCCGATTATAGACTCCTGGTTTAAAGAACGCTTTGAAGAACCTACAGAGGTTCAGCAAAAAGCCTGGCCACACATCACGACGCGAAACAACGTTCTATTATCTGCACCAACCGGTTCTGGTAAAACCCTGGCGGCATTCCTGCCTGGAATCAACCAGCTTCTGAGCGATTCTCTAAGTGGTAGCCTTTCAAATGAAATCAAGATCTTATATGTCTCTCCTCTCAAAGCGTTGAGCAATGATATACGACGTAACCTCGAAAATCCTCTGTCTGAAATCAATCAGGCAGCTCAAAGTGAAGGGACATTTTTCAATCCACTGACAGTCATGTTGCGAACTGGCGATACCTCAGCCAAAGACAGAACTAAAATAGTCAAATCGCCGCCTCATATACTGGTGACAACTCCAGAATCTCTTTTTCTCATGCTGACGGCTGAGAAAGGCCGTAAAGTACTCGAGAGCATTGAAACAGTAATTGTCGATGAAATCCACTCACTGGCCCGCGATAAACGAGGCAGTCACTTATCTTTATCCCTGGCTCGACTGGATCGACTTTGTAAGAGGAAACCAATTCGCATCGGTATATCAGCCACTCAAAAACCGATGACGACCATTGCTGAATTTCTCTGTGGCAAAACAGATGAAGAGCTTTTGAGTTTTGCCAACTGCGAAATTATCGATACCGGTCACCTTAAAGATTTGGATTTGGGAATCGATACTCCCAAAGATGAATTGAGCACTCTTTGCTCTCATGAACAATGGGAAGACATATATAATCAACTGGCCGACAAGATTAAAGAGCACCGAAGCACGCTTATTTTTGTCAATACCCGGCGTATGGCTGAACGTTTGAGTTACCAACTCGCGGAATTACTAGGAGAAGATGGCGTCACCAGTCATCACGGTTCACTCTCTAAAGACATTCGACTGAAAGCAGAAGAAAGACTTAAAAATGGCGAACTGAAAGCCATAGTAGCTACAGCTTCACTGGAGTTGGGTATCGACATCGGTTATATCGACCTTGTCTGCCAAATAGGTTCGCCGCGAAATATCGCCGTTTTCCTGCAAAGAATTGGTCGTTCCGGCCACGCCGTTGGCGCCCTTCCTAAAGGTCGTATTTTCCCCGTGACCCGCGATGAATTACTGGAAGCCATGTCACTTATTAGAGCCGTGAATAATAGGAACCTCGATCAAATCATCATTCCTGAGACTCCTCTGGATATTCTCGCTCAACAGATTGTCGCGATAGCAGCCTGTGAAGAAATTTCGGCCGATGAGCTTTATAAACTTTGCCGCAACTCATGGTCTTTCAGAGAACTCTCACGGGAGCAATTCGATGCCACACTCCTTATGTTGGCGGAAGGAGTGAATCCGCAAAATAGACAAGGCGCCTACATTCACTATGATAGAATTAATAATCTTATTCGAGCTCGAAAACACGCTAGATTAGCAGCTTTAACTTCTGGTGGCGCAATTCCTGAAAATGCCGATTACCGGGTTGTCACTGAAGACGGTACTTTCGTTGGCGCCGTCAATGAAGACTTTGCCATAGAATCGCTGCGTGGCGATGTCTTTATACTGGGAACGACTTCCTGGCGCATTATGCATGTCCGCGGTACAACGATGACCGTACAAGATGCTCAAGGAGCCGCCGCTACCATTCCCTTCTGGTTTGGTGAAGCACCCGGAAGAACTATGGAACTCAGCCAAGAACTCTGTGATGTTCGTGAAGACATCGCCGAAAGACTAAATGAACAACTCAAACCAAAGCTCATAGCAGGACTTGCCAAAGATTATCAAATGAGTGAAGATGCTGCCGAGCAGGCTTCCATTTACATCGACAGCCAGGTAAATGCCACGGGGATCGTCCCAACTCTAAAGCACATCATTTTCGAACGATTCTTCGATGAGTCAGGCGGCATGCAGCTGGTAGTCCACTCTCCTTTTGGCAGTCGCGTCAATCGCGCCTGGGGACTGGCTATGCGTAAGCGTTTTTGCCGTGGCTTCAATTTCGAGTTGCAGGCCAGTGCTGATGAAAATGGTTTCTTACTTTCTCTTGGTCCACAGCAAAGCTTCCCTCTGGAAGATATGTTCTCTCTGGTTCCAAAAAATGTCGCTCAAAAGACACTTGAACAAGCCTTACTAGCAGTTCCTGTTTTCCAAATCCGCTGGCGCTGGAATGCTACACGAGCTTTAGCAGTCCTCCGTCAAAGAGGTGGAAAACGCGTTCCGCCTGCATTGCAAAGATTCAAAGCCGATGACCTTCTGACTTCTGTATTCCCACAGTCAACTGCCTGTCTGGAGCACATCACTGGCGATATAGAAATACCTACAGAGCATCCACTTGTCTTTCAAACTCTTAAAGACTGCTTACATGAAGCCAATGATCTCGATATGTGGCTCGATGTCCTCGGCAAAATCGAGAGCGGCGATATAAAACTCTATGCCTGCGATACAACTGAGCCCTCGCCTTTTAGCTATCAGCTCATTCATGCAAATGTCTATGCCTTCCTGGACGATGCTCCTGCCGAAGAGCGACGTACCAGAGCTATTGGAACTCGTCGTTCATTAAACCCGGATGATGTCAAAGACCTTGGTTGGCTCGATAAAGAAGCGATTCGTAGAGTGATCGAAGATGCCTCTCCAGTTGTCAGAAATGCCGATGAATTACACGACACATTACTAATACAGAAACTTCACTTTCTTGAAGACAATCAGGAATGGCAAAGCCGGTATGAAAAACTCGAGGAATCCGGACGTGCGTCAAAAATAACCGTTGCAGGCAGAACTCTGATCTTTGCTGTTGAAAGATGGACAATGATCAAGGCAATCTGGCCAAACGCCATTCCTACTGCAACATTCACTTTGCCAGCAGCGCTTGATATCCCTTTTACTTTTGAGGATGCCGTAAAATCAGTCGTTCGCGGTCGCCTCGAAATTTCAGGCCCTATCACTGGACTCGAACTAAGCAAAGTTCTTTCTCTTAAGTTTTCAGATGTCTTCCAAGCTCTCCTAGCTCTCGAAGTTGAAGGTTTCATATTGCGCGGCAACTACAGTCAAGAAGTCAGAGACCCCCAGGAAATTTTAGCCGATTTAGAAAAGGAAATACCCGATGAAAATATCCAATGGTGTGAACGTCGACTTCTTTCCAGAATTCATCGCTTAACTCTCGATAGTTTGCGTCGCCAAATTCAGGCTGTAGAACCTGAGATTTTTCAAAAATACTTACTCGACCGACATCAACTCAATGGCGAAAGACAATTACGCGGTAAGCAAGGCTTCAATAATGTCATTGATCAATTGGAAGGCTTTGAAATTCCATCAGCCAGTTGGGAGGAAGATATTTTCCCTGCTCGAGTCACCGACTACAAATCATACTGGCTCGATGAGAGCTCCATGTATGGTGAAACTCTTTGGTGTCGTCTGAAATTAATAACCAACAATGAAGAAAGTCAGACTGCAAAACTTAACTCCGCCACACCGGTAGCGATCTGTTTACGTGAAAATATTCCATGGTTACTTAACCCGGCACATGCTAAGGAACAACCTTCATTAAGAAGTGATGCCGCTAAAGTTTACCAAGCCCTGCAAAAATCCGGAGCATTATTCACCGAAGACATCCGCATCAAAGCCGGATTACTCAAAACGCAAACCGAAGACATCTTGTGGGAATTGGCCGGCCGCGGTCTGGTTATAGCCGATGGCTTTGCTTCTTTGAGAAAACCCATATCTAAAAAGAAAGCGACTCGTTCTCGACGCGGACAACGCACCTCCAGTCCAACCGGTCGCTGGAATCTCTTCCCTGGAGTTTTGGGTGAAGAAGTTCCTGAGAATCGCCGTCAGCAATGGGCCGAACTCCTACTCCACCGATATGGCATTCTTTTCCGCGATCTTTTAGAAAGAGAAAACTGTGCTCCTGCCTGGGGGATTCTCGTTCCTGTCTTAAGAAGAATGGAAGCCAGAGGCGAAATTCGTGGTGGTAGATTTGTCAAAGGCGTTGGCGGTGAGCAGTACGCTCTACCCGGAGCAGTTGAAAAGTTACGTAAGTTCAAAGACTCTTCAGAACAACATTACTCTTTTATTTCTGCCATCGAACCCTCTAACCTTGAAGGCATAATCAACACTCAATCAAAAGTACCTGCACGCCGCGGCAATAAGCTTTGTTATTTAAATGGTAAGTGCGTCGCCAGTTATGAAGCTGCTAAAATCAGCTGGCATTCCGAAGTTCCGCAATCCACTCGACTGCAAATCGAATCTGCCCTCAAGATGGATGGCAAAACCAGAGCTGCCAAGAAAATTAAAATAGCCGTTGAAGATGATCGACAATTAATGCTCTTTTGAAGATTCCCTTTCTCAGGAGCGCCGCTCTCCAATGCGGCATAATCAAGTATTCTTGCGGTGCTCCAATACAGCCGAAATTAGGTAAGACTTTTTGCGAAAAAGACGCTTTATTTGATCTATGAACGAAGAAGAAACTATAACTAGAGCAATCATTGGTGCAAGCCTGCGTGTCTTTGCACTAACATTTTTTATTTTAAGCCTAATTGCTATGTCTCTGAAAGCTCTCCATTTCACTATATTGGGCCTTAGTTCAGCGACTTTATTCACTTGTCTTTCTTTTATACTTAAGTCTACAAATAACCAGAGACCATTACTCTTAATCTCGCTATGCTGTCTCTATCCATACACATGGTTACTTCCGATAACAGGCTCTCAAAATGCAAATGGATTATTAACTTCTGAATTTCTTGAGACTCCTTCTACTCCATGGTTCCAAGGAATTCCAGAAGGTGAAATTTTGAATATCGGAGAACAACTTGGCTACACCAAAGCCGAAAAAGAGTCTCTGCAAGAAGTTGGTATATTAGCTCAACAATACCATGAAATAGAAGCCTCAAATTTATTTAAAGAAAACTATTCCATACTTATGGATTCATGGCTAACAGATAGAAAACACTATTGGTATTTAGATGGTAAAAAAGACGCCCCGTTATTAATATTCCTCCATGGTTCAGGTGGTAATTTCAAATCATATCAGTACTGGTTTTCACAAGAAGCAAAAACGCTCGGTATTCATATGGCTTTCCCAACTTGGGGTCTGGGGACCTGGTCACCGAATAAACTTGAAACAAGACTACTAAAGCTCATTCAGCACTTAAAACAAAATAAGAATTTTAATCATGACAGTATATACATTTGCGGTTTATCGAAAGGAAGTATGACTGGCTCAAAAGCTTTAGCATTAGGTAAGATCAAAATAAATGGCTTTATTTCTTTATCTGGCGTATCTCTCCTTTCTGACAAACAAATATTCAGCCTGAGTGCTACGCCAATTTATTTCATACATGGCTCTAAAGATGAACGGTCTAATTCTCATTATTGTCAAAATATTGCCACTTCATTAATAGAGCTGAATCAACACACAAAATTTGAAGAATATTCTGGTAATCACACGATTATTAAAGTTCATACAAAACCAATTGTCAGAAGCATATTAAACTGGATTAATAACTAAATTCTCCAGCGCCACAAACCAATCATCGATTTTGACAAATCTTTATTTTAAAAAATCTGTAGCGACCTCCAACAGAATTTGGATTATTACTATAAATAACGTCAAAGGAAATCTAAATGAAGTTAAAATTGACTCTCCTGCTTTTGCTCTTTCAGCAAATACTAACTGCTGCCGATAAGCCAAATATAATTTTTATCTTTGCTGATGACTGGGGATGGGGTGACTTGAGTTGTCATGGTCATCCATACATAAAAACTCCAAATATTGACCGTCTAGCCAAAGAAGGTACAGATTTTTATCGATTCACTGTTGCCAGTGGTGTTTGTTCTCCAAGCCGAGCTGCTGTCATGACCGGCCACTTCCCGGCCCGATACAGTATTGATGGTCACTTTGCCTGGGTTCCAAGCAATGCAAAACGCGGTATGCCGGACTGGCTCGACACAGAAGCACCAATGATGCAAAAGTTCCTACAGCAAGCGGGCTACAGAACTGCACACTATGGAAAATGGCACTTGGCGAACAACATGATTCCTGACTCACCGCTTCCTTCTGAGTACGGTTACGACGAGTATGGAGCCTTCAATTGTGCAGGCGAACAAATGCCTTATCATGAAGACTCCATGCACACAGTAAAATTCATTGAGAAAAGTCACAAAGAAGGTAAACCTTTCTTTGTAAACCTTTGGATTCACGAGCCGCACACTCCTTTTCACACACAGCCAAAGTATGAGTGGCGTTTTAGAGACCTTCCTAGAAAAGATAACATATATGCTTCTGTTCTTTCACATGCCGATGACAGAATTGGCGAAGTTCTAGACGCTCTTGATAGACTTAAAATTGCTGACAATACACTGGTCATTTTCAGTTCAGATAATGGTCCGGCAAGAAACCCTAAAGGTGGCGATCTGAAACTGCAATACGACACCGCATCGGGTGCTGGCTGGGGAGTCAATGCCGCTATGGGCATCACTGGCGGACGTAAAGGTTTTAAAGCTTCTCTTATGGAAGGCGGTATAGGTGTTCCTTTTCTTGTCAGATGGCCAGAAAAAGTAGCAGCTGGTAAAGTTAATGATGTTTCACCTATCTCTGCAGTTGATCTTCTTCCTACATTCTGTGAAATAGCAGGAATCAAGCTTCCATCAAACTATATACCGGACGGCATAAGCCAGGTTAAAGCTCTTAAAGGAGAAGATAAAAGCACAGACAGAACAAAACCTCTTTTCTGGAAAATAGCTGCACCCTGGCCGGCGTATAAAGACAAACCGGAGCACTGGGCCTCTTATGTTATCGCCTACAAAAACTGGAAGCTTCTTAGTAGTAAAAAAGGCGAATACTACGAACTCTACGACATAGTCGCCGATCCATTTGAAAAGAATGACCTAATGGCAACTAAAAAAGACGTTTCTAAAGAACTTATAGGCATGTTGGATGCCTGGAAGAAATCACTTCCAGATGGCCCTTCAGGAAAGGTCTTCTCGAAGGAGAGAAGACTGAAGTGATTATTTAAACCTTGAATTAAAGCCTGCTGTCCACCTAACTGCAGGCTTTATTATTAATCAAATAATGCTGGTAGCCATAAAGATAACTGTGGAATATATGAAACTAATAAGAGAACTGTCAAGTTACATATAAGGTAAGGGAACAAAGCTTTAATCACATTTTTGAGTGGAGTCTCGGCTATTTCCGACGCTACAAATAAACAGACGCCAACCGGTGGAGTCGTCAAACCAATCATCAAGTTCAATACTGCCATAACGCCAAAGTGAACCGGATCCATTCCAACTCCCTCAGCCACTTTTAGCAGAGCTGGAAAGAGAATAATCAGGGCCGCGATTGTCTCCATAAAGCTACCAACAAATAACAAGAGGATATTGATAAATAAGATGACCAGAATTGGGTTATCTGTTATGGATAAAATGCCGTTGGCTAACATTTGCGGAATATTCTCACTGGCAAGGATCCAGGCGAAAACATTGGCCATTCCAACCAAAGTCATAAGCGCTGCTGTCCCAAGAACTGTATCCAGCAAAATAGCCGGCAGTTTTTTAAAGTTCAGAGTTTTATAAATGAATGCACCGGCAATCAAAGCATAAACCGAAGCAACAATGGATGCCTCAGTCGGCGTAAATATCCCTCCAATAATGCCGTACAAAACAACCGCAACCAAAAGCAAAGCCCAGAAGGCAGTCTTACTTTCACCAAATAGTCTCTTAATACAAAACTTGTCGCCTTTGGGGTAATCTTTGACCTTGGAAAGGATATAGGTTGTCAAGAGCATAGCACCGCCTAAAAGCAATCCCGGAACTGCACCCGCAAGGAACATCTTCCCTACGGAAATACTGGTTAAAGAGCCAACGATAATCATTGGAACACTTGGTGGAATTATCGGTCCAACTGTCGATGAAGCTGCCGTAACTGCAGCGGCAAAAGGTTTATCGTAACCGCGTTTTGACATACCCGGAATCATCACTGCACCAATACTCGTTGTATCGGCAATAGCCGTTCCTGAAATGCCGCCAAAGATCATCGAACCGCCAACATTAGCTAAGCCAAGTCCTCCACGTATATGACCAAACATGGCATCACTGAATTTTATAATATGATGAGTGATATTACCGGCATTCATTAAATTGCCGGCAAGGATAAATCCGGGTATACAAAGCAGTATAAAAGAATCCATGCCGGCAAAAAATCTTTGTGGTAAAATTGTTAGTGGTATATCGGCTATAAACAGATAACTGACAGTCGATATCCCCAATGAAAAGGCAATCGGTAAACCGGCAAAAAGCAGAACTACAAATACTCCAAGGAGTACAGTAATCTCCATGTCACTCTCCCCTCTTTTCAATAAGCGTCAAACTGTCTTTAATAGCCAGTAAAACAGTACTCAGCGAGACCAAAACAAAGAAAACAAAACTGGAACCAAATATCCAACTCATCTTCAGCCCCATAGCAGGAGAAGTCTGGCGCTTGCCTATCAAAGCGTACTTCCAGGCATATTGCAGTAAGACCACACTAAAAACTGCTACCAGTAAGTGAAAGAATATCTTGTAACGCAAACTCCACTTTTCAGATAAGCGGTGCTGAAATAGCTCAAGATTGACATGTCGCTCCTGAATAATCACCGATGCCGATGCAAAAATGATTGTGTAAATAAACAAAAAGCGCGATAACTCTTCTGTCCAAACCGGAGCTTTTGGTAAAGCATAACGGGCAAAGATCTGAAAAAGGACGACAAAAACAATTCCCAGCAAAAAGACAATTGCTGCTGTATTAAAGATCTTTTGCAACCAGTCTAACAGGAAATTAACGCCACTTTTCAGTTTCTCAGTTCTGGGCATTAATCTTCTCTAGAAGAGTTCTTTGTTCTTCATTTAAAGATTTCAAAACTGCAACACGAGCCTTGGCTGCAAAAGCTTCCTGATCTGCATCCACCATAGTCATGCCAGACTTTTCCAGCTTTGCTCTAAGGTTTTTCTCTTCTTCTATGAAAAGCTTATTTTCATAATCTTGCATATCTTTTGCTGCCTGTAGAACAATTGCCTGTAAATCTGCTGGCATACTGCTCAACTTTTCTTCACCGATAACTACATAAATCCAGCTTCGAACATGGGCAGTAAGGTTGACATGCTTTTGAACCTCAGAAAAACTAGCGCTGTCAATCAAATCAAGAGGATTCTCCTGAGCTTCGATAGTGTTTTGTTGAAGAGACGTAAAGACTTCGCTAAAGGCCATTGGAGTTGGTTTCGCTCCAAGCTCTTCCCAGACTTTAACAAAAATCGGTACATTTGGAACACGGATTTTAAGACCTTTTAAATCTTCAGGGCTTTTTACCGGGCGATTTGTTGTTAGGTGACGCGGTCCACGTTCGAACCAAGCCAGAGGTACCAGTCCAGTTTTAGCAGTGATTTCCTGACAAATCTCCTGACCTGCAGGCCCTGAGGCCGCTGCACGCATTTCAGATGAACTTTGGAAAGCATAAGGGACTGCCATAAGAGCTGCTTTGGGAGCCCAGTTTTGCAGACTTTCACCGGTAATCGTCATATCCGCTGTTCCCAGCTGAATACTGTTTATAAGATCCATTTCTTTACCCAACTGGGAATTGGGATAAACTTTGACTTCAATCTTGCCCTGAGATCTTTCCTCAACGAGCTCTTTAAATTTCAAAGCCGCCTTATGCCAAGTGTTGCTTTCACTAGCTAAGTGACCAAACTTTAGAGTAAAATTGTCTGTAGCACCATTTTTAGAGTCACAAGAACTCATAATAAGACAGAGCACCAATAAAAATATAACTTTCCCACACTTCATCTTTCGAACCTTATTTAAGCAATTATTAGCACTTTAACGACAGTTGTACGCAGAGAACTATCAAAACCTACAAGTGCTAATAACAGATTTAAAAGGTTGCTTACGGCCAAGTTTTAAAAGAACTTTTAGAAATAGATTTTACCTTGATCTAATTGTCTGACATTTGTATCTCAAAGTGTCCAATTAGTGCTTGTCCGAAAATAGGCTAAATGAACTATTGAGCTACTTCTTGCTTTTGATTTCCTATTTTTGAGGACCTGATTTTGCCCTTTTGAATAATTTTTAAGAGTGCTTTTAACTTTTTTCTTCCAGCAGCTCTTCAGATAGATAGGCGATACCCTCCGAGTACTTCGGACTTGATTATATTTTAATTTAACTCAGGCGGCCTTTCTTTCGATTTCTAATTCTCTCGCCATGATGATAGCACCAATTCGGTGAACATTACTGGAAACTAAAGCCATTGATACGTATCGTTCAAAATGTTCTTCTCCCTTATCAGGGCACCTATCCAGCCCATGACTTTCCAATGTATTGATTACCGACTATTGATTACCGACTCAACTGCGGGGTGCTGCTTTCGTACGGTTTTGAATTCTTCTGAAGTCTCACGTTCAAGATCCATTTTATTGGGCCGGCCTTTGACGGGAAGATACCCTTGAATTCCCAGTTGATTCTCAATATTTGCCCGATTGTTGTTACCGTCTTGAATGAAAGCCCTTATAAAAACTAATTGAGTTCATTTGAGGGAAAAGAGCCTTACTGTCTGCAGCCAAAACAAAGGCGACCTAAGAATCCTGTTCTTTTTTCATGATCCGGTGATTGATCAAACACACCTTTAAGAAGATTTTCTCCACTTTCGTTAAAATGAGTAAGTATCCGATTTTGAAAATTAAAAAGAGTCGCTGGACAAAAAAGGACTCCTTCTAAATCATAAATACCAAGAGCTAGACGAATCAGTATATGAAAGTCAAGATTACTAAATAATTCAGCAAACTGTTCTTAACAAAAACCCATTAACTCTCAATTTTAAAGTAACTAAAATATAAAAGCTAATATAAGTTTTCATATAAATATTTCTTCAATAAAATCTAGAGGCATGCAGAATTCTTATTGGATGGGACCTTTTTAGAGCGAACTCATATAATAATTATCCCACATGTTTTTCATATACAGAATTGAATGCAAAAATGCAAACTCTACAATAATCAATTGTATGGATTATGATTCAGCAAATCTAAAAGATCTAATGGTAAAGTACTTTCTCGGCAGGTAAGATACTAATTTTTGGAGGGGTTTACGACTGGTAAGCTGAGGACGGGCTTTTATTTCTTTTAAGGATATCAGAAAAATGATAGCTTCTGGGAGAAACTTAACAGCATTGCATGGGACGGGCTATTTATTTCTATTGATGATCCGGCAAATACATCGCCTGTGGCACCCGCCGTTTTCAGCATTGTGTCTGGCACAATTTCGCCATTCATTTTCTGACGTGCCTTGCGCATGATAAATCTCCCTTACTTGCGTCTAAGCCAATGTACTAGAAAAAACTAACGAAGTACTGTAGTTTACATGGTTCCACTTCGGGCTACTATCCTTGCCCATAGAGACATTATAGCCGCATAAAAATTCAAACTTAATCAAAAAATAACCCCATAAAAATTCAAAATCAACAATCCAAATCTTGTATTAATACAAATTCTATCTTGGATTTTGTTTAATAACATACGAGGCGATTTTATGCAGCGTGAAGCAATAGTGTACCTTCAAGAGTGGCGGCAGCGAAGTTCACGGCGGCCCCTGATTATCCGCGGTGCCCGGCAAGTCGGTAAATCCTGGTTGGCAAAGCAGTTCGGTCGTGAAAATTTTCAGAATTTTATCGAAACAAATTTTGATGAAAAACAACAACTTGACCGGATTTTTGAAAAAGATATTAACGAATGTCTTAATTTACTTGAAATCGAATTCGATACTGAGATCAAAGATGGCGACACCTTAATTTTTCTTGATGAAGTTCAAGCTGCTCCTGAGGTATTTGCCCGTTTACGCTACTTTTATGAAAATCGTCCGGGCCTTCATATTATTGCTACAGGTTCTCTTTTAGAGTTTCTTTTAGCCAATCATAGTTTTTCTATGCCCGTCGTACGTATTGAGTATATGTATCTCTTACCTTTCAACTTCCGCGAATTTCTTATGGCTGCAAACCAGCAACGCTTACTTAATTTCATGCTGAAATACCAGCTCGGCGATGAATTACCTGAAAGCATTCATCAAAAAATCCGCCGTTATTTTCTTAAGTTTCTTTATCTCGGGGCCATGCCGGAAAGTATAAAAAGCTGGATTGAAAGTGGCAATTTCCGCCAAAGTGAAATAATTAGTCAATCCTTAAAATTTACCGCGACGATTTTAGTAAATACTGCGATCGCTTTGATTTACTGTTACTTCAGTAAGTTTATGATCAGTTACCATTTTGTGTCGCTCAAAAATTCAAATATTCGCAACTATTTCCTGATCAACGTCCCTACAAAATCAAGCAAGCTTATGACCTTCTCTGTCAGGCTGGGCTGGCAACAGCCATTACTCACTCTTCCAGTAACGGTGTGCCTCTAGCAGCAGAAAGAAAGGCAAAAATATTTAAGAACCTTTTCCTGGATTGTGGTTTGATGCTAATTGCGAATGGGCTGAAATTAACCGACCTTGATGATGATCTAATTTTGATCAATAAGGAAACACTGGCAGAACAAGTTGTCGGTCAGCACCTACTTTATATGGGTGATTTTTTTTGAGCGTCCGCAATTGCATTATTGGGTCAGAGAAAAAAGTGGCTCGGCGGCAGAAATTGACTACGTTATTGAACTCAAAGGTAGAGTTATTCCTGTTGAAGTAAAAGCTGGCAAAAGTGGTCGTCTTAGATCTCTACAGCAGTTTGCCAAGGAAAAAAAATGTTCTGTAGTTTTGCGCTTTAATGACGACCTGTCTTTCATACTGACAATCGACCAGAACGACAGTTCCTTTCAACTCATTTCGCTACCTTATACATGGCTGGAGAAATTCCGCGTTTGTTTGACAACTACCCACTTTAAAGTGATGTCTGAGTCAGTCAACATTTGACTGAGTCCAGTATTTTCGACATTTTCAATATACCTCACCGGTACCGAGGCGTATAGAAATGAGAGATACTGGGAGAAACTTAATAGCATTGCATGGGACGGGCCATACTTTTAATGATTCGGCAAATACACCGCCTGTGGCACTATTTCGCCATTTTCAACAGTATGGCTGGCACTATTTCGCCCTTCGCGTGATGCCTTAAAAAACTTTGGATACTCTATATCACACTAAGGCGATAATTTGGAACATTAGCAATTAATTAAAAATTGGAGAAAATATATTTTTTTTGTAACAATTCTTAGGGTGCGGGAACTTCCTTAGAATAAGAGAGGAATTTTTGATGACGCCACCAGAAGAATTACACCGGGAATTTTTGCGTTTGTATACCCCAACGCAAAATTCATTGTTTCGCTATATTTGCAGCCAGCATCCAAATATAAGTGAAGCTGAAGATATTCTACAGGACGTGGTGACCGTCGCCTGGGAGAAATTTGCAAGTTTTAATTCAGAAGACTCTAAATTCACCGCTTGGCTCATCACCATAGCCCGCAATAAAATACTTCATTCGAAACGGCAGTTTCTGCGCAAGCGCAAATTTCTAGATAAGAACCAGGACAGCTTGGCGGAAGATTATTTTGCTCCATATGACTTTTCCAAATACAAAGAAAAGGAAAAAGCGCTGTCTTCTTGTCTGAATGAATTACCAAGAGATCATAAATCGCTGCTGCTACTGCGCTATTACGAAAACTACAGCTGCCTCGATTTAGCCAAGCGCTTCAAGCGAACACACAATCAGGTGCGCACTCAACTTCACCGCCTGCGATCAGCACTGAAAACCTGTATAAAACAAAGTCACTTTACATGAATAAAAAAATGGAAATACTTTTAGATAAGTGTCTCTACGATAAGGCCAGTGAGCAAGAGCGCTTGCAGCTTAAAGAGTATATTGACAGTTCGCCGGAGGCCTACCAGCAGTATTTGGCTCATGTTGATTTTCAATTGGATTTGAAAACCTATATAGAACCGGGATTTATGGAGAGCCTGAAGAAGAATAATACTCCGCCAACTAAATTCATAAGCTTTAAAAAAATAGTCCTGAGCTTAGCGGCTCTTTTAGTTGTCGCCGGAATTCTGTTGTTGCCGCAGAATGAACAAAGTAGTTTTATACTTACTGCAGGACATGAAAACCTCAAAATCATGCGCGCCGGTGAAACTGTCGGCGAATTAAATGAGTTACGCCCCGGAGATGAACTACTGGTAGGCGATACGGGACCGGTGAAGTTAAGATTCTCAAATGATAAGAGTCTGGTGGTCATGGAGCGCAATAGTCGACTCGCAGTTCTGCCGGGCAAAGGAAAAAGTCTAAGTCTGGAAGTCGGCGAAATTTCGGCAGAAGTAACTCCCCAAAAGAACCCCTTCACCATAACTACAGACGACGCAAAAATTACCGTGCTGGGAACTGCCTTTAGCTTTTCCTACGATAAGCGGTCGAGTCGCTTAAGGGTTACACAAGGAAAGGTAAAAATGAGTACTGCCAATGGGCAAAGTAAAACTGTTACTGCAGGGCAATCATTGGATTCGTTGGAATTGCAAGAGTGGCAAAAGGTCAACGCTGCTGTGGTGGCTGGAGTCTGGCGGACTTCTTATGGCGAAATGACCATTAAGAACAAAGTCGACAATATATTTATTGGTTATTATGGCAAAGGCTCAAAATATTCCGGCAGGTTTGAAGCGGAGTTTAAAGATAATGTGTTACAGGGCAAATGGAACAGCGATAGAGGCAATAGTGGTGACATGTCCTTCGCATTCTCAAAAGATGCTGCCACCTTTGACGGTATGTGGAATTCAACACCAAATGGACGCCCTATCGTCTGGCTGGGTAAGCGTGTCGAACATAAGCAACAAAGCTTTGGCGGTTATTGGCAGACAACTTACGGTTATACCTGGATTCAAAAAGTGAAAGAAAACCTCTACAAAGGAACGTATAACGGTGGACAGTCTCGTGGCTCTTTGGAAGGTGTCTTAAAAGATAATATTTTGCAAGGTTCCTGGACACATATTGGCGGCAGAAGCGGCCCCTTTAAATTTACTTTATCTGACGATGAACAAAGCTTTGACGGTGTCTGGGGCAACGCAATAGAAAAAATGACTCAAAACTGGGACGGGAAGCGGTATAATGAACAAATACCGGCAAAAAAGTAACTCTTCATGTAACACTTGGGACTTTGTGGGAACTACTGGACGTTAGTTACTTTGATAGAAAGACCTCTTTTAGGCAGCAAGCTTTCCTCCATAAGTGCTCTAACAAGAAATTTTATTAAAAAAAATAGGAATACTTTCAGAAGCACGATGATACGATTCTTTACATGTTTATTTATATTGTTTCAGTTTGCGGTCTATACACAGGCAGCCCCTACTGAAAAGATGAGCCTCACCACCAATAAGATAAGTTATTTCCCGGGTGAGCCAATCACAGTTTCTTTTAAAGCTACTTCAGGCACATCGGGCAACTGGGTAGGCATATACCCCCGAAACAAAGTTCCAAAGAAAGGGAAACCGATTCTATGGTGGTCTTGGGCTAAAGCAGTTGAGGGCTCGAGCATAAATGAAAAGGGTCTCGATAAGGCCGGAGAATACACTGCGCACTTACTTACTAAAGAATATAAAGTACTCATTTCACAAGACTTTAAGGTGGAGGAGCAGAAGCTCAATATTATTGCAGGCACAGCTGACTGGCCGACTTATTTGTCGGATAGCAGTCGTTCAGGAGGAACTTCAACTAAGGTGAATTTCCCCTTGAAGGTCAATTGGTGTTACACTGCAGCCCACCCACCTGAACCTGCCTGGCCGGCACCCGCTGTCAAAAATGTCTATAAAGGCAAAACTCTAAAGGCGCGAGTCGTTTATGATCGAGCCTATCATGTAGTTTCTATCGATAAAAAAGTTTATTTTGCCTCGTCTGCAGATGGTTCAGTTACCTGTGTGGATTTAGACAGCGGAAAAATGAAATGGAAGTTTTTTAGTGAAGGACCGGTTCGTCTGGCTCCGACCTGCACGGGCAAGCAGATCATTTTTGGTTCTGATGATGGCATGATCTACAGCCTCCATAAAGATACCGGCAAGCTACTATGGAAGACCCGTCCGGTCGAAGATAAAACACAAGTCGGCGGCAATGGACACTTAATCAGTTTATTCCCTATTCGCTCGAGCATTCTCATTGCAAAAGATTTTGAAACAGATGAGCTTAAAGGCTTTTTCTGTGCCGGAATATTCCCCATACAAGGTGTTTTTTATGGGAAACTTGATCTCGAATCCGGCAAGGTCGAAAGTATTCAAGCTCTTAAACGCTCTGCTCAAGGCTACCTGCAGGAGAACGCTGGCCGCATTTATACTCCTACCGGCAGAGTTCCGAAAGGAGAATGGCTCGACACCCTGGTGCGACGCGGCGGAGTTGCCACGACAGTACGCACTTCAATTAATGATGACTACCCCTATTCTTCTATCAATAATCTTGAATATTCTTTTCGAGGCGGCAGAAATACAGTCACTGCCTTTGAACTCAAGACGGCAAAAAAAGTATGGGAAGCAAAAGTCGATGGCGACGCCTACTCATTGGCAATTGTCAGAGGTCAACTTTTAGTCAGTACCGATAAAGGTAAAATCTATTGCTTTAGCAGTGGGAGTGTCTCTCCCAGATTCACTGCGGTGAAACGACAAGTAAGTAAACCCATCAGCCAATCGGCAATACGCTCTGCACAGAAGTTACTTGCTAAACACGGTACAAAAAAAGGCTACTGCCTTATACTCGGCGCCAAGCGCGGCCTTAAGCTTGCCAAAGCTTTGGCGTCCACCAGTCAGTTTACTGTTATCATTCGGGAAGCCGATCAAAAATTAGCCCAGGCAGCGATTCAGGAAGTGTTCAACTCAGGCCTGGAGCGACGCATTAAAATTCAGCACGGTTCAACCATGCAATTGCCCTACAGTGATTACTTCTTCAATATGGTCTTTGACCTGAGAGTGCCACCACATACTAATGACAGCGAAGCCAAGCGCGTCCTGCGTCCTGAAGGCGGAACTTATATAACCCTCAACGGTAATACTTTTAAACGCCCTGCTCTAAAAGGGACTGGAGATTGGACACACTTTTATGGGAATTCCGCCAATAGCGCCTGTAGTGAGGATGAAACGAACGGCACTAAGCTTGTCATGCAATGGTTTGGAAAACCCGGCCCGCGCAACATGATTGACCGGCATAATCGAACTTGTGCACCGCTATACAAACAAGGTCGCATGTTTGTTACCGGCAATAACTGGTTCTGTGGAGTGGATGCTTATAATGGCACCATCCTCTGGGAACGGGACATTCCTGATTCACGCCGCTTCAGTGCCTTAAAAGGTAGCAGTAATATGGCCGCTTTTGAAAATAAATTGCTGACAGCCAGCGCTAAGACCTGCTTACTGCTCGATGGTCAAACAGGAAAAACCGAACATGTCTTCAAAGTTCCCGGGCAAAAGGGCGATTGGTGTTATACAGCAGTTCATAAAGGACTGTTATTTGGCAGTGAAACAAAAGTGGGCGCCAATAGCTGGGATTATGATAAGTACTCCTACTCCATTTCCTGGCAGCCGAGGCAATCATTTATCTGCTCAAAAAAACTCTTCAATTATGATTTAAAGACTAAGAAACTACGCGGATTGTATAACGCCGGCCAGGGCGTCATCATCACTCCCAGTATAGCTATTATTGATGATTCAGTCTTTTTTGTTGAAAACCGGACAGCCCGAATTGGTGCTATCTACGAAAACTCCAAAAAAGAGTACGGCGATGCCTATGAGCATGGCAAGAATTATAAATATCGGGCCTGGGCCGATGGACATGTAAAACTCGTAGATATGACCGGCGATGACCTATACCTGGTAGCCTTAAATGCTAGTAACCTAAAGGTCAAATGGCGGGTCTCACTGAAGGAGTTGAAACTACAGCATACACTTTATACGACTGCTAAGAATAAGCGACTTCTGGTATACGGTTCGCGTACTGAAGGGAAATACCATTACTTTGATGTAGAGGCTTATGATACCGATACCGGTAAAAAAGTATGGACCCAAAGTTTTAAACCGCGGGATCAAGACAAAAATGGCACCCATGGCGAAATCACTCTACACGGTGCGGCTTCTGGAGATTACTTTTATCTCGCAGAAAAAGCCTATAACATAAAAACAGGTGTGCAAAAAGAATCCTGGGTTTGGAACCGCGGAGGATCAAAGTGCGGCACCATTTCCACCTCAAAAAATATGATGTTCTGGCGTGGTTGGCACCCCCGCTTCGCGATCATCAAGGATAAATTTTCGGCCACTAACTTTACTACCTCAAATCGCCCCAGCTGTTGGCTGAATACCATCCCGGCCGGTGGTTTAGTCATGATGCCAGAAGGCAGCTCAGGATGCTCCTGTAATTTGGAGATTCAATCAAGCTTAGTCTTCCGTCCCGTACCCTGAATTTAAGGAAATAAGCTTATGAGAAAAATACTTTTTATACTGCCTCTGATTTTTGGCGGATTCACTGCCGCGACTTGTGAAACCCCTGTATTTCGTTATGCCTTAGAGCGCTGGACGGCGGACAATTATACTCTGGAACTGCCCGCGTCTTTATCACTTAATGAATTAAATGAAAAGAGCAATATTGAGATAAAAGCAGGGTCTGCAGAAGAGGTGAAGATCTACTATCCGCATAGCAAGTCTCCTTTCTTTACTGAGGCTGTCGAAAACTTCTCATATAGCGAACTGATCAACTCCCCTGCCCGTGACGAAATTGTTAAAAGAATAATAGCTGGCGATTCTGTAGTCTGGGTGGTATTGACCACAGGCGATGAACTGCCCGAAGAAAAGATTCTCGAGGAGTCTCTTCGTGCGGCCGAAAAGTCTCTTGCTTCAGAAAAAGTTGAACTGAAATTCTCGTATTTACAGATCCCGCGACACTCAAAAAAAGAACGTTATTTCATTGCAAGTCTACTGGCGATAGAAGCTGACTTAACGGACATAAAAGAAACTATTGTCTTCCCGGTATTTGGCCGCGGGCGCTTTTTGGCACCTCTAGTGGGTAAAGGTATTAATTCCGAAAACATTAAGGATCAGGGGACTTATTTAACCGGCGCTTGTTCATGTGAAATTAAAAGTCAAAACCCGGGTTTGGATCTGCTCATTAAATTTGACTGGGAAAAGGCTCTTAAAAACCAATCAACTGTAGAAGACAAAATGCTGCCACCATTAATTGGAACCGGTGCCTTCTTACAAGGTCCGTATGTGGAGAAAGATAATTCCCACCGAGAAAAGATAATCGAGGAACCAAGTGAAGTCTGCGCTGAGCAAAAGAGCTCTCAACGGAATACTTCTTTACAGAGCTTAGGAATCATCCTATCGTTCGGTCTGTTATTCATAGTCATACTAAAAAAATTAAAGCCACATTTACAATAATGGGCGAAACGGTTAACTCGATCAAAAATTTTGTTCTATGAAATGAGATATTTACTTGGGGGAACTACAGCATTTTCTGTGTGACTTTGTCATGTTAAGCACAGTGAACTATAATTCTTCCCGCTATAGCAGAATCTTTTTAAAGTTATAGATTAACTCTTCTAGAACTTAGATTATCCAAAGGCTGTTTTAGATCGCACGCGGACAAGATGAATTGCGCAGCAAGAACAGGTACCTGAGGTAGGCGCGAAGACGCGGGAATTCACAATAAAGAATGGTAATCATCTCTTTATTCATGTAGTCTCAAATATATTTAAGTAAATAGCTTACATAAGAATAATCTCTGCGCTTTCGCGCCTCTGCGTGAGAATTTCAAATAATTAATTTTCCTTTCAAGTAGAGATCTCACATAGTTGCAATATCTGGTAATTGTCATTTACAGATTGAAGAAGAATCTGCATAAGATGATTACACAGATATTCCTGAAGAAATCTGTTTTTTTAGAAAAATCCCGTAACAGTTTACTCATCGCGGGAACTACAAAGTGAGCATTGGAACTAAAATGAAACTTGTAGAGAATGATGATGAAACGAAAATTTACACTTCTTGAATTATTAGTTGTTATTGCCATAATGGGCATTTTAATGACCATATTGTTGCCAAAATTACGGCAAGCCAGAGAAACTGCCCGCATCGCTGTCTGTGGCAGCAATATGAAACAGATGAATGTCGCCTTGAGTCTATACGTCAAAGATAACAAAGGACGCGTCCCGCCCAGGTGGAGCAGCGTATGTTCATGGGTGGGCAATCCGGGTACTCATAATTACTATAAGAAATATACCGTATCCAAAAAATATCTCAACAAGTATCTTGGCTATCACAATGATACAGAAAATGTCGCAATGGCCACGTGCCCTTCGGCAAATTTCGGCGGTGTGTGGTCCAAAACTTACGGAACTGACTATTATGCTAACAATGGCTTTTCAGCTAATAATTTAACCTCTACCGCTTTTATGGCGAAAGTTAAAGATCCCACTAGAATGATTTCCTTGTATGAAGGAGGAGCTTGGTACCAGTTCCTGTCCAAGACACCTTGGTCAAACCTTGAGCATCACGATCAAAAATTAGGACGTTATAATATTGCCTTTACGGACGGCCATGTCAGCTTTATGCACAGTATCTTAAGAGGCTCAAAACACGGAGAAAGCTATACTTTCAACAATGAGTTGTAAAATAGGCTGAAGCAAAGCTATTATCTTCGTACAGGTTTGAGAATACTGTCCTCCCACCCCCTTGATTCAACAATTAATCACTAACCCTCAAAGATTTAAGAAAAACTACACTCACAGCAAGCTAAGAGATATTAGTTACACGTTCACCTACTCGTTAATCGTACACCTACACGAATATCGAGAACGGGAGACGGGAACGTTTTTTATATCACGACGCTAGCTTGGAGTGTTAAACCCGGAAGCGAATAAAAACAATTCATCTGGAGAGTAATGATCCATAAAAAACCCGAAAGAACATGTTCTTCCGGGCCTCGGTTTTGTGCGTGTGCGGAAAATTTATTAATCAATGAGGTTAAGTCCCTCATCCTCTTCTAAAGTGACCTGCGGTTTCTTCTTAGTCGCTTTGCCGCCAATCGCGCCTTTCGTCGAAGGCAGGTAACGATAATAAACAGTCAGCATAAGCGCACAGAGAGTTGTTGCGTAAATCCTGCCATCCAATGACTGCGGATTAGCACCAGGTCCAGAACCACGACCTTTCGGGTACTCCCAATAACCTTCTGGGTTTTGGTTGTTGCCAAGCTCTTTTTGAAATTTACGATTCCAGGCTTTCCATTTAGTACCACCTTTCTGAAACATGCACTGTGTGGCATAGTACCATCCGTAAAGACTTCCTTTGATGCCTTTGGCCCAACTCAAGTTCTCTAAGTCAGTTGTCGCAATAGTCTCAATTTCATCGCGTATTTCCGAAGTCTGTCCTTCACCAAATAACTGCAGACAAAGAACACCAACGGCTCGCATCGTATGCTTCCCCTTTTTTGATGCTGCACCATTCTTTATTGCATAAGGAAAACCATTACCATCATCATTTGAGCCGCCCTGGACTTTCAGCCACTCTACACTTTTAGAGATGGCTTGAGCTAAGCCCTCTTCTGCACAGCCCGCTCCATAAGCAGCTTTTAGAGCCTGATAATTCCAACCTGCAAATGACAGGTCAGAACGATCGCTTTTTTTATAATTGTAATCATAAGAGCCTTTAGCATTCTGACCATCAATGATCACTCGAATGCTTTTATTCATCGCATCTTCAAGAATTGAGACTCCACTCATCGCATAGGCTTCCGCCAGAGCATAAGCTTTTATGGCGTGTGGATAGGCATGAGAACTGCCCGTATTTAAGCGGCTATTTGCCAGCCACTCCATAGCTTTACGGACTGTCACACCAAACTCTTTTGACGTTTGCGTCTCACCATGGGCCAGGAAAGTCAACAATGCCAAACCGGTCATAGCCTGCTTAAAACCGCCATTTTCAGCCCATGAGCCATCCGGGTTTTGAACTTTCTTCAACCAGTAAAGAGCCTTTAAAAGTTTTTCCTGACCGACTTTACTACCGCCAAACTTTGAAACTGCAGAGGCTCGACCACCTGCACTACGACCGCCAAAAACTGTTGGTGAGGCGAAAGCAGAAGGCGATACGACTATATCTGAGACTGCATCAACGGCGGAGTCATCATCTGTCGAAGGCGGTTCATCATTGACATCCTCAAGGGCGGCATCATTGGTTTCGGCGGTTTCAATCGTCACCGTAGTTAAAACCGGTTCTGTAGCATCTGTTGGTTCTATTTCATCTAGAACAGGCTCTTCAATCGGCGGTGGATCTTCAATTTTAACTTCTTCAACTTCAGCCAATTGCACTTCAATTTCATGAGCTTCTGCCTTGTACTTATCTTTAAATAAAAAGGCAAGGATAATGATTAAAGCCATATGAAAAACCGTAGATGACACCGGTCCGACCAAGGATTCAATTAAGCGACAACGACGGTACTCTTCTTGTATTTCTAAAAGGGAGTTTTCGCTTATCTCTATGTCACCTTCTTCGTGAAACTCATCTTCAAATACTTCAGACATGAATACTCCTCATTATCTAAAATTATATAATTAACTAATATGTTATTTGTATAATTAATCGTAAATACTGCGGTCTTCAATAATCGATAATACTAAAGAGATAATCGATAATACTGTTTTTGATGACAGTTTTAAAAATCTGATTACAAAGAATTAACTCAGCGGCACAGATCAAGCTTTTTCTCCACTGAAAGACTGAGTTTTTCTAGTGATGTATAATACATATACTTAGTCGAAATAAAAGAGAGTAAAAATCCACGCCCAGAGGACGTGGCTTAGCTCCTGCATGGGTAACAGCTCCTGATCTTGAACGTGGCCCATAGCCATTGATCTGTGTAGAAAATGACATGAATACAGTACTGATTTGTTTAAGATTACTGAGACAAACAATCTATCTGGTTTTTAGTCTAGAATTTCTTAATGAAGGTAAAAGTATACTCATCAGTATACCTATTATTGTAATGACTACGATTAGTTCGATTAAAGTCAAGCTTCTCCTAGCCCATCTTTCCCCGAAATATTTATAAGTACTTAATAATCAACGCCTGTATTTTTATTAGGCACTACATTTTGGTTTTCGTTGCTAAATATATTTTATCTCTCAGTGGATTCTTGATACCTAAT
>JAKVBD010000060.1 GCA_022446985.1 Lentisphaerales bacterium
TCTCACTGAACTTTTGAATAAGGCTGATTAAACCATGGAAGCCTTTGCGCATATCTGTTGAACTGGTGAATACAAAAATCCGTGCATCACTCGCTATATTCATCATAGCGACATCAAAACTTTAAGAGCTGAGTTGAGAGTCTTTCGATTGAAGCCATCTTCCAGATTGAATCTAAAATCGTCTCTGTATTCTAGAATGATTGAGCCTGGTTTATTCTGTATTGGTGCCTCTTCGGTATCATCCACTTCAATGAAAGTACCTACTTCCTCAATCGCTGATTCCCGGACTTTCTTGCGCCAATTATAATATTGACCCAAGGCTATATCATTTTCCTGGCATTGTTCTTTAATTGACTTCTCACTATTCTCAAACTCTTCAACGACAAGGCGCCAAAACTCTAGCTTGTCTTCTGCATTCACCTTTTCCATTTTTATCCTTCTTAATATTTAAGTCGAAGGAAGTATAGCAAGGGAAATCAGCTTAAAGAAGATGCTCTACATTTGACGCTTACGAAAATTAGGTATCAAGAATCCACTGAGAGATAAAATATATTTAGTAACGAAAACCAAAATGTAGTGCCTAATAAAAATGCAGGCGTTGATTATTAAGCACTTATAAATATTTCGGGGAAAGATGGGTTAAGGAATTCTTTACTCGAAGAATTCAAACAGTACAAATGTTCGCCTGGTATAATCGCCGATGGGAGGGACATGGGAACAACAGTTTTTTGTGATGCTCAATTAAAGCTGTATGTAGATGCAAGTCTTCCAGTAAGGGCGAAAAGAAAAAAGCTGTTTTTAGAAGAATCAGGGAAAAGGGTAAGTACAGAAGAAATTCTATTTCAAGTTTCCGAAAGAGATAAAAGAGATCAACAACGAGGATGCTCACCGCTTAAAGTTGCAGACGGAGCCATTGTCGTCGATAATTCTTGTGAATCTCCGCTGATATTTATAAATCAAATACTCAAAATCTATATGAATAAAGAAAGTTTATAGATTAAATTTTAAAAATAACTGAGGTAAAGTTATTCTTGGTTAGAGCGTTTTCCTCCCTTTTTGATTTAATCGTCTGATTAAGGGAGGAGAGGATATTTAGTTTTTGAACTTTAATCGTTGTCTTCAACAGTGCTTACAGGGTCTTTTATAAAATCTCGAATAGAATCATTTGTTTGATTTTTATATTGCTCTAAGTTGCTATTTTTCTTATCAACACCATTCTGACCTTCATTATGGAACTTATGATCTGAAATATTTTTAAGTAATTTCTGAGACTTTTCTTTACCTTTATCAGAATTATAAATGATGTGAGGAGTAATCAGCAAGACTAGTTCTTTTTTGACATTTGTCGTTACTTCGTCACGAAAGAAAAATCCTAGTCCAGGTATGTCACCAAGCACTGGTACTTTACTTTCTGCAGTTGAGTTCTCAGTGCGCACTAATCCACCGATTGCGATCATGGTATTATCTCTGGCAATGACAGTGGAGCTAATTGTTTTTTCAGACTTAATATCAATAAATTGGTCTTGAAGTACACCTGCAATTGACACTGGAATTTTCGCTCCGTTGGTAATCTTGCTCGAATCCTCCTGATATATCGCCAGAGCTATGGTGTTGTCTACATTGATGCGGGGGCGAATTCGAAGTGTTAGACCAACATCTTCCTGGCGTATTTCAGTAGTCAATGTTGCTGGGTTGGTAATGTTACCGTTGCTGTCAGTTTCTGCCTCTTCATATTCAAACCCCTCGACAAAAACTTCGTTCGAGACAACTTTAATCTCACCAATGCGATTATTAGTAGCTATTAGAATTGGAGTTGCCAGTGTTTCAACAAGGTTATCTTGTTTAAGCAGTTCTATTCTTGCGGCAACTCTGCCACTAATGAATTCGTAGGCTAATGTGGCCTGGCCACGGTCAAACCCTATACCATCAGGGCTAAAAGTATTACCTGGATTAATTTGCAGGAAATCTTCTCCGGTTCCACTTAAGTTTGTAGCTGTATTTTTTAATGGATCATCAATTGAATAATCAAAAACAGAAGAAAAATCATCGCCAATTGTCAGCTCAAGGATTTTCATCTCGAGGAGAACTTGAGGTACGCTTTGGATGTTTGCAGAAATATAATCAGAGATTTGTTCCATGGCATTATTGTCTTCAGTTCTAACACTGATAATGCTGTGTTCCTGATTCAGAGTGACGTATATGTCTGGTTCATCTTTGCGTATGCTGTTAATGTATTTATTAATGGCAGCCTGAATTTGATCATCATCAGCTGTTGCAATTATGTTTTCTAAGGCGTTGTTCATAGTTGAATTAAAGTTAACATTGAAGCGTTTTGAGTTTAATGTTAAGCTGTTATTTGAATTAGAGCTACTTCTACTGGTTCTATTGTTACTGGTATTAGTGTTTGACTGAAAAGTGCTGCCACTTATGGGGTCCTCTTCTATTTCAAGACCTTCTGACAGTATAATTCTGGAATCGTAGAGATCCTCAAGCCCTTTAGCGATGTTTTTCAGGGTTAGTGAATCAGCTCTAAAGTTTTTGATCAATGGCTCTTCAATTAATGGTATTTCATCTCGATAATCTTCAAAAGTTTTTAGAGTATAAATCTTTAATGATTTGTCATATGAGTAAGCTACCCTAGACAATGCCGAGACAATTGTTAGGATTTCTTTTGCAGTTCGGTTCTTCAAAGTTATAGCTTGCACTTCGTTAGAGGATACTGCCGGAGAGCAAATTATATCTAAATCTGAAATTTCAGAGAGAACTTTTGTTACGTAGGAAAGTTTACTTTTTCTAAACTCAAAATGCTGTATAGTTTGAGCCTTGATAGACAGCGAAACTGCTAGGATTATTAATAAAGAGAGTTGTTTCATTTTAATTTACGATTATTGAGTGTTGTGAAGTTTCTTCGAAGATTTCGACATATTCCGAACTAATGGATTTGACCTGAAGCTGCCATGAAAAGTTGTTATCGCTTATTTTAAATTTCATGTTTGGCTTCAGCATGTAAGTTCTTTCTTTATAGCTGATAGCAGCGAAAGTCTCTTCTGAGTTTTTTTTAATAAAGGCCAGAAAGCTAAATTGGGGTATGCCTTTTTTCTGATCATTATTTTTTTGCAGAGAATTAGAAATGGGAGACTGTAAATCTTCTAGTGGCTCAAATAGATTTGATATATTTTCTATAGACTCATTATGAGGAGACTTATCAACAGAAAGATTGGTTTTATCTTTAATTGTTTTAGTTACAGGTTTTTGAACTTTTCCCTCTGATGCAGAGGTGTTTTTTGGAGCTGGCTCTTCTTTTTTTATAGAATTTAGCTCAGATGCATAGAGCCCATTAAAGATCAGTCCAAAAATTATTAAATATATTAAATTCATTATTAACTTCCCATTAGTGATATGATGGCTTGAAAGAGTGCAAAATAGACCAAAGCAACAACAGCACCGACTGCAACAAGTAAGATCGGTTCAATCATAGTTGTCATGGTATTTAAAGCACCTTGTAATTCGCGATTATAAAAGTGACCAAGCTCGGCTAGAACTTCATCAAGAGCGCCAGTTTCCTCGCCGACAGCAACGATATTATTCACAACACTTGGAATAAGTGGGTTCTGAATACTTTCTTTGAGGCTGCTTCCCATAACGACCTTGTTAGCAGCATGGGCGAGCACATCATGAAAAACTTTGATATTCATTAATCCGGCTAACAGTTTTAAACTGGCAACGACAGTCAGGCCGCTTTTAATTAATAAACTTCCAGTGGTCGCAAAGTTTGACATAGATGTATAGAGAATAATTTTACCAATAAGCGGGACTTTGAGGCATAATCGTTCTTGTAAGCGTCTTCCCTTAGGGTGACGAAACATAAGATATATCAACGATGTAATTGAAAAAATACTAAGAAGGATAGCCCACCAGTAAGAAATACCGACTCTTGAGATATTTAATACAAATTCGGTACTCCACGGAAGAGCAGCTCCTCGTTTACTGAGGAATTCATCAAACTTTGGTATGATAAAAAAGACCATAAGCGAGCCAATCCCTAAAGCGACTATAAAAATAACAGTCGGGTATGCACAGGCAGAAAGGACCTTTTTACGTATTTCCGACCAGAATTCCATGTGCTCAGAGATTTTCCTTAAGCTCTGCGTCATTTCACCACTTTCTTCCGCACTGGCTACGACCTTGATCATAAGTGGAGTGAATATCTTTTCGTGTTTTTGTAAACATTGCGAAAATTGTAGGCCGTTTTTAAGTTCAATTAGGACTTCACTTAAGACTTTACGCATTTTAACTTTTGGAAATTCCAGTTGAATGAGGTCAAGGGCATTGATTAAGGTCATACCAGAGTTGAGCATCATCGCTAATTGGCGGCAGAAAAATATTCTGTCTTTTGCGGTTATAGGCAGTCTTGCACGCCAGTTATTAAGTACTGCTTTATCCTTTTCAGAATCCGTTTGGCCGGAGTTGAGTCCTTCAATTTGTAAGGACATGACAAGAAGTTTTTGAGTTCTTAGTTCTTTAGTAGCACTTTGCCGGTCAACTGCTTCGACCGTACCGTTGACTTCTTCTCCGCTTCGACGACGGGCTTTATAGACAAAAGTAGCCATATCAAGACGGTCTCATTTTATTGAAGAAGCCTGAAGCAGTTGTTTTTACTTCTTCAGTACCTGATTGTTCAGGAGGAGTTTGGAGTAAGGCAAGTTTGTCAAAAAATAATGCTTTATTTCTGACGACGGTCAAAGCTTTGCTTTCTTCCAGTAAGCCATCGTAAACCAGCTTTGCGAGGGCTGTATCAAAGCCTTTCATTCCCTTTCCGGAACTTGTTTCCAGAATGTTATAAATTTGATTAAATTGAGCTGTTCGCACCAGGTTTGCGACAGCGTTGTTAATTTTTAGAATTTCAACTGCTGCGACACGACCTTTAACTGCGCGTCTTGGTAAAAGGCGCTGTGCGATAACCCCTTTGAGTGTCATTGCCAGTTGGCGTCGTATGGCCTCCTGTTCTTCGGCTGGGTACATCGATAGTATGCGGTCCAGGGCACCCACCGTGTCGGCACAGTGCAGTGTCGAAAATACCAGGTGACCTGTTTCGGCTGCTGTTAGAGCTGCCCGTATAGTGTCAAGGTCACGCATCTCTCCCACAAGTATGACATCTGGATCTTCACGAAGCGCTTCGCGAAGAGAATTGGCAAATGTCGTAACATCAGTGCCAATTTCTCGTTGGTGGACTAATGATTTTTTATTTACATGCAAGTACTCAATCGGGTCTTCAATAGTGAGTATATGACATGAACGGTTTTCGTTTATGAAGTTTAACAGAGTCGCTAGAGAGGTAGATTTACCACTGCCGGTAGGACCGGTAAAGAGAACGAGGCCATCCTTCATTTTAGCAAAATCGAGCATTTCTGCAGGAAGGTCGAGTTCTTCAACTGTACAGATTTTATCCTCCAGTCTTCGAATAGCCCATGCAGAATATCCTCGTTCACGGTAGATATTTATCCTAAATCGGGTTTTACCGACAGAACAGGCGGTATCTAAGCTAAACTTTGTGTTGAACTCATTTTTTTCATTCTCATCTAGACAGGCATTTATGAGAGCTTGCATTTGCTCTTCGTTCCAGACCAAGTCTGTAAGTGGAGTTAATGCACCGTGAATTCTTCCCAGAGGTTCAGTATTTACCGAGATGTGCAGATCTGAAACTTTTTTTTCGATGCATATTTCGAGCAATTCCATGAGTTTTTCTGATATATTCACAGGCTGAACACCAAAGCAACTTCAAGATGGTTGCCTTTGTTGTTTACCTGCATACTATCAAAGACAACAGGTATGGAGAACTTGCTGACCCGATTCACAAAAATCGGTAGGGCTTTGAAGTGGCATAAGACTTTTAAGCGAAAACTATTTCTATTTTTGCTGTTAGGCGAAGACCCCTGTGAAAGAACCTGCATCTTCAGTTTTTGAGTAATTGTTATAATTTCAAGCAGAGTTTCTGGTGCTTTATTTGGGTCTGTTTTCCCCAAAGGTCCGGAATTTATTTTTTTAAGTTCTGCAGTTAAACGTTTTTTTTCTTCGGCTACTTTTTTAGCATTCTTTTCCAACTCTTCAGGATCGACTTTATCTTCCTGTTTTTTGTTTTTGGCAAAGTCACGTTCTTCTGTAGCTTCTTTAACATTGTCTCTCAAGTCTCTAAGCTGAGGATCAAAATTTTTTAATTTTATAAACCAGACTGCAAGCCCTATAATAAGAATAAATAGAATCATTAAAGTGACTTGTTGAGAAAAAGAGGCTTTAGTTTTTGACATATTATTTTCCTCTTCCAGCTGCGATGATTTGAATATTGAATATGAAATGATCTTTTTGCTGATTTAAACTTAGAACAGGGGGTTTTGCGAGTTTCAGCTCTGTTGTTAGAAGACGCGAAAGTTTATAGGCAGCAGTTTCTGTCACACACTCTCCATAGATCTTAAACGAGCCTTGCCTCTGACAATTAAAACTTAGTATGCGAAGATTTTCTATGCTGGCTTTTTTGAATGAATTTAGAAACTGAATTACAAAGTCACTATTAAGCATCTTAGCCCGCTCAAGTTGAAGCTTGAGTGTCTTGATGGATGTTTTATTTTGCGAAATATCTTTTTTAAGCTTTGCGATTTTCTTTTTGTTGTTTTCATTTTCTTCAAAATTTGTAGCAAAAGCCTTAATTTCTTTTTGAAGATTTTTATAATTCACATCTAACTTTTTAAGTTCCTTAATCCATGAAAATACCAGCGCAGAATAGAACATAGCTGCAGATAAAATGACAGCGACCCACCAGATCTCCGGCCTTTTTCGCAAAGGCTGTGGTGGAGCAACTGTCGGCAAGACTATTTGTTTAATATGGCTTGGTAATTGCCATGCCTGTCGAGCAGCAGCCTGCAGAATAATTTTTTCAGGCGGAACTGCTAAGGGTATTTGCATTTCTACTTTAGTTTTTGGGGACAGTGCATCCTTTATCTGGTCAAAGTTAAATGTTTTAGAATTTAAACATATCGCGGTACTTTCTGATGTATCGATGTCTTCAAGCATAGTCTTCGGGAGAAATTGGCTGCAGGTAATTTCATAGGTTTGCATGCTTATGAGTAAACCTTTGCGAATACGAGCCGAAACCCAGTAACCGGGATGTTCTTCTACATAGAAAAGATTGTGTTTTTCTATATCTTCTTTGTTTAATAATGTTAGAGTTGAGAGAGACCAGGGTATGGTACCACACAAGCTTAACCCCTGTTGGTCGAAGAAATCCAGCCACATATCTCGTCTTGGAGTACCTATATAAGCAGATAGGTAATGATCATTTTTTGTTTTTTCAGAAAAGCTATTTGTCCAGGCGCACATTGCAGCTTCATCTGCATGAGGCCATTGCTCAGTGAAGTCTACTATTTCTTCAAAATCAACGTTATCCAGAATAGACGCATCCTTCAGCCTTTGTTCCAATGTTGGTGAAAGAGTGTCCTGTTCATTTTCATATTCTTTGAGTCTTTCAAGTTGAGAAGTTTGTAGAAAGCCAGGGTAATCAAGCAGAGTATCGGTATCTGGAGTTTTAGTGAAAGTGTTAAGTGAATCTTCCATCTCCCAGCGAACTAATTCTTCTTGTTCTGCTGTCGTTTGCCCCGGGTAAAATTTAAGGTTTATAAGAGCTGGAATAGCTTCAGTTGAAACCATGAAAACTTGCTTGGGCAATCGTTTCTTTTTCTTTAGTTGCTGCAAGCAGTGCTGGGCACCTTCTAATGGCGCCAGGCTATTTGTTTTTTCATGCGCCAGAATTTCAGTTTTTTTGCCTTTACGACGGACGATGGCCATACTTACACAAAAGTGGTTAAGCTCAAATATCAGCAGCTCTTTGGATTTTATCTTTTTAAATTTCATGGCAGGGTCAAGTCCGGGAAGTTCAGTATTGAATTTGGATATTGGTAAAAATAAATTCTATGGAAGGGCTCTGTCGCGGCACCTTCATAAATGTGAAAGTAGAAGGCTCTAAAGTAGTTGTCAGAATTTGCTGGATTATAATCAGGTTCAGGCAATTGAACGTCAAAGTCGTCGTTGGCAAAGTCCAGGGTTACCGGCACTTGAGAAGATGCAGGAACGATTACTTCGAGATTTTGATCTTTCAAATCCTCTGTGGTTATTGTCTTAGTTTGTCCACTGGGAAGGATGAGTTTAAAGGTTAAGTCTGGAGTTCTTTCTACTGCTGTTGGATTTAGGATATTAAAGGTGTAGGCTTTCGGTGTAGTGAAAAGTTCTTTCTCAATTCTATATGTGTAGTCATTTTTGAAATCTATATTTAGGTTTATAAAATCAAATATTTTTACCTGGTCTATGGTATAGGTATGATCGATATTTAATATAGTAAATTCTTTAATTTGCTCTAGATCCAGACTGACTAAAATGAGATCTCCTTCAATCCCGTTCTCTTCATCTCGAAAAATAAAAATTTCTCTTTTGGAGCTATCAGTTATAAAATACCTATTTCCTATAGAGTCTCCAGAGTTGTTTAATAATGGGGCGCCGAATTCATCTGTAAGTGGGCGCGGTTGAATAAAAACATCCTCTAAATAAGGGCGTTTCCAACCATGAGATAAACCGTAGTTCTCTTTGTCTGGCCCAGTTTCATATTGCCAATTTTGCAGATGAAGCTTTTCAAGTAGATTTACTAAGCCGGATTTTATGTGAATCAGCGTATCATTTTCAAATGATGTTGCATCTACATCTTGTACAGGAATATTGGCGGTATCAGAGATAAATCCGTGTAAGTAGACTTTTGATTGGATTTCTTTACCAATGAGTGCTTCTTCAATCTCTTTAAAAAGATTTTGTCTGAGGGCTGCATTAGATCCTCCTGGGTGACCAGTATTATTGGAATTTGCGACAGTGTTGAGATTAATGGTAATACTTACATCTTCATCAAAACCAACACCATCGGCGGTTAAGTTTTTACCTAATGAAGTGATAGTGATGATTTCTTCAGGATTGTCTTGGTCTGCAGAGATTTCAAATTCGTTACCCCAGCCGTCATAAATTGTACTGTTCCCTTCATTGTCTTTGTCGAAAGAAGTCAAGTAAGGGCCATTCCAGTCAGGGTCATTGTCTATGTTTTCCATCAGGTAATCTATGGCACTGTGGGTAGGACTCTCTGTTTCCGGAAACTTTCCAAGATCCTTATAGTAACCAAAGGTAACAAGTTGGTTGTCATAAATTATGTATTCTGGACCGACGATAGCAGTTTTAATTTGCTCCATGCGTCGTTGGGTTTCGTCAAACCTTTGTTGATCGTCGCTATTTTCCATGACAATCATGGCAGTTGAGGCTATGAGGCCCATGATCACTGTTACCAGTAGAACTTCCAGAAGTGTAAAGTTTTTCTTCATGGTAATTTGATCTCATGTTTGTAGTTTTCCCCGGTGGGAGAGTGGCGGGCTGACAACCAGATTGCCAATGTTTGAGAGTTGTGGTTGTAGCGATAGTAGTACAGATTACCTAAAAGATTTTTAATAGGACTGTTTTTGCCAAGAATCGGTATTTTGAAATCGTTATGGGCATTTAAATTCAAGTAGGGTCCATTCCAGCCGCGTTTAGTGTAGATATTCCAGTCCCATTTATCTGGGGCATTTTTATCTACCGGTTGCTGAAAGAGCTGCAGGAGATTTTCATATTCTTCAAATTCTTCTTCAGTCATGTCTTCTTCCAGTTCGAGGGTATCATTATCAAGCTCAACGATGTCTTTGTCTAGAGGGCCGATTTTTGGGTAGTAACCCATATCTTTGCGAAATTTCACTAAAGCATCATAAATCAAAGTTTGTTCAACTTTGAGGAGGTTGTTCTGGCTTAGGCTTTCAGAAGACGAAACGGCTAAAGTGGCAGCGCCGCCTATTACGGCCATAATGGCAGCAACAATAACCAGTTCAAGGAGTGTATATGTGTGTTTAAGCATGGGGTAAATTTTTGAAAAAGGGGGCATTAAAAAGGGGGCATTAAAAAGGGGCATTAAAAAGGGGCTGAAATTAATCAGCCACTTTTTTAGTTAATCCTCAAACTCGGATTGATGATTATCTCTTCTGACCAGTAGCTTCAGCGAACTCTTCGTCAAGGAAGTCACCGCGAGCGTCAACGACAGCAATGAATTTTGCTGGGCTCTGAGTCACGTCAACAAGTGCAACGTAGTGGCTGTACTGATTCTTAAGTGTGTCACCATAGAATGGAGCGTGTGCCAGGTTAGTGTAAGCACCATCACCAACTAGAGTAGAAGATTTACCCACACCTAAAAGAACAAGCTTAGCATCCTTATTTGCACCAACTTTGATGTTGTTATAACCGTCTGTACCAGCATTCCAAATACCAAGTTTAACGTTAAATGTGTCATATTCAGCAATTTCAGCAGCTGTTCTAGCGGCATCAGCAGTTGTTATTTCAGCAGCTGTTGGGTTAAGGGGATCTACGGCACTGCCGATTGAAGTATTATATGCTGTTTGTCCAGCAGCTTCAACAACAGCTGGAAGGTCACTTAAGTCAAAAGCAAAACCACGACCACGGTTTTTCCCAAGACCACGAGGAGTTTCATAAGCATGCTGAGGAATTGAAATCTCAGATATCGCACCCATTTCATCACCACCGGCTTCGTCAGTAAATGCACCATTACCAACTGCACGGATAGTTGGAACAGTATCGAGGTCATCATCATCTGCATTACTATCTAGGTAACGGAAAGTTGTAATTCCTGCTGCTGCAAGATTAGCAACCTCTGTAGAACTTAGAGATGTTACAGTGAATTTACCTTTAATTTTAGGAAGGAAGCTAGCTTGAGCGACGTCGGTTATTCCTGATTTTTCGATATTATCTACTAGTTCAGCATTATAAAGATTAGCAGAAGCAGTTGTTGGTGCAGCACTCAATAGAGTCTCGAAGTTATTTGGGAGTTGACCTTCAGTTACTTTGAAAGTTCTGATTGCTTGATCAACTGCAGCAATATCACGAGTTGCAACACCACGTGCAGCCTGACTTTCCAGACCGTCATAAGCAGCGATTAATGCACCACCGATGATCGCCATGATAGCAACAACGATTAGTAATTCAAGAAGGGTGAAGTTACCCGACTTTTTTATTCTACGGATGTCTTTCTTTCTAAGACCTAATAACTTTTTAAGTTTATTTTCCATTTTTCAAATCCTCCTTTTAGAGAGGCTCCTAATAATATGTTTTTTGGTTTCGCGATATCCTATATGAGATAAAATCTCAATTAAGACAATGCATAGTATTGCCTAAATTTTAGAGTTCAAAGCGAGAAAGTGTATTTTTTTGAGAAAAAGTCTCAATATTGTATTATATGTATACAATTTGTTGTTGTTTGTATTCTTATTGGTTTGTTACTTTTGAGAATGATATGCTGCAAGTTTAATTTTTTTGAGAAGGGTTTTCTCAGTGAGGGGGTCTCTTGGCATATTGTGATATTTGATTTTATATGTGTAATCAACCAGGTCTTGTAACTCTCTAGCCTGAGGTGATTGCTCTACCAGTTTAGTAAAATACTCACGCAGGCTTTCGTGATCATGCTTAATCAGTTTACTTTTAAAAGATTTATAAAATGCTCTCAGGTATGGGAGTTCATTTTTTCCTCTGGGATCAGACTTTTCAACAGTTTCCATTTCCAGAAAAGAAGAAATGGTATGAGGCTGATTATTGACAGTATAGTGTAAATGTCTTTTAGCTTGGCATTCACCCATATTTTTTTAGTTTCTGTTAGATAATCTTTAAAACTTTTTGTTTCAAATTTATCAGGTTTGTTTTTAGAAGGTGAGTCTGGTAGCATGACTCGAGGAGTTGGATCAGCAATGATGTAATCTCGTTTGTAGTTAACAGGAATTTCTACCCAGGTATGCGCATTGCCAGAGTAAAAAAGATACTCCTTGCGGTCTTCTTTGAAATCCCCGCCAAAGTAGCCAGAACAGACTATTGCAGGAATTCCAATACTTCTTAACATAAGGCAGTAGGCTGTTGCAAAGAGAACACAATGTCCTTTCTTTTCATGGAAAAGAAAGTTCTCCAATGGATGCATGTTATAAGAGTTTTCAACTTTTAAAGAATACTTACAATACCTATGCAGGTAGTTTTGCAGTTCAATTATTTTATCTTCTACGGTTGGCGAATTTTCAGTGATGCTGCGGGCAAGGGTTTGAATTCTTTTTTCAAGTTTAGTTTTTGGTTTATAGCTATTTGAATAAATATATGTTTCAGGGAAGCGAATTTCTTTGGTGGTAAGCGGTGCGTCTGCTTTGATCTGTAAAGTGATTAATCCTGAGTGTTTTACCTGAGCTCTTCTGTTGCCTATTTTAGCTTTAGGAACTTTAAACGCATAAGGCTCGCCAATTTGAGGAATCATTGTCAGGTTTTTATGATGCAGAGTAACGGCATATTCTAATTGATTTTGCTTTTTAGGCTTTCTATAGTTAATCCATCCAGTCTTATCACTTTTAAAGTAGTCGCCTTGAATAGAACGGTAGAATTTTTGAGAATGCCATTTTTTATTTTCAAATTTAGAAAATTGATTACACCTAAGGTAAATTTTATCTGAGTTTAGTAACTTATTACCTTTTTTAACTTCCAGGCTGACAGCAACTTTTGAGAAGTTTTTTTTAAGAGAGAAGGAAGAGTTTAACTTAGTTTCATTGCTGTAGCCGACTTCTCTTTGGGCAATTTCATTTTTCTGGTCTTTCTCTAAGCGCTTTTCTTCTCTTTTTTTAAACTGTGGGTTGTGTCTTTTGATATACCTGACGGTTTGGGGGATAAAGCTATAGAAAGATCCGGTGCTTATATGCGCTACTAATAAAGATGAGGCCATTAGAAAAAGAAGGGCAACAATTGGTATGCATTTTTCGATTATATTTGAGTTTCGAGTTAGTAGTTTATTGACTGGCTTTCTACTAGTTGATTCGAGAAAAAGCAAAGCAAGTAGAGCGTAGAGAAGTAGACTTAGTTTGTCATTTTCATAGGAGCGGTAGCGCAAGGTAAAGCCGCTGAGCGCAAGGTACATGGGAATAAGAATTCCGATGAAGGAGCAATTGATAATTTTGCGCTCGAATTCATTTAAGGCAGCTACGCTATTTTTTTGATACAGTGAAGCCCATGCCTGGAGTTGCAAGATTGTTGAAACGATGATCAGGGAGGCTTTCCATGGAATACTGACCGGATTGAAAAATAATGAGTAGAAACTTAAGACTGAGAGTCCGGGAATAAGCAGCGCAAGCTTTGCAGGCAGTCGTTTGCTAAAAATGTAGACTAATCCCCATGAAGGAAAAAGGACGTAAGCAAAGTTAAGACTTGCAAAGATTTTGATTCCAAGGTAGACACCGAGCAGTAAAATGATGCTTAAGTAATTTAACGCGGCAGTTTTTCTCATGAACTAAGCCTGTAATAATTGACCTGTTGGTTTGGTCACTTTATCTGGGGTAATGAGGGTAATACAATACTCATTTAGAAAGTCTGTATATTTAATCCACTCTGAGTATGAAGCCGCACTGACAAGTAGGCATTCTGCAAATTTTCCTCTTAGCTTTAGGGTATCCATTGGCATGTTTTCAGAGTTAAGTTCAACTTGAGTTAAAAAATCAGTAAACTTGGAAGGGGGGACATTTTTCAAAGTCATTTCATTCTCAAGTAAAGGCGACTTAAAAGACAGGAGAAAGCCCTCATTGATGAGAACGTCAACGATGGCTTGTAATAGTTCAAGACCGGCTTCAAAGTCTTTGCCTCCAACATTGCCGGGAAAAAATAGAAGTTCGATTTCTTTTGGTTTATTTTGACTTCGGTATATACGACTTATGCCTTCATTTAATCGAATTGTTGCTTTCCAATCTATATGTTTTAAGGAATCTCCAGATTGATACTTACGCATAGAATGAAATTCCAGGTTATCATTTGAAGATATGTTTGTGTCTGCTAATGCTTTTTTTAGAGAAGAGAGTTTAGTCGAATCAAGTTTGGCAGGTAGTATGGGTTGTGAATGTTGCCATGGTATCTCACTTTGACTTAGATAAATGCCAAAGGGAAAAGAAGTTTTGCAGAAAATACCACTGTTGGTGCTGTAAGTGCGCTTGGTAAAGGCTGGTTTTAATAAAAAAGAAGTTTCACCTGAACGCAAAAGATCAATTGCTATACTTTGTGTTTCGTCTTGTGTTTGAATGCTAATTGATAGGCCGTATCGGCTTAAATGCCCATTGTGGTTGATATGAAAGTTGACGCTGCTGGCGGATCTCGAATAAATATTTTCTTTTGGATTGGTCAGAGCAAAAGTAATTTTTCTTAGGTTGAGTAAATGAGGAATAAAACAGCTTAGAGTAAAAACCATAAGGAACAGCCCCAGGTAGCACATGAGCATATCTTTTAATGCCATCCCGCAGGCAAGAAAAAGGGCTGAGCTGTAGAATAAAAAACGCCCACGATTGGTGACTGTTTTAGACCAGTTTGGATTCACGGCACTTTAACTCTCTTGCAGACTTCTTGTAAAAAGTCAAAGCAAGCGTTGTGGGAAGCATCTTTTTTATAGTTGAGTCTATGTGCAAAGGCATAAGGCAGAAGTCTTTTAACATCTTCAGGATAAGCGGCATCTCTTTTATCTAAAAAAGCGGTTGCCTGTACAGCTTTAGTTAATCCCAGAGTTGCTCGAATTGACAAAGAACCCTCAAGAAGGGCTTCTTGGCGAATCGCAGTGCAGAGAGAGACGATATAATCAATGATATTCTCGCTGACTTGAACATGAGCAATTTGATCTTGAAGATCTTGTACCTGCTGTTGTGATATTAGGTTGTTCAGTTCATTCTTTTTATCAGAATTTAAGTGATAACGGATAATTTGCTTTTGTTGAGCTTCCGTGGGGAGGCTAACTGGTATTGAAATCAGGAAGCGATCCAGTTGGGCATCTGGCAGTGGAAAAGTTCCTCCAGATGAAAGAGAGTTTTGTGTAGCTATAACCATAAATGTTTTACTTAGTTTATGGGTTACACCATCGACAGAAACCTGTTTCTCATTCATGGCTTCCAAAAGGGCGCTTTGAACTCTTGGGCTGGTTCGATTGATCTCATCTGCCAGAATAATGTTGTTGAATACCGGACCTCTTATAAATTCAAAACTTTGCTGTTCATGGCGGTACATAGTATAGCCAAGTATATCTGCAGGCATGAGGTCAGCCGTGAATTGAATCCTGGCAAAACTGGCATCGATTGATTTCGCCAGAGCTGAGGCTAAAGAACTTTTTCCAAGTCCTGGTTCTCCTTCAATCAAAACATGACCTTGAGCCAGTAGGGCAATCAAGAGAAGTTCTATACTTTCTTCAGAGCCAATAATTCCTTTTGAGATACGGGTCTTAATCAGGTTTAGCTGATCATGGCAGTTATGGGCTGGAGTCATAATTTTTGCCTGTAAATTGATACGTTGTCTCATTAATATGACTTGATATAAGGAACTGTCAATTTTCATTAGTTTAATTTTACAGTCTCTAAATCAGATTGGTGACGCGTATTCTGTAGTTGAGAGAATGTCATAAAGTTGTTAATTTCGAAAAATTGTTTGACTGGCTAAGGATTTTTTTCTATGTTGGTTATGTGTTTTTTGGTTTCGCGACTAAGACACTGGTGGAGTCTTTTGGACTTCACCGCTTATTTTCTCATTAGACGCTTAATTTTTCTATTTAATTCCCATTCCTTTAGTCCAGCCAATTAATCTTACATCTTTAGCAAAAATACAGCTTGCTGCAGCAATAAGAAGGAAGAAGATATTTCCTGCTAAAAATATATTACTCACAGACGCTGTTTTGACAGCATGGTGAATTGGCAGGCACAAGTAAAGTACCGCAGAAAGTAGAAAGCCAAGTTTATAGGCCTTTTCAGTTTTCAAAAACAATGGCAGCATACAGCATGCTGCCATGAAGTACCAAAAGAGGCCTTTGGCATTTTCCGGAGAAGAAAGTGATACATGGAAACTGCATGCAAGTGAAATAAGAGTGCCAGCTACAACTGCAAAACATATTGTTTGCACAGCTTTATAGTAAATTTTCTTTTTTACATTTTGAGTGCGGCTCAGCCAAATGTTTATTCCACATGCCAGAGAGTAAGTAGCGATCAGGCTTAAAGCAAGCATTAGATACTTGAACCATATGCCGAAAATGGTGGCAAAGTGCAGGCGTACTGTGGTTTCGATAGTTGCTGCTCCAACACTTTCTGTAGGGCCGCAAGTTTTTAATAAATTACCTTGCATGTCATAGGCAAGTTTAGTGTCGCGCAGTAAGCCGCCTGAGTGACTTTGTGCAGTAAAAACTATTTTATTCCACTGTTTATCTTTTGTGTTTAGTTCAACAGCACTTATCCGGTGATTATTGGGAATTTCGCTTTTGGCTTTTTCATAAATTTTGCTCAATGAGGTTTGCCGGTCTGTATTTTTAACTGTCAGGCTGTGTAGAGAATCCATGGTCGCATTCGGGGCTTCCATATCCCCTTGGAAAAAAATGTATGCCGCGGGGCTGGCGACAACAAGTGCAATAGCCCAGAATGAACCGGTGAGACCATAAATTATTTGAACTGGAAGAGCAAGCAAGGCTGTGAATCTGTGCCACCTGGCCCAAAATTAAGTTGTTCCTTTTTTCTTTTTGGGCAGCTTAATATCTTTTTTAATTGTTTTCCAAAGAAAGATAAATCCGGATAACATAAGCATCATACAGGCAAGTCCAATTAAGCCGGCAAATCTATAACCCCAAATGGTTAGAGGTTCGGGAAGAAAATAGAGAAAGTGCAACCAGATTACCTGATCTATCCAGACTGTTGATGTTTTGTCGAGTTCGTAAGAATTTGGCTTTAGGACGTAGTGTACATGGTCAGCTGCATCAATTTCCATGGCACAAACAGGCTTACTCTCACTGGGAAGGTTTAAGTGAACGTGGTGCAGTGCTGGCTCTTTTTCTTTACAGACTTTGGCTAGACGATCCAAATTAACTTCTTCAGAAAAAGCCAGTTCAGGTTTTTGCCACTGCAGCATTTCTGACCTTAAAAATGAAAAACAGCCTGTTACAAACATAAAGAGAAAGGGCAGAGAGATGAAAATACCAAGTATTTGATGGAATTTCAGGAACCTGGCTCTTTGGTCTGAATTTATCATAAAGCATGACTCCGGTAAAGAAGTGCGATAATGGCAGAGCCGGGAAGTAAGTAAAGTGTTGAAAGAAGCCATTTTCTCTTAGTCCAGTAACCCAGAGTTGCAAGCAAGGCCCAAATGGGCATAAGCAATAGAAGAGCAAAGACAACCCAGCCTCGATCATTTTTGAGAAGCAGGGCAGTGAAACTGAGTATGATGGCCTGTGCCATAATAAACGAGCTTGAAAGAATAAACATACCTTTGAGCAAGGTGATGGTTCTTAGTAAAATTAACTGGCGATTGGGGGAAGATTGAGTCATGCGTAAAGTATACCGGTTATTATGAAAACGAAAAAGTTCCGGAGCAAAAATATGCCCCGGAACTATATAGGTACGTAACTAATTTATAAAAAGATTACCAACGGTATGTCATGCCGACTCCGTATGTTCGCGGTTGACCGATGTTGTAGTCAAGGTCAGTGCCGTTATCTCTGTCTGAATAATCATAGATTACATCTTCATCAAGCAGGTTTTTACCATAAAGATAAACGTCAAACTGGTCGAATTTATAACCAACTCTTCCACTGACGAGATTCAGAGATGGTACAGTTTCTCCAGCTACAAGCGCACTTTTGGTATTTGCCTGGTGAGACCAGTTGACTGAGCCGTATATACCGTTTTGGCCAAGGTATGAAGCACCAAGACTACTTGTGAAGTCTGGTGTCTTTGTAAACTCTTCTCCAGTATCACCAAGTTCAGTTTCTATGTAACCACAGTTGGCCCAGATAGTAATTTCATCTGTAATTTTATAAGATGATTCAAGTTCGAAACCGTACATTTCGGAATCTTCTTCAGAGTTGAAAATCCCTGAATCGATTGATCCAAATTGTTTGTCTTCCCAATCCGCATAAAAAACATTCATTTTAAGGTAAAGTTTTCTATCCATCAGGTATGCATCTGCAAATCATTCGTAGTTCCATAAAGATTCAGCATCGTAAGGTATATTATTGAAGCTTGTATCAATAGATATTCCGCCGGACTTATAACCTCTGGCAATGTTAATACCTGTGCTCAGATCATCATTTATTTGATAAAGAGCAGTGAAGCTTGGGCTGACGAAATCAGTGGTATCTGACTGAGAACCAACAAAGCTTGAACCGTTCCAGTTAGCAACTTCTTGATCTTCGTACATATAGCGAACGCCAACTTCAAATGACAATTTGTCAGTTGCCTGATAGTTAGCTGAAGTAAAGGCTGCTATAGATTGACTGTCCAGGCTATAACCAAATGGCGCAGAATCAACAAATCCCGGGAAACCGAAATCTGTGTAGTCTACATTATAGTTACTTGGACTTTCATAGCTGTTATCTTCAAAGAATAAACCAGCAGTGAAAAACCATTTGTCTGCGTCGTAATCAGCTCTGAATTCCTGTGTGAAAACTTCCTGCTCGGCACGGCGCTCAGAAAAGTTGTCTTGTCCAGGTTCACCTTTCCAGTCGTAATCGGAACTTCTCTTTACTGTATTGTAACCAGTGATACTGTGTAACGTAAGTTGCTCATTAACTTTAGCATCGATATTTAATGTATAGAGATCGGCTATACCGGAATAATCATCAATAATAGGGTTATTGCTGTCAGGGCCACTCAGATCATCTACAATGATTGACGTTGCATTTTTATTATCGGCATATCCTGCACCAAGAGTAATTCTCAAGTCATCATTGCCCATCGGCTGCCAAAGTAATTTACCTCTCAGAGTAAGGTGATCAGTTTTACCGCCTTTACGTCCATTACTGGCATCAGTATAATCAACAAATCCACCATTTTGAGTCCAGTCGCCGTTTAATCTCAATGCAAGAACGTCATCCTGAAGACTGATGTTTTGAATGGCAGAAGTTCTCCATGCATCATGATTTCCAGCTTCCAAACGAAGTATACCATCGTTTTCAAAATCAGGTTCGTTGTAGTAGAACTTCGCTGCACCAATTAATGAGTTTGGACCAAGAGTTGCAGGCTGCGGACCTTTGATGAATTCAACTCTGTTCAAATCTCAGGTAATTGGTCTAAAGTAACCGGCTGCAAATGTGGATAGAGGTACTCCGTCTACAATAACAGGTGCACTTTGGCTTGTGCTACCAACTGTGAAAGTGCCATTTGTATTTTCAACACCACGTATAATAAACAGGCCGAATGTGCTGCCGTTGTCAATAACGTTTGGAACTCTTTCAAAAAGGTCATCCAGAGTATAGGCGGCCTGAAGAGTTGCTTCTTCGCCACTTAGAACAGTTTTACTTGCGACTTTATTTTCAAGAGTCGCAGGAGCTTTCATTGGTTGGTTCTTTGTCCCATCAATGTAGAACTTCTCCTGAACTACTTCTTTGCCCTTTGTTTTTTCTTTTTTAGTTTCTTGTGCCTGTGCTACAAATATTAGTAAAGATACTAAAATTCCACCCTTTAGGAATTTCTTTAAAGATAATATTTTTAACCTTTAGATAAGACTATATCTCAAAATATTAATAAGTAATTGTTCACTTACAAGTTAAAAGATTGATAAAGTTGTTACTAAAAGTCAGGTATTAAGCTCAATTTGTCTAGAAATCGTATGCTTGTTGATTATTTATTAGTTTTATAGATGTTGTAAAATATTCGAGATTAAATTTAATTTAGCCAATGGCGCGAATAACTTCTTCAACAGAAGTAAGGCCTGAGAGTATTTTTTCGATACCATCTTCTTTAAGTGTATTGTTACCTTGTTCGTGCATGTCTGCGGTAATTTTACCTTCAGGAATGCCTTCGGTAATTCCCCGTGCAAGTTTATGGGTGATGGGTAGCATCTCGAATAAGCCAACTCGACCTGAGTAGCCTTTGCCGCCGCAGTAGAGACAGCCTTTAGGGGAGTATGAAGTCTTGCCTTCTAGTTCTGGGTTACCTAAAAGGTAAGCCTGTTTGGCATCGATTTGATTCTCAGTATGACAATGTTGACATAGCTTTCTGACAAGGCGCTGAGCCATGACAAGCTCAACTGTTGCTGCGACTAGAAAAGGCTCAATTCCCATATCAACAAGACGCGTGATTGCTCCAGGAGCAGAGTTAGTATGCAAAGTACTTAAAACCAGATGGCCAGTCATCGAGGCTTTGATGGCAATTTCGGCAGTTTCTTTGTCGCGCATTTCACCAACCATGACAATGTCGGGGTCGTGCCTTAAAACACTTTTAAGAGCAGATGCAAAGGTCATTTTTTGGTGATCTACTTCAACTTGTGAGACACCGCTTAAATCGTACTCAACCGGGTCTTCGATGGTGACTATGTTACATGGATTGGAGTTTTTGAGTTTAATAAGGCTTGAGTAAAGAGTCGTTGATTTACCACTTCCTGTAGGACCGGTTATGAGAATCATACCATGTGGCTTGGCAATAACAGCTTCAAGAATTTTGAGATCTTTTTCATTGAATCCAAGACTTTTTAAAGAGACTGTTTGGCTTCCCATGTCCATAAGTCTAAGTGTCATCTTTTCGCCATATTTTGTTGGTAGAGTGGCCACTCTCATTTCCATTAAATTGCCATTGGCGGATTGATGATTTATATAACCATCTTGGGGGGAGCGCTTTTCTGCAATATCCATGCCGGCAAGAACTTTTAAGCGACTCATCAAAGCCGAAAATGTTGTCATTGATAGATTGCGAAAATCTTCAAGTCGACCATCAACCCGAAAGCGAATGCGCAATTCGTCTTTATCCGGATCTATGTGAATGTCGGATGCCTGTTTCATAATAGCTGCATTTAGTATCTCAGAAGAAAGTGGCGTTGGGTCGTTGGAAGAATTATTACGAGCCGGCGTATTTGCTGTTGGGTTGTTACCGTAAATTTCTTTAATGGCGCTTTTCAGGGACTCCTTTTCGGCCAAGATAATTTTTATCGGTAAGTCAATAGCCTGCTCTACAGAACGAATGCCACTGTTATTTCGTTCATCTATGCAGGCGACATGTACTTTGTTATCCATAAAAAGAAAAGGCATAACTTGCCTTCGAATGGCGATGGATGCGGGTATCTTAGAAGTCCATGCAGGGTCTATTTTGACTTTCGACATGTCAATGAGCATAAGCAGTCCAGTAATTTATGTTTAACAAAAAATACGCCTTTGGCCCACTTGCGTGGTCAAAAGCGTAAATTATTTTTTTGGGTAGGTAATTATAATTTGATTAAATTGATATTCAATCTCAATTTATTAAAGATCATAAAAAAGCCGAACTTGAAAAGTCCGGCTTTAAAAATGGTTACGATGAAAACTAATCTTTGTAAGCTCCGTGGCAGTCAGCACAGATATCTTTGACATACCCCCAATTTTTTGCCGCATCTTTGATATCTTTCTTCTTAATTGCGGCGTTGAGCTTTCCGAGATACTCAACAAGTTCATCGGATAATTCGTTGAATTCTTTAGCTGGGTGCTTGATACGGACTAACGCTTTGGCTGCTTTTTCTAGTTTCGCGACTTCTCTAATAAAGTTTGAAGTTAAGTACAGTTTTGAAGTGGCCATCTTCTTGAGGTTTTTCTCAGGATTTTTCATCACTTTCATATTTCGCTCGATGGCTTTTACAGTACGGGCATCAGGTTCTTTTGCTGTGAGTGCTACAGCACACAAGCCTGAGAGGCAGAATAGGCTGATTGATTTCTTAAAGTTCATAACTGTTCTCCATGTTCACATATTGTTATACCGCTAAATACCTGTACGGGTTTATTATACGGCAAACCTGGGCATAATTTCCAGTAAAATGAGCTTATTTTTTGCGGAGTTCGGTGATTTTATCCCGCAAAGCAGCAGCTCTTTCGAATTCAAGGTTCTCAGCAGCTTCAAGCATTTCATTATTCAGCTTTTCCAGCAGGGCATTGATATCGTAGATTTCTTCATCTTCGGCAACTTCAAGTGACTCTTCTTCGTCTTCTTGCTTATACATATGAAGGTCCATCTGAATGGCGCGTTTCACAGTGCGAGGCGTGACGTTATTTTCTTCATTGTACTTCTGTTGTTTAGCTCGACGTTCATCAGATACATCGATGAGCTTTTGCATACTTTTGGTGATGCGGTCGGCATAGAGAATCACTTTGCCATTAACGTTTCTTGCGGCACGGCCGGCTATCTGGATGAGGGCTGTATCTGAGCGCAGGAAGCCTTCTTTATCGGCATCTAAAATGGCTACAAGTGAGACTTCGGGTAAGTCCATTCCTTCTCTGAGAAGATTAATACCGATAAGAACGTCTATGCTACCTTCACGAAGTGATTTGAGAATGTCGATACGTTCGATAGTATCGATGTCTGAGTGAATGTATTTAGCGCGAATATTCAGGTCTCGCAGATAATCACTTAAATCTTCAGATGTCTTTTTGGTCAGGCAGGTCACCAAGACTCTTTCTTTGCGTTTGATTCTTTCAGTAATTTCATGAAGCAGGTCATCGATTTGTGACTCAAGAGGTTTAATGGTGATTTCTGGATCTAAAAGCCCAGTTGGTCGTACTACAAGTTCGATGATGTCGCTGTCCTTTTTCTCATACTCAGCAGGTGTCGCAGACACGAAAATAGTCTGGTTCATCATTGTTTCGTATTCTGTAAAATTCAACGGTCGGTTATCGAGAGCAGATGGTAAACGAAAGCCGTGATCAACCAGGACTTGTTTTCTACTGCGGTCGGCATTGTACATGCCTCTGAACTGTGGTACTGAAACGTGCGATTCATCCATGACCAGTAAGTAATCATCAGGAAAGAAGTCTAGTAATGTGTAAGGCCGGTCACCTTCATTCCGACCGGTCATGTGACGAGAGTAGTTTTCTATGCCATTGCAGTAACCAAGTTCGCGCAGCATTTCCATGTCGTAGTTTGTTCTTTGGAAGATTCGTTGAGCTTCGATGAGTTTGCCTTCAGCTTCAAATTTTGCTACGGCTTCTTCCATTTCTCCCATGATTGTTGGGATAACATGTTCAATCTTTTCTCTTGGAGCGGCGAAATGAGTCGCTGGGAAAATAACGGCTTCATCAAGTCTTTCTATGGTGTTCCCAGTGATACTTTCTTTGCGGGTAACAGCTTCAATTTCGTCACCCCAGAATTCAATGCGAATGAAATCATCACGATAAGATGGGTAGACATCTACAACATCCCCTTTGACTGAGAAGTGACCACGGGAAGGAGCTATATCATTGCGATTGTATTGTGAGTCGACCAATTCGCGAATAAAACTGTCGCGGTCCATGTAGCCACCAACTTCCAATTCAATCTGCAGCTGCTGAATGTCAGAGGGATCACCAAGACCATAAATACAGGAGACACTGGCAACGACGATGACATCGCGTCTTTCAAGGAGTGAACAGGTCGCCGAAAGTCGATACTTTTCGATCTCATCATTTACCGAAGAATCTTTGGCGATGTAGGTGTCAGTCGTTGGCACATAGGCTTCCGGTTGGTAGTAGTCATAATAACTGACGAAATACTCAACGCGGTTGTTTGGGAAAAAGTGCTTAAATTCACTGAACAATTGTGCTGCCAAAGTCTTGTTCTGTGAAACCACCAATGTTGGTCTATTCACTTTTTCAATGACGTTGGCGATGGTGTAGGTTTTTCCTGAACCGGTAACACCAAGGAGAGTCTGAGTTTTTTTGCCGGCTATTATACCGGCAGACAACTTTTTGATCGCTTCAGGCTGATCACCTGAAGGTTTATACTCAGACTCTAACTTAAAACGATTCACGGGTTTAAGGCTTTGCTCACATTGTTGATGTTCTGTTGCATTTCCTTAATATAATCACCACTTGGCGGGATGTTACCGCACTGGCGGAAAACTATAACTTTAATTCCGGCTCTGTGGAGCTTTTCAGCGACTTCTGGAAGAGGCTCATCTTCCCAAAGCATATATTGGCTGTGGCCTTTTTTGTCGATGAATTCTTTCCATTGTTCAGGTGCCGGCATGGCATCTGGCTCCCAAAGAAATGAAAGGATTTCAAGTTCATTATCTTGAGCCAGGTATTGGTAAATTGGGTGGGATGCAAGAAACTTTTTACGTTCAGAAAAAACTGTTTTTAGATTTTTATGAAGTTCAGAAATCTGAGTAATTAATTGTTTTTCTTTAGCGACAATTGAGTCTTTTTTTTCAGGGAAAACTTTTTGCAATTCCTGACTGACAGAGTTGATCTGAGCGATCATAAATTCTTCTTGAAGCCATGTAGTGAATGCGGTTCCATCGTGAGAATGTTTGTCGCCATCGTGTTCATGAGTGACGGCATCTTTTATAATCACGTAATCATCTTTTAATGCTACTGAAGTATCAACCAGTTTGGATTGAGGCAATTCGGCAGTTTCCAACCATTTTTCATAGGTCGCACCATTGGTTAAAATCTTTTTATTCTGTAGCAGTGACTGAAGGTCTTCTTTGCTTGGCTCCCAGAATGCCGGGTCAATATCAGGTGTAATTGGGTAATTAACCAGGGTAGCATCTTCCAGTAAGGTTTCAGCTATCCACTTTAAAGGGAAGTTGGTAACGGCAATAGTTGTTTTAGCAGTTGGCACAGTCTTTTCTTCTGCTTTTTCACAGGCGCTTAAAAACAATATTAAAATGAGCAATAAGAGGCGCATTTTTATCCTTTGTTAATCTTATCAAACAATTCAAGTATTATCGGATTGAGTATGATACTCGATGTGTAGCCAATGACCAGTCCGGCACAACTGAGAATCACCCATTCAGCACAAATTAATCGATGGAAATAGAGTTTCTCAGCTCCTAATCGATCAAGTAGTTGTTTTTCTTTATTACGCAATTTGAGCTGTAGGTAAATTAACAAAATCAAACACAGAAAAAGCAGACTGCTGACCAAAATGAGGACCATACTGAAGAGCTGGTCCAGTTGAAAGATCATATTTAGAAAACTTCTCAATCCGGCTTCTGGTTGAATGACGTGAATTTTGTTTTGAGCTGAGATTTCAGCTTTAATCATCGTTGAATCTTTGGTGCTTTTTGGCGAAATAAGTGCCGATGTGACCGGATACTTATTTTCATCGCCATGGAAGTGAAATGTCTTTAGAGTTTCTGGAGTGAACTCGATCATTTTAATTCCAAGGTCTGGCCCTTCTGTTTCAGGGGAGTGTGAATGACCCAGGCCATGAACAGTCCAAATGGTTTTCATACTGGTGAAGATAGCTTTGTCATCTGGAGAGTCTGTTTTAGAAAGGATGCCACAGACAGTAAGTTGTACAGAAGTTGAGCCAGCTGGGTCAAAAATATTTGTTGGTTCAGTTACAGTTTTATCGCCAACTTTTAAGCCAAGACTTTTAGCAACATCGTGCCCTAAAATACATTCACCCATTTGTGTGAATGCTCCTCCAGAAGCGAAGCTAAGCTGACGAAGGTCAAAGTATTCAATCTCAGTACCGATTAGTGCATGACCACTAACTGAATAAAGGTTGAATTGAGTGGCAACCGCTGCTTTTTCTCGAATAGGTTTTAAGTCACCAATCTGAATGAATGAGCTGTTTCCCTGGCGGAAATAGAGGGAGTCCATAATGAGGTCAACATTTGCTCCTTTACGGCCAGCAACTAAAAAATTCCCTTGTGTTCTATTCAGCAGGCGTTCAGCATAGCTGTCCAGAGCAGAAGTAAGTAAAAGAAAGATTAGGCAACTCAAAGCAATAGCTAAGGTAATTATAGAGGAAAGAACCTTGTGGTGCAGTATTCTTTTTAGGGCCAGATCAAGCATGTGCATCTCCATTTAGAGAGGCCAAGTCGATAGTTCTGTCGAACATTTCGAGCTGATTTATATCATGAGTGATCATCACCAGGGTTGCGTCATTTGCTTTACACTGATCGACCAAAAGTTCTGTAACAGCAAGACTGTTTTTAGGGTCGAGGCTACTTGTTGGTTCATCTGCTAGTATAATTCTCGGTTTAACTAGCAATGCGCGACAGATAGCGACGCGTTGCTTTTCACCTTCAGAGATTTGCGCCGGCTTTTTGTTAATGATGGAACTGATTCCACAACTTTCGGTAAGAGAAGTTAGCCTTTGCTGATCAATTTTAAGACCAAGTAGTTTTGCGGGAAGGCATATGTTGTCTTTTAAAGAAAGGTAGTCCAGTAAGGCAGAATCCTGCAAGATCATGCCTACTCCAGAAAGTCTGAGAGCTCTTCTTTGTGAGTCGGTTAATTGATTAATTTGTTGATCAAACAACTGCACCGAGCCATTTTCAATCGGTAATTCTGCAGCAAGTATTTTCATAAGAGTTGATTTACCGGAACCACTGGGGCCGGTTAGTGCAACTGCGTGATGTTCGAGTATATAAAGATCAGGAATATTGAGTGAAAAATCATCTTCAGGATAGCTGAATTTGAGGTTGTTGACTTTAATCATTTTTTTGAGACCTCATAAACTGGTAAAATTTGTCCCTCAGTTATCAACCATTTGTTATCTTCGTAGTTAAGCGTGAAGATTGCTGAGTATGAAAGGTTTTTGGGGTGAATATGGTTTTTATGGCGAATGAGAGCCTGAATTTCCCAGTCACATTTTATTTCATAGTCGTTAATTTTTTCGATGTGGTTTAAGTCGATTTTTTCGACAATTTTGAACACTTCATTATTAACAAAAATACTTTTGTGAAGATCTTGGTAAGACTTATCCAAAAAGTCCTTGGAGGCGACGTTTGCCAATTGATCATAGAGTTTTTCTGATTGTGAAATTCGCAGACAGTTATAGATCGTATTTAAGCGGTTTTTGATGATTGGTTTGAGTTCTTTAGTTTCTGGGAGTTGGGCGGCTTGAACAGTTTTGTATTCAGTAAAATCAGTCACGTAAATGTAGGCACTTAAGTTTATGACTGCCAGGATGGTGATTGCTTGTCTGACTTTGTGGTCATTTGAGAATACCCAGTAGAGAAAAATAAGTCCGAAACCAACGGCTGCTGTTTGGAAAGCGTAATCAAAATGATTGGTGACGATTTCCTTTTTCTCAATTATTTGAGCTTTGGGCTCAGTAGTTAAACCACCAGAATTTTTCCATACAAAGGATGGCTTAGAAGAGGAGTTTCGAAGTGTAATGGTTTCTGGTCCAACGTAAGTGAGGACAATTTCGTAAGATTCAGGAGAGGGGTTTCCTCCATATTCTTTTTCCAGATCCAGTAAAATATCTGGATAAATGAGCCATTTTCCTGAAAGTTCTTTTGCATGCATTGGAGTAGAGAAGAGTAAGACAATACTTATGTCAACATCTGTAACAAAATGCATGCCGAGTGGCAGAGGTTCGTCATTTTTATCATAGCTTATTTCGACTTCTTTCAGGAAGATTGGTAGCTTCTGTTCCTCGTGCTGAAATTCAATGAACTTATCTTTTTTTTCGAGAATAAATTGTTTTAGGAGGTCTGCCTGTCTTTCATGGTAAAGATCGATACCTAAAAAATCCATTTCAAAGTATTCTTGAAGGAGGCTCAATGAACAAAAAATATGGACTTCCAAAGGGCGGGAGTCATCGTAAATCGCCAGACCGCTGATCTTTGCCGGCTCTTTGTGGGCCATTGCAAAATTGACCATAAGAAGTATATTTGCGCATATGATATATATGTATTTCATAATCTAATAGACTGCTGAACTTATGCTTCGTCTACAAGTTTTATTTGATCCTCCCTCATATATTAAATATTTTAGTTATTAAGAATAATTAAGAGAAAATTTGCATGAGCGAAAGCCTACACACCCGAAAGACGTTGATTGAAAATGTTCGAAAATTAAAAGATGATGATTCCTGGGAGGATTTTGTTCACTATTACCGAGCCTATATTTTTGCAGTGATTCAAGGCATGGGTTTGAGTAATCAGGAAGCTGAAGATTTATCACAGAAAGTACTTCTTAAACTTTGGAAGAAGTTACCTGATTTTGAGTACCGCCCGGGAAAGTGTAAGTTTCGGACATGGCTTTGTACGGTTATCCGTAATGTGGTCATCTCTGAAATTCGCTCCTTGAGCAGTCGAGGTAAAGGATACCAGAAGTTTAAGGATAATGTCGATGAGGAGGCCACCTTTTCTTTACCGGAAATTGAACAATTGGCCAATCAGGAGTGGAAGGCTCACATAGGTAAGTTGGCTTGGGAGAATATTAAAGATTCTTTAAGTGATAAGGTAATCGAGGCCTTTCTGCTTTTTTCAGAAGGGGTTTCAACACCGGAAATTGCCGAGAAACTAAATGTCGAGGCAAACACAGTAAATGTTTATAAGAAAAGAGTTCGTGAAAAGCTTTTAAAGGAAATCAATCTTTTGGATAGCGAGCTAGGCTAAGGCTCACTTACAGGCGATGCAGGAAATTTCAATTTTCACAAGCTTTGGAAGATTAGCGACTTCGACTGCTTGGCGAGCAGGTTGTGGTTCAGCCGTAAAATACTCAGCATAAATTTCATTTACTACTGCAAAATCGTTTATATCGCTGAGAAAAACTTCAGCTTTAACTACATTTGAAAAATTACATCCAGCTTTGTTCAAAATTGCACCAATGTTATCAAGTACACGACGAGTTTGGATCTGGATGTCATCTTCGACAATTTGACCATTTGCTGGATCAATTGGAATTTGGCCTGATACAAATACAAAACCGTTCGCTTCAATTGCCTGTGAATACGGGCCAATTGCTGCGGGAGCTTTATCGGTAGAAATTTTCTTCATGAGTTGGTTAATCTTGTAACTAAGTCTGTAAGCAGTTGAATGTTAAAGTTGTCTTTAATCATAACTGCATCGAAATTTTTATGAGCCGGCTCAGGATCAGTGCCTTTGCTAAGAACGCCTAGTACAGGTAGAGCTTTAGTTCTTTCTGCATCTTGTAAAGACTTCTTCAAAAATTCAGAGAATGACTTAGGATGCTGACATTCATCGTAGACAATCATATCTAACTCATTGATAGTTTTGTTGCCTAACTTTGATATATCTTCGTGGTCATTGATGTGGAAAACCTCAAAACCGTCTATGAAAAAGACTCTGGTAAAGAAATCCTTCAAAAATTCATCTTTTTCGACTAATAAAATAGTTTTGAACACTGTGTTCCCGACCTCTCTAAAGACAGCTGTAATTTCGAATATATGTGTTAGTTTACAGGGCAAATTAGAGTTTATAAATACTAAAAGTCAAATTCAGAAGAAAAATTATGAAACTATCGAAGCTTATCGGCCAGAGAATCAAGGAGACCCCTAAGGACGCTCAGAGTGCAAGTCACATCTTTTTGATTCGTGGTGGATACATCAGACCTCTATCAACCGGTATCTATACTTTGCTCCCATTAGCAAAGCGTATTATCTCTAAGATCGAGAGCATTATTCGCGAAGAGATGAATAAGATTGAAGGTCAGGAAATTACTATGCCGCTTGTCAATCCTGCCGAAATCTGGCAGGAAAGTGGCCGCTACCAAAGTGTTGATCAGACTCTTCTAAAGTTCAAAGACAGAAATAACAAAGACATGGTTTTGGCCATGACTCACGAAGAAGCAGTCTGTCACATGGCACGTACTGAAATCACTTCTTATAAGCAGATGCCAAGCATGGTTTACCAAATTCAAACTAAATACCGTGATGAGGCTAGAGCTCGTGCCGGTTTGATTCGTGTTCGTGAGTTTACCATGAAAGATGCTTACTCTTTCCATGAAAGCGATGAATGCCTGGCGTCTTATTATGATAGAGCTCACCAGGCTTATGAAAACATATTTAGACGTTTGGGCATGAAAGAAGTCCTTTCTATTGAGTCAGATGCCGGTATGATCGGTGGATCTGTATCTCACGAATTTATGGCAGTTTCTGAAATCGGTGAAGATACCATTATCGCTTCCCCTTGCCGTAAGTATCTTGCTAACCGTGAAATCGCGACTTCTCCTTTCGTAATCAAGAATGAAGACGCACTTGAACTGGAAAAAGTTTATACTCCGGATGCCGAGTCTATAGAAGATGTGGCAAAGTTCCTGGGAACCGAAGAAAGTGACAGTTGTAAGGCTGTGCTTTATCAATCAAATGATATCGATGAATTGATCTTTGTAGTGATTCGTGGCGATATCGAAGTGAATGAAGTGAAAGTTAAAAATTACTTGAAAATCAATTCACTTTTCCCTGCAGAAGATGACAAGATTAAAGAATGTGGTGCTGTTCCAGGTTACGCTTCGCCAATGGGGACTAATCTTGAAAATGTTAAACTTATCGTGGACCCGACAGTTAAGAATTCTTCAAACCTTGTAGCCGGTGCGAATGAAGCCGGGTATCACTACAAAAACTTTAATTTCGACCGCGATTGTGGCGCTGTTGGTGAAGTTGTAGATGTGGCGACTGTAAGAGCCGGCGATCCTTGCCCAGTAACTGGTGACCCTATTGAAGAACTTCGTGGTATTGAGGTTGGTAATATCTTTCAGCTTGGGACTAAATACTCAGAAGCGATGAATGTTAAGTATCTCGATAAAAATGGTAAATCTCAAACTGCTATCATGGGTTGTTACGGAATCGGTGTTGGCCGTGCGCTTGCTTCCGTTTGTGAACAGTCTAACGACAAGTGGGGGCCGGTTTGGCCATTGGCAATTGCACCATTCCAGCTGCACATCGTTGCTCTGAATATGAAAAAGTCAGATGCCGTCAAAGAAAAAGCTGATGAACTTTACGAAAAGCTAACAGCTGCTGGTATCGAAGTTATCTATGATGATCGCGATGTGAAAGCAGGTTTTGCTTTTAACGATGCTGATCTCATTGGTGTACCATACCGGGTTGTAGTTTCACCTAAGACTCTTGATCAAGACAGTATTGAGTTTAAAACCCGCGATGGTGAAATTAAAGAAATGATTTCAGCAGATACTGCTGTTGAATATTTAGAGAAATTAATCAAAGAAAAGCTTTCTGAAATTTAATTTCCTTAAATCTTGCCCGTCGGGAATCCCCGGTGGGCTTTTTTGTATTTAGGTGTTGAATATACATGACACGCAGCTAGCGTTATAGCTGAGATAAAAATGTCGCAGTATTGAATGGATAAAATTTTACTCATAGACGATGACCGCAGTGCACTTGCGCTGATATCGAGAATGATAACAGCACTTGGCTATGAATGTGTCGCTGTTCGTGACCCTCGCGAAGGCCTTGAATTACTGAAGACTGATAAGTTTGCAGTGGTTATTTCTGACCTTGTTATGCCTGAAATTGATGGTCTTGAAGTTCTTAAGCAATCATTACGAATAAATAAAAACCTGCAAGTCATTCTTATTACGTCGATGAGTGAATTGGCACCTGCTGTTGAAGCGATTAAATCTGGTGCAGCGGATTACATTCAAAAACCACTTAATCGCGATCAGATTAAAGCTGCCTTAGTTAGAGTTATTCAGAAAAAGAAACTGGTAGATGAAAACCGTCAGCTAAAAGCCCGCTTGGATCACTACAATAATCTTTACGATATGATTGGCAGAAGTGATGCCATGATGAAAATTTTCAAGACTATTGAAAGAGTTGCTGAAACAAATGCCAGCGTGCTCATTCATGGTGAAAGCGGTACTGGTAAAGAAATGATTGCCAAGGCTATTCACAAGATGAGTAACAGAAGACATAGGTCATTTGTCGGAGTTGATTGTGTCGCTATTCCTAAGGAGCTTTTTGAAAGTGAGCTTTTTGGTTATGAAAAGGGTGCTTTTACCGGTGCACAGGGAGTTCGCAAAGGTTTATTAGCAGAAGCAAATTCAGGAACATTCTTTTTTGATGAAGTCACAGAGATTGATTACGCCGTTCAGGCAAAGTTATTACGTGTACTGCAAGAGCGTAAGTACCGTCGAGTCGGTGGTCGCGAGCTTCTGGATTTAGATATACGAGTATTGGCTGCTACGAGACGAGATCCTTTAGAAGCTGTTGAGCAGGGCGTTTTTAGAGAAGACCTTTACTATCGTCTAAACGTTCTTCCCATAGAGTTGCCGCCTTTGAGAGAGAGGCGAGAAGATATACCTTTGATGGTCGAGTCTTTTATAAATGAGTATCGTGAAGAGTATAACGCTGAGATGGATATTTCAGCAGATGCCATGCTTAAAATTCAGGCTTACCATTGGCCGGGTAATGTTCGTGAATTACGTAACATGATTACTCGCTTGTGCATTATGGCGACAAATAATCAGATTGAGATCGAAGACCTTCCCCTAAACATCAATCAATTTAATCGAATCAACCTTAACTTTGAATGGTTAAGTAATCTAAAATTCAAAGATGCCAAAGAAAAATGGCTTGAGGGTTTTGAGATAAAATATATCGAACATGTACTCGACAG
>JAKVBD010000061.1 GCA_022446985.1 Lentisphaerales bacterium
CGGTAAAGTTAAAAAACCGTGTTTAATCTGAGCAAAAGCAGCCGCAAGTTTTTGAGCTCCATCCAGATTAAAAGCCGGATTATTCTCGAACTCCTTTAAGGCATCACGCCCATGCTTTTCACAGGCCGAAAACAAATAGGCCTCCGGCATAGAACTGCACTTTTGTACAATTCTTTTCATCTCCTTAAATAACTCTGGAGGTAAATTCTGATTCAAATGTCCCTGAAGCTTGAGCATAAGTTGTCCATAGATTTTATTTGAATTATAACAAAATTTATTTGAGAGTTCATGTGCCGCACTTGTATATAATTTGGGTAATACGACGCCCTAAAGCATGTGCCGTGCTTACAGCACTCGCTTTTTGTGAATGACATATACCGTGGTTAACACCACGGCCTAAAAATTTATCGATCCTACGGACCTTTATTTAAAACTCCGGAGAAAAGGTAAAACGTACCTTCCAAAGGAATTCCGAAGGAATGGTATATACTCAGACCGTGGTGTAAACCACGGGTATCAAATCAAACAAAGAATAAACTCCGCAGGAGTGACACAGAAAAATCTTTTATATACAATTCAATAAGCCAAATGGGCATTGGCGAAAATTGACAAAAAGGGGCACAACTATGTCAAAATCACTATCAAAAATCCTACTCTATATTGTTTTCAGTACCAAAAAACGACAACCACTGATAGAACCAGAATGGGAAGGTCAACTTTACAGATATATCGCTGGAATATGTAAATCAGTAAACTAAGAATGCTTTAAAATTGGCGGAACCTCAAATCATATTCACATAGCCTGCACCTTACCAAGAACCATCACTGTTAGTGAGCTTACACGTACAATAAAAACAAACTCCTCGAAATGGATAAACGCAGAAAGAGCTTCTTCTCCCTTTTCATGGCAAACTGGCTATGACGCTTTTTCTTTAGGAATATCCCAACTCTCATACCTTATTAAATATATTGAAAATCAAAAAGCGCATCACCACCAGAAAAGCTACTGACTTTGTTTGAAAAATACTCAATTGAAGTAGATGAAAAATATTTATGGGACTAACATTAACCTGGCAACCGTGCCCTTACCTTCACTTTTCAGCTCTACATCTCCACTATGCATTTGAGCAATCTGCCGTGTAATCGATAAGCCTAAACCAGAGCTTTTGCGGCCGCTGTCCGGTCTCGGAAGAGAGTAAAACTTTTCAAAGACTTTATCTAAGGCATAATCAGGTATACCGCTACCATGATCAGTCACAGTTATTTCTACGGCGGACTTAGATTCTCCAAGTTCTATAAAGATCTCTTGAGTAGCTTCAGAAAACTCTAATGCATTATTTATGAGGTTTTGAACCGCTGTTGAAATCAAGGATTTATCTCCTTTAAATTCGACTCCATCAGGGCAGCTCAGCAAAATTTTTCTTCCTAAATGACGCTCACAAAAGTCGCGGTGTAATCCAACAATCAACTCACTAAGATCAAACTTTTCAAATTGTTCTTTGATGGTCGAGTTTTCCAAGCGGCTCAGCATCAATAATTGCTCGATCATTTCCCCCATTCTCTGGGACTCTTTCTTGATATTTTTGAGCAAGCGGTGGTTATCGGACTCTTCCTGAACCTCAATTAATTCAGAAGCTCCCTGAATAGCAGAGATAGGGCTTTTGAGTTCATGCGTCATGCCTTCGATATAGGATTCTATGTAATTCTTACCATCTATTTCCGAGCGCATATCCGCAATGGTCTGCCCCAGCAGCGTCAACTCCCCCTGAGGTAGTTTCGGCAAAGGCACATTTTCCTTATTGCGAATCTTATCCACGTAAGCCGTTAGCCTCTCAATCGGGTCAACTATGCGCTTCATAAGAATGTATCCCAACCCCAAAAAAAGCACTAAAGTGAGGATCGTCTGCTTTAAAACTCTATCTCTCGTGTGAGCTAAATATTCAGAAAGGCGGTTAACTGGTTTTGAGATACTGATCGTACCAATTAGCCGTTGATCTTTATAAAGTGGATGTGAAACATGCATAGTCGATGTTTCTGGGTCTTCTTTCACTTTTCTGGTAGCACGGGCCCCATACTTACCATTTAGGGCGTAAAAGATATTTCGCCAATTACTGTGATCCTGCCCCACCAACGATTCATCGCTATGCCAAAGAATGATTCCTTGAGTATCTGTAAAATAGAGCTGCATGTCTGAAGTATCTTTAACAACTCCATAAATCTTTGCTTGAGGATGTTCTCCTTTTAGCTCCTTTACGACCTTTTCAAGGACTTCAAAATTAGGTTGTTGAGCATTATCTGCAGTATTCGCTAAAACTATACTTTTAAAATGAATGAGTTGATCAATCATTAACTCCTCGGCAGCTTCGAGGTAATGCTGTCGGGCAGAGTTCGATATCCAATCAGAAAAGTTATAGATCGCCAGACTACATAGAAGGAAAAAAGTCAGAAGAATCCTGACCTTAATTGTGAGGTATTTTTTGAAATTCACCATCAGCTTTCAGAAAAAGAATAACCAAAGCCGCGATGCGTGCGGATTAGGTCTTTTTCACAAGCTTTTTTGATCTTAGCACGTAAACTTTTGATATGTGCGTCGACGGTTCTTTCCATGGCAGCATGTGGCTCATCCCAGGCTTTATCAAGTAATTGACTTCGACTGTAGACTCTGCCCGGGCTTTTCAACAAACAGATAAATATGCGAAATTCATGAGGAGAAAGCGGCAACTGAGATTGATTGATATCGATGCGAAAAGCTTCCTCATCAACACTTATATCTACTCCCGCCTGGTTTTGAACTGTGCTGTAAGTTTGAGTAGGAATCACTCTAACTGTACGACGCAAAATAGCTCTGACTCTGGCTACAAGCTCTCTGGGACTGAAAGGCTTCGTCATGTAATCATCTGCCCCAATTTCCAACCCTACTATTTTATCGATCTCAGAATTTCGAGCAGTTAGAATAATGACCGGAACATCGCTTTTTGTGCGAATATTCTGACAGAAATCAAAGCCACTGCCATCCGGTAAACCTATATCGAGAACGATTAAGTTGTAAGTATTCGACTCCATGGCTTCATCTGCAGCTTCAATCGTCCCCACCCAGGTAACTGCGTAACTTTCACGCTCTAAAGCCAGTTTTATGTTATCGGCTATAGAAGGTTCATCTTCGATGATAAGGATATTGCTTTTACTCATGAAATCGTCCACTTATTGTTTTCTAAACTAGCCTTCACTTTGGAGAACTCCAGATAAGAAAAAAAGAAAGGCCACCAGCGGCCTTTCTTCTACCCCTATGCACTTGCGAATGTGCCTTCTTCCTCTTGGTTAATATTTCTAGTCAGATACATCACGACCGCCAGTATGATGAACAGACCGGAGCTTCCCATCATCAGGGAATAATCCTCAAGTTGAAGCGTGACGAACAAGAACAAGTACAGAAAAGCACTCACTGAACCAAGTGTTAAAGCCACCTTAATGACTTTAAATATACCCTTGGCATAAGCTGTGATCAGTAAAGTAACCAAGGAAGTCGTTACGCCATATGCCAGATTGAACTCCAGGTGTTCTGATAACGAAAGCAGCATAACGTAAAATAAGATTGAAGCTAAACCTGTTAGTAAATACTGCAGTGGATGGATATTTATTTTGGTCAGCCTTTCACTGATAAATACGGCCGCAAAAGTAAAGCTCAAAAAGAGGATGGCGTACTTAATCGTCCGAAGAATTTTCTGATAAAAACTATTTGTCTGGAGAAGCTTCACACCAACAGCCTGATTCCCCTCTTCTTTTTTCGAACCGCTCCAGTGTTGCACTGAATTTCTCTGCAAAGCATGAACATTCCACTTGGCGTCAAAACCCTTTTCTGAGATGCTCCTTTCATTTGGCAAAAACTCTCCAGTAAAACTTGGATCCTGCCATTTAGAATTCATTGAGATAATGGCTGACTTTCCAGAGGGAACTACATGAAATGACTCTGAGCCTTTCAAAACAACTTTAGTATCTAGAGAAAAGGCTTCTTCAGTAATACTTATTGGAATATGAAATCCGGACTTATAAACGTCACCTGTAGGAATACCTGGCGTTGCTTTATACCCTTTGCCTCCTATTTCTGCTGTTATATCTTCAGCAATTCCACGGACATCAGATATTCCAAAAGTCAGCAGGGCCTGGTCATATTTCAGACTGTATTTATCAGAGAGTGAAAAATTTTTCAAAACTGGTTTTGTGAAGCGGGCTTTCGTGGAAATATCAGCCGTGTACAGAACGGCTTTGTAGATTCCCCTTTTACGCTCGTTGTCATCAAGATTAGTAGAAATCTGTAAGGCTTCGGGATAAGTGTGGCAATAGAATTGATTGCCATTTCCATCAACAGCAGGAATACTTAAAAGAGGCCCATTTACAGTCTGGCTTTCGCCCCATTTACTACCAATCTCAGCGACCACTTCCGTTCCCCTTTTCATTCGCTCTCCAACCAATTCAGTCACCATGGCCTCCGGAATAGTCATGATCAAAATCAAGGCTGCAATGAGTAATACTTTCACCAGAATAGAATTTTTGAAGATTCCTTTCATGAAATCAGATGATTCAAATGTGGTTGCGTCCATTGCCTTGCTCCTTATATGTTGATTTATAAGAAGTATGGCTTTCATAAATGAAGCTTATGTGATGAATATGTGAACTCTGTGAAAAGTAGACAAAAGTTCTAGTTCTTTAAATCTTCACAATAGTGCTTTAAGCGACAAAGAGAGTTGACCAGTTTTAATTGGTGCATGTTATTTACCGAAACTGTCAGCAGTTGGCGGTTCACTAAAATGATGGCTTTTTTGCGGGCTCGGGATAAAGCAACATTTAAACGATTGGATGAGTATAGGAAATCGATATCTCTTGGGAGATGATGACCATCACTGCTTGTCATGCTGAAGATGACTATGTCAGCTTCTCGTCCCTGAAAACGGTCAACAGTCCCAATTTGTTCACTCATTTGTTTGGGAAGAACATTGCGCAATAAAGCTTCTTGAGCCCGGTATGGTGCGATAATTAGAATTTCACTAAGAGGAAAGTCATTTTCATCGAGCTCATCGATGATCACTTTAATCTCCTCAGCTTCCTGGCGAGACTCCTGACTACAGCCGGAGTGATTCATTTCCACCCAGGATATGCCACTCTTATCCAAAGCTGGATGATGATTGTCGATACTTAGAACGTATTCACTCGTATCCGGATGAGGCTTCAACTCGCCATTGTACATGAGCCCACTTATAAAAGTAGTAAGCTGTGGATTCATCCTACGGGTAACATCGAGAAAAGTCCCATAATCCGAAGGAATAATTGAGGACTCTTCCATAAGATGCTCTAAAACAGATTCACCACTGCCTTCTGGGTGCATTGATTGACTGACCTGCGGTAACTGACGATGATCCCCCATAAGTACAATGTTCTTACTGGTTCTTCCAGCTGCCATGATCCAAGCCAGAGGAATCTGCCCGGCTTCATCGATCACCAGAGTATCGATGATGTTATCCGGCATACGGGAAAAACTGTAAACCGTGCCTGCCAACAAATGACAATTTCCAGCCTGACTGACGATGTCACCAATACGAATATTGCTAAAGCCGCCTTTTGGGTTATCTGCGGATCGAGTTTTTACCATTTCGGCTCCGCTCACCTGATAGTAATCAACCAACTTATCAACTGCTGAAATAAGGTTATTAATGGCCTTGTGAGAAAGTGCCATAACCCCGACTCTTCGGCCCTGAAGGATCAGCTCCATAACAATACGGGCACCGACATAAGTTTTGCCGGTTCCTGGAGGTCCCTGAACTGTGAAATGCGAATGGTTCAGGCTGGTTGCTTTCGCAATAATTTCATCCACTTTGGCATCGTTGTACTTCACCAGTACATTGCCTGATTCATTAAATTCAGATGGGACTCGCTGTAATACTTTTGTTGGTGCTGGATAAAACCGTGAATTTCTTGTGTAAGTCACGATTGAGTCCGAAATCCCTCGACTGCTCAAGGGAGAGGATGGCATAATACACAGACGCGGAGGAACTTTAACTTTTGGAAAAGTAATCAAGATCTTTTTTGACAACGGTTCAAGCTGCTTCATTTTTGCACCGCGAATTGGCTCGGCATTTTCGTAGTTGCCTTCAGTGTGCGGATAAATATCAATACGCGAATCCTGACGGAGTTTGATTTCGCCATCTGTGTAACTGAAGAGATAGTCTGTGGCATTTAACCGTTTACAGAATTCAGCGGAACTTATGACTTCAGGATCTTTGAAAAGCTCTGCCTGAGTACTGCTCAAACGATGATAATAATCTGCCCAGCTTTGGCGGTTCTCTCTTTTCTGATAGTCCTTTAAGTCACTGAGAACAGAGGGCTTCTGCGTCATAGATTGAGACGGGCCATAACTTGCTGTAGATCGTTCCAGGCTTCACGCTTTGCTGCAGCTTTTTTGAGGAGATACCCCGGTGGATAAGTCGCTATTGCCGGAACATTGCCAATTTCCAACCAACGGCCGCGACACTTAACAAGGCTTTGCTCATTAAGAAGGATGTTAAGGGCTGCCCCGCCAAATATAACTATAACTTCTGGATTCACGAGTTCGATTTGACGTTCAAGGTAAGGCTTAGTTTGAACAATAGTTTCTCTAGCTCCAGGGCCAAAACAACGGTGCGCCATACAAAGATAGACATCATCCATATTGATATTCATGGCGGAGATCATCTTAGTCAATAAGTTTCCTGCATCTCCGTGAAATGGATCGGAAATAAAATCAATACCAGTTCCTGCCGGTTCTGTAATGATCATCAAACGTGCTTGAGCGTTAAGCCCAGTATTTTGAGAACGCTTTTCACCAATAGTCAGCTTACAACTGGAACAACTATTTCCCTGGATACGCAATTCATCAAGAGACAAGTGACTGACATTCGCTAAAGCTGGATTCGGAGCTTTAGGTTTCTCATCTGAAAAGTCCGGGGCAATAAATGAAGGTGTTGGAGACGCTGGTGAATGCTCAACAACAGAAGCAATTGGTTCAGGTACTTTCTCTGGCTCAACTGCGGCAATAATGGGCTCTGGCGCAGACTCTACAACCGGAGTGGCTGAAGGTATTTCAGGTACCACTGGAGCTGACTCGACAACATATGGAGTACTTGGCTCGTGAACTTGTTGTGGCTCTTCAGCCACCTGAGAAACTGGTGCAGCAACCGGCTGAATCACAGATGTATCGTATTCTGTATAAAGTTCCGTTAAAACATCTTTGTCTATAGCCACATGAGTCTTGCCCTGCGCTATTTGCATTTTGATGTTTTCTATAAGATTATCGAGTATTGTAGCCATACTCTGAAAGTGCCTTCCAGGCTCCGAAATTCAAGCTATCTTAGCATAATGTTACGGAAGTAAAACTTTCTTCAACTTAACGGGAATTCTAACCAGTGTTTCCCCCATAGACACAGAGAGTTTAAGGTGTGCTGAGTCAACTTTTTTATCTGTTGAAACACTATAAGTGTATACTCCATTGAACCCGGAACTAGAAGTACCGTTACTGATTTTTTCCCCTTTAACATTTATCATTTCATAGCTGATGACTTTGTCTGTCTCACCTTCCAGTTTAAAATTGATTGCTTGAGTACCCTGCCTTCCAAAAGACATCTCGTTACCAGCTCCGCATGTAAGAGTTATACCACACTTTTTTAGAGCCGGGTGCGTTATTTTCTTATTCTTCATACCAAGCGCATTCTCAATGACAACTTCTTTAATTTTCCCGAGCTTAATGACCAGTACAGCATCAATATCCACTGACGCAGCTTTTCTAGCACTGGTAGTCAACTTTAATTCTGGCTTAATAACGCCCTGCGCCTTTTCTGACTTACTTACAGAGAAACGTGACACTTTTTCAAAGCCCTTATTCCCAAAACTTTTTTTCAGTTCAAGTTTTTTACCCGTATTATCAGTAACTTTTTTGACTTCAAACTTATAGTGTGTTGCAGATGTGAACTTCTGATCTTTAACTTCAAACTTTATGCTCAAAGTATCTCTACTGGAAAAGAAGTTATTTTTGCTGTTCGACTTAAACCTTTCTTCCGTGATTTCGGCGATATTTACTTCAGCCCCTATTAATCTTGCAGAAAAAATGACAAATAGAAAAATGGGAATCAGCTTCATTTGGCCCTCTTTGTAATTAATTGACTTCTAAGACTCTATAGCCTTTAACTTTCTTGCCAATTTGAACTTCTATAGAATCCCCGGCTGTTTTCCCAAGTAAAGCTCTGCCCAATGGTGATGCCGGTGTCATGATGACAACTTCTTGATCTTCAAAGTCTATTTTGACGCCCCCTGAAGCAGGAGCGATAAACATGACTTCCGAAGCCCCTTGTTCATTTTTTAAAGTCACAAGAGCGTTCAACATAACTTTATCGACGGAACGAATTTTTAGACTGATTAGAGCTTCCACTGCCTGCTCCAGCTCTTCCGCACGTCGGGCCTGCCCTTGTACAAGATAAGATGCTTCAAGACCTTTCGTGTCGTACTTACACTCGGCCACATTCTCCTCATGGGTCGCACTTTCATAAGCCATATTTACGGCTTCATTGGCAAGCTCGAGATCTTTCTTAAGTTTTGTCAGAATAGTAGTGAGTAAATCTTCTTTATTCATGAATATCCATTGCTGATTTTCTAAATAAATAACTCATCAAAGTAAAAATGAAAATGGAGGGGGAAAGCTAAAGTGCCCGCAAACCGAATTAGATCTTAATTTAAGGAGGAGGAGGCTTACGGGCTAAGCAGGCTACTTTTTAATGAATATCGCCAACTGTTGGTCAAAATTAAACCACAGCGGGATTGTTCTTGTTAGTGGAAACTTTACTCCTGTTTGAGTTTGCATTAAAAGCTTTTTGGCTGAGTGACTGACTTCTGGATCCTCACTTGCACAAACCGGCATGAGAAGAAAACCAACATCTTTTACCAAATCTTTCATGATCTTACTGGCTTTTCTTCTTTCACGAAACGAAGCATTTTTGATTTTATCCAACGATTCATCAAACGCCTTGATCGCTTCTTGATTACTATTCGCTCTCAATTCAGCAGATGACTTGGCAATTGCATCTGGATTCTTCTTCATAAAATCCTGGATAGCACTCCACCATTGCTCGCCATTTTTGGTCTTATAGTAATCGATCTTACCACGAGCTGTCACTTTGAAACTCTGATCGGTCAAAAAAAGGTTGCCGCCATTAAAGCGCTCACGCAAAATGTCATTCACCGCGAAGTCTTTTGAATCAACAATCATGTAGTTAAGATAAACTCTTAGTGAACGTCCTTCATGACTATTCATAAAGTTGACTAGATTTTCAGTTTCGTAGATATCGCCACCATCAAGAACAAAGACCATAACCGGTCCTTTATTTTTCTTCATTTTTTCCCTCATCGAAATGAAAGTGCTGGCGGTATTTTCCTTGGTCCATTGAATACTTGAAGTAGACTCTTCTGTATCGAGGTCAATCTCCTCAACATTGTCTACAAATATTTGATCAAGTTCGGTGAGATCCACTTCCTGGGCAGAAGCAGAAATGCAGTATAAAAACAGCAACGCTAACATGAAATTTTTCATATCTCCTCCTCTTTACCTAGTATTACTATAAGTGATCACGCATAAAGAAGGCAAGAATTTCAAAAACAAACTCATCACTTTTACAACTTGTTGTTAACAAGCACAAAATAGCGGTTATTTTTTGATAATATTTTTTATTTATGAAAGAAAAATTTAGCTTAAAGCCATAAAGCGAGAAATAAGTGATAGATATTTTCTATATAAACTCAAAAGCCAAGCATACAAATCTGTATACTTGACTCAAATAACTTTAAGATATTAATTGAAATGAAAGTCTATTTGCTCAAAATCTCAATCGCTTCAGGTTTGTTCATTTCTTTTGCTAAAGCCAGAGCATCTTTACCTGCGGCATTTTTAACTTTTGGATCAATTCCAAGCTTAAGAAAATACTTTAACAGACCAATTTTATTGGCGGAGATAGTATACCAAAAAATACTATAATACTCTTTGGGGTTCACCTGCATATTGACGCCTTTTTTATGAAAATAATCAATAGATCTTTGATCATTTTTAAAGATGGCATTTTTGATAACATCATGCATCATTGACTCATTTTTTATGTCAGCCCCATGCTCCAACAATAAATCGTACAATTCAATTTTATTCTCATACTCTCCAGAAACTGCATATTCTAATGGAGAAGACTTATTCTCTTTAGCACCTGCATTCGCATCAGCACCTTTAGACAGTAAGTATTTTACATTTGCAAGATTGTTCTTTTCATACACAGCCTTGTGAAGAGGAGTTTGTGATCTATCTCCAGCACTGTTGATGTCCAGTTTCAGTTCTTCGATATAGTACTTTAGAACCTCAAGGTCAGCTGCTGCTGCGTAGTGCAAAACTGTTTCATCTGATTGATCTTTTAATTTCGGGTCTGCACCATTTTCAATCAACAATTTTATGAAAGGCAGTTCTTGAGTATGCATAAGAGCAGTTTCCTTAGAAACATTTTGTAGATTCACAGTCTCCTTTAGGAGTTGAATCATCTCTGGGATTATTTTCTCTTTGTTCTTAAGCCTGCTGTAAGTCAATGCCTCCATAAGAGCAGTATTTCCTTGATCATCTTGAAAAACTTTGTGCAGTGCCAAAAACTCAAGTTTCTTCAAATCCCCCTTTCTAGCGATTTTATCAATAGTCTCTGCAAGAGCCTTGCTGTCCGCCCCCTTCTCAATAAGATATGCAACTCCTTCACTCCAATCGTTATTCATAGCCTGAGAAAGCGCACTTCTATCCCAGCTACTTTGAGCATTTATATCTATTCCAAGACTAAGTAGATAATCAATCGCCTTCAAATCTTTACCTCGCCGGCAATAACTGATCAGAAGAGTTTCTTTATCTTTATCCATAATTTTTGGATCCAAGCCTTTGTTGACTAATACTTCAAACACTTCTTTTTGCGGTTTAAAGCCTTCAGCAGCGATGAAAAGTAGATTCTTCTTCCTTTCATCAACAAAATCTAACTTCGCACCAGCTGCAATAAGTTTTTTAATCAACTCAAGTTTACCATCGCGCACTGCGGTCGCTATGGCAGTGAATTTGTCATGAGAAAAACTGATCGAAACGAGGTCTGATTGCTCTGCTAAAAGTTTATCAACCTGTTCTGCTGTAGCCTTATAAATGAGAAAGCGCAATCGATCATCTGCAGGAGCACTACTTTCTGGAGGCAGTGACGCTTTGCGGATTTCCTCTTTTCGTAGGGCTACTTCCTCTGCTGTAAGTTTACGAAGATACATAGCCGGTCGTTTAGACTTAAGCTCAGCGGCATTTACTAAACGACCATCAATCAGCTTTAAAGTCATTTTGCGTTGTCCCATCTGTAAAGTAAAGCTTTCGCCATCTTGAGAGACTAGGGTATACTCTGTACTTTTTTGACGATCACCGAAAATCTGTGTAAATTTTTTTTCCTCAAAGATCATAGTCATCTTGGACATTCTCGACTCTACCATAGGCATGAACATCTTGAGCATTTTAAGGTCTTGCTGTGCGGCTGTTTTCTCCATGTCCTTAACCACTTGCTCAAGATAATCTTTATCGACTACCCACCAACCTATGATGCCGTTGTCAGCGAACAACGCACTGCTCAACAAGGTCAGTAAAGTAAATAATCTGAATTTCATAATGGTTGGCTCCTTAACTGAATTTATACCCATTAAAACGAAATAATTGAGTATAAACTAGACAAACTTAATACTCAAGGATATCTGAACGCTTAAAAATGATTCAGTTGTGAAGGAGCAAAAAAAGGAAAGCTTTCCCACTAATAGAAAAAAGGCTTAATTTGAGCCTCACTCTTAGTTAATTATTTCTGCAAAATCAACAATCTCCTGGCGGAGCGCAAAGATGATCGTATCCAGAGCAATTTCCTCTGAATATTTATAGCGATTTTGCATGTTGCGAATAACGATTTCAACAAATTCTCTGAGTTCTTCTGAACACTTGTCGTACTTCTTCGTATCGTAACTTCTATGGAAGAATGCATCTTTCAATTGTTCTGCACTCAAACCGTCAACTGAACGGCGATGAGAGAGAAGCATGGTGTATTCTTTCGAGAAACAGTCGAGAAGATTATCTTCTGAAGAAGTATAGACATGTTTTCCTTCCTCGAGATAAAGCTCATTTTTGTCCAGTAAGTAGAGGAACTTACGAGCCATTTCTTTTCTGGTTTCAATCGCTTTACCTGCTGGTGCAAGAATCTTCTCAATTGTTCCCATGAAGCCATCATCCGGGCTATCGACTTTTTGACCATTTTGCGGGTCAATGTAAGTATATTTCGGAACCAAAATGTGAGAGAAGGCTTTGTTTTCCAAGGCTTTGTCAAGAAGTGCATGCTGCAGGTACTTACGCAGATCGCTTTCAATCTTCTTAGGATCGCGGTCCACGGTCGCCACAGTGATTTCTTTCTTGATGATGTTGTAGTAAAGAGCCTTGGCAATTTTGATCATACCGAGATAATCGCTGTAGTTACCTTGTTTCTCTTCAAAATCTACCGAGCCAATTGTTCTTGCCGGCAACTCGGTCAGTCTTTTCTTACTGACATTCATTGCTAACCAGTGATGTACACTTGGCCCTTCAGAGAATAGCGTCTCAAGCTGCTTTAAGAACAGTTGCACTGTCACTTTTATACCATCTGAATTCACGATGGTGTTGCGCATTATGTTTTGTAACTGACGAATCGACAAGCCGAACTTACCTTCATCTGGATAATGTTCGTTCTTCAAAGTCCGTTTGAAGTCATCATCAATTAATTTGAGTTCTTCATTAGTAAACAGACCGGATTCTTCCAGCGATACGGCATCTGGATGAGTCACAATTAAACTGCTTAATTCAGCCTCATTGAAGATATTTATTCCAAGGCGGAAACATTCATTGCGGAACGGATGCCATGGCGGCAGCTTTTTAATTGTCTGCAAAGGTTCATCCGACTGTGAAGCATAAATAAACAGCTTTTGCTCCGGAGTGATACGAGCATAAAGGTCTTTCTTGGCCTGACTCCATTTCTTAGGAAAACTGTCTTTTCTTTGTGGTGGATGCAAACGCGTCATCACCGAGTAAAAAGCCGCAATCCTAAAGACATTTGGATCGATGTCGTACTTGGTAAGAACATTCGACATATCACGCAGCATGATATCCATCTCAGATACACAATCCAGCAGGTAATTCACTGGAACACGCTCGATTCTGTCAAGAAGCTTTGAAGAAGTCAGTTGTCTTTCAAGCCCCTGCATTTCTTCGAGATTTGTGGTCATAATAACTGTGTTATCAAGCGAAGCCTGAGTTGATTCAAGATTAGTTTTACCTGAACCCAGAAGCATTAACAGTGGCTTATAGTCATTTTCATTCGGACGGTCATTTCCCTGAAGTCCAAAGGCATCGTGGATATGCAGCAGACCACGGTTAGATGAAAGCATTGAGCCTTCATACTTGAACATGAATTTCCCTTGCAAGTGCTCGTTGAGAAGTGAAACATCTTCTGGAGCCAAAGTGAATGGTCTGATGAATGTTTTGAGCTGACTCATGTCATCGACATTGGCAATACCACGGCCTTGCGCATTTGAGAAATTAATCTCTTCAATACGAACATACTTTTCTATGATATCGTAGAGCTCCATACCCTCATTTTTAGGGTTCTGCATAAGAGCCATGAGGATGTCTAGAGAACGTTTATCTGGAGTCGCATACTCGAAATAACTCGGAATATTAATGGGTCGGCCAAATTTCTCTTGAATGTGGTCGAATAATTCCTGACGTGGCCGAATAATGCGACCATCCGGCATTTTCAAAGTAATTGGGAACAGCAATAGAGGATTCGGCATAAGCGATGAACGTAGTTCAAGCTCGCGTCCTACATCGTTTTCCAACTGCCAGTAGAAAGTATAAAGCTTATAATCTGTCTGCTTTGAGAATTCTTCCAAAGCCTGTGAAATCAGATAGACGATATTTGTCTTACCGGAGGCTGGAGGTCCAACCATAACGATGCCTCGCTTGGGGCCTGCTTCTTTCTCGACTGATTCGATGACATCGATAATTCTCTTGATACAGGTTTCCTGGCCATAGACAGCATTTATCCCATTCGAGAATAAATCGTGAAAGATTTTGTAGCGCAAAATGGGCTCACCACTGCGAATGACTATCTCGTAGCCAAAGTGCTTTATGGCATCGAGAATTAAACCTGCAGAAGTTTTCAGCATAACTTCCGGTTTGTCCAGAAACTGCTCAATAAATGTAGAGAAGCGCATCGACTCACTGCGCTTATAGCTCAGCAGTTTTTTGTAATCAAATGGTTCTTGAGTATCGTCCATGGCAGTCTCCTATTTTGCGCGGAATGGTTTTTCGCCATTTTGCATGCGTTCTACGACTACATCGAATCTTGGCGCAGCAGCACGAAGTTCGTTAAATGTACCAGCGGAATAAGTGTAAAGTGTGTCTTTAGTGAGTAGACAAACAGCACCTTTCCAAATCAAATTGATGTTTTTAAGCGTCGGCTTAATCCAGTCTTTTCTCAACGGACGACTATCGTCGCGATGGAAAAGCAATAATCCTCCGTCCATATAATCCACATCGACAATATAGATGCGTGGTCTATACATGTGAACAAAGAAGCCAAGCATTTCTTCCTTAATCGGTCTTGGGTCAATCCAGACGTAACGACGATCTTCACGGATGATATCATCGGCCTTCAAACCAAGTTGTTCAGCCATGCGTTTATCGATGCGATTGAGGTGAAATTTATCGACTAATTCAGTCGTTAAAAAACGACGCAGGAACTCGTAATCTGTGCAGGATTTAACAATGTGAGTCATACAATCAATCGGTTCTACTTTTGGCTCTTTCTTCCAGTTATTTTTCTTCTCAAGGTCTGTTTCTTCGACATAATCCAAACTGATTTTACCATCGCGGAACAATTCTTCGACATGCTCCCACATGTAGTAACCGAGGTGGTAAGGATTTCGCTGAAAATAAGGTCTTGGGTACATGACGCCAGCTGCTACTTTTGAGTATTCAACGATGCCTTTACAGGCTTTTTCCTTGAACAGCTCAGTCATGATTTTCTTTTCCCAGTACATCGCCCAGCCTTCATTCATGATCTGGGTTCTGGCAACAAAGTCCTGAGTACAGTTGACGGCATACATGTATTCAAGAATATACTTCTCACCTCTTGAAGTCGGGGCGTATTCTCTTAGGAAACCTAGAATATCCTGACAAGGAGCCCGCAGTTTATAGCCTCTGCGACTTAAAGTCTCAGACTTTGCCTGGCGCATCTGCTCTTTCTTAAGCAAGCGGTCTTTCGCTTTCTTGTTTTCCTTAAGCATGTTATCTAAAGTTGATGAAAATGGCAGTGAGCTTAAAAGTGATTTCTCTTCTTTTTCTGCAGCATCAGCCTGAGCCATAGTCGTTTCGGTATCGACTGAATTCTCAAGATTATACTGAGAGTTCGGGGCAACCAGTGTTTTGACCGATTCACAGGCATTCCAAAATGTTTGATAGTTTTTGTGTCCCATCTGATTGCGAGACATATTTATTTTTTGAGTAAGGTAAATCACCCATTCAGTTCGGTCGTTATTTGAATCTCCCATAACATTAAGCTCTGAGAATTCACAATGACCGACTACATGAGCCATAACCGAAGCCTGTGTCATGGCATTGTTGGTTTCATTCAAGTAAGCATAAGACGGACGCCCCGTCTGAACAACTTCGTAGTAGAGGCTCGATTCCTGACCGGTTTCTATGCGGTGACGGGTATTCACCATCTCCTTGCCTTCCCAGATATTTACCGGGCTGACAGGATAAACACTTTTCATGAGAAGCGACGAAAATTCCTGCTGATCGAGAATGAAAAAGCGCATCTCAGGCAGTGTTCGGCCAAAAGCATCTGCATAATGCAGGACTCTTTCTTCCAAAAAAGACAATTCAGGGTCTGTTTTGATGTTACGCATATTGCTTCTCCCCGAATAAATTTTTGATTGTCTTGATGATCTCTTTCTTATTTTCGACCCGATCCAGCCTTATGACGTTGTCATCGGCATACCTCTCCCTCAGGCGTTCTACAAGATTCGAAATGCTACTTGGCTTAACTTCAACAATTCCTATGCGGTTAAAGATCGGAAACAGATCTTTGTTCAGGATATCGCCGATCTCCTCGGCATCGTTTGAGAAAAGCTCTCCATCGCCAAAGTAGAAACCGTAAAAGTTAGTTGATTCGGCATCGTATTCATTGAAAGCCACTCGCGCGACAAGGTCAAATACAATCGATGCTCTGGTACCACCGGCATTTGTCACTTTGAAAAAATCATCTTCCAAAACTTCATGAGCTTCTGAGTCGTGAACAAAGAAGCGGTGTTCAACATTGGCCTTACCATAGTTATAATTAAGCCAATTATGGATAAAACCGACGATGCGTTTCTCAAGGTCCAGACGTTCTCCATAAGTTGAGTAGGAAATATCCCCCATGTAGAAGCAAACGGCTTTGTATTTCGGCTTCTCTACACGTTCTGGAATCTTATAACGACGGTCCTTGCGGCGAATTAGAAGGTCGTATTTACCCTCATCCGGATCGTAATTACCGGTACCTACATTTGACTTCAAAGCGCGCCGGAAAGTACGCTTTTTGTCTAAAATGACGCCGGCTGTACCGAAGGTTTTAAATTCGTAACTGACCTCTTTAATCTTGCCCTGTCCTTCTTTTACAAGGTTGGGCAAACGAAGTTTTTCAGCCATGAGCTCCATAAGTCGATCAAATGGCAGGCTGAAGCGAATCCTTTCGGCTCCTTCTCCAGGTCCTTCATTACCCTTGCCGCTTCCCTGGCCGCCTTTATCTCCATAGGAAAATTTAGGTGGGTTTATATCATCCATTTCAACGATGATATCACTGTCACGCTCACCAAAACTGGTGAGGTCACCATCGTTAATTATATCTTCTACGAGATCTTTAAGTTTGTCGTCAATGAACTCATTGAAGGCGCCTTCAGATTCATTGGAATTGATCTTGTCTTCAGCAAAAAGTCCCGTCGGCAGTTCAAAATTTCCAGCATCGATCATACTAAGTACTCTCTGTTTCAATTACCGACCGCTTAGTTAAAAAGGCCGCTTACTCTGCTACTACGGTCCGTCGGGCTGCTGTTCAAGTTCCCTCAAACAGGGGTCCAGCGGGTCGCTTAACTTCAAAAATCACCCTAGATGTCAGGTAATTGACGAAGCGTTCGCGGTGATCACCAAAGCCTGGAAGGCACATTTGCCACAGTATCCTTTGGTTTCCATAAGATACTTAATCGTATCATTTAACTGATCTTGTTCTTTGGAGTAAACATTCGCCGAACTGGTACCACTCTTTATCCAGCCCAGGAGTTTCATGTTCTCTCCAGATTTAAATTCATTTTCGAAGACGTACTTCTTAATGGCATTTTGGTAGGATGGTTCATCTTCGAGAAGAACCTGATAACTCACACTGGCAATGGCATCCGAAAGCTCTTTACGGAAGACATCCTTCTCAGGAATGCCCAGGTAAGCCTCAATCGTCTGCATGAACTTCTCATCCGGCTTCACATCCGCCTGAGTGACTTCATGCTTAACTGTCGTGTTGTGAGCGTAGGCTCTAACGTGATCTGTGTATTTCTTCCAGGTTGTCTCAATGATTGAATCATCTCGTAAGACGGCACTGTAAACATCACTGGCAATCTGACCAAAAATCCAGCTCTTCGCCTGTGGTAGAACCTTTTCGACATAGTGGCTTAACTTAGACTTTTGAGTTGCAAAAGATTCTTTCATATAGTGCTCAAGACGAACATGCAGATCCAGTGGCGTTACACATGGGTTCTGCAGAGCTATAGAGTTAAGCATCGACTCATCGTCACTTTCCTCAAGCAGCCTTTGCATATTGGCATTGTACTCATTTATCTGGAAGTGCTCGGTATTTTCAAATACGTTCTGAATAAAACGCGGATCGAGCCCGAACGTACCTTCGGAAGGTTTGACGAACTCAAATTCTTCAAGCATCATCTTGCCCATATTATTATCTACACCGCTGTCACTGCGACCTGCATAAATCAGCGCTTTTTGCAGTAGCGATATATTTGGGTTTCGTTTTGATTCATAAAGTCTCGACATAACCGAAACCAGACTCAGCATTTCTAAACTGTGTGGCGCTACATGTGAAATGTGTTTGCGCTCTTTAGCCCAGTCTCGAGTATCATTTGAGTAAGTATTTGAGTAAATTTTCTCTTCATCTTTGAAGTCTACAGAAAGCGGCATTTCGATGAAAGTTGTTCTTGAACGCAATGCTTCAAACGAATTATTGCTCATGAACATATTGTACTCGTGGAAGTTTGTATGGCCGATAATTACGCCATTAAATGGAATTGGCGGCTGACCTTCAGGTTTGAAGAATCGGTCCTGAGTTGCAAATAGAAGCTCGTACAGGAACTTGTCCGACAACTTAAGGATTTCGTGAATTTCGACAAAACCATTTGCTCCGGCACAAAGCTCACCTTTGTAATCGTGAACCAGTGGGTGCGACTCACTGCCAAAACGAGGTAGCATACTGTAGTCAATATTACCTACCAGTGAACCAGCTTCCTGACTTTTTTCATCACGTGGAGTGTAAGAGCCAATACCGTTTTTGGTATTCGCATCAAAAATCATACGTTTGACTTTCACGAACTCAAGCATTTCTGAGTAACTCAGGCCTTTTGCCTTACGGAACTCTTGCAAAACATGATCGGCATAAGGAGAGACTCGTCCATCTATCTGCACCGTGTAACGGTTGTCGTAGTGTGGATGATCTTTCAAGAATTTCGCAGTTGAACGTTTATCTAAACCTTTAGTCAGTTCTTTACAGACCGAATCACGCATCTCATCAGGGACAATTTGCAGAGGTCTTTCAAAAAGCGGTGCTGGAATGTAGAGAATGCCATTTTCTTCAAAAAGGGCAGAATCCTTTAGTCTTTCATCAACTGAAGGTAATAGAAGATGGTAGTTTTTACCTTCGTCCATTTGTGAATATTTTTTCAGAGCGCGCTTAATAGCATCCATAGAGCGGGATTTAGCAGATCCCGGAGGACCTAGAAGAATCCACAAACGTTTTGAAGCTTCTCCACCTCGACTGGCATTATCGATCTTCTCAACAAGGTTTTCTTTAGCTTTTTGCTGACCGAAAACTATGGAGTTACCGACATAACTTTGCTGTTCGAAAAATTTGTAACGGTGCTTAACCGGTTTTCCCGGTACTATGGAATGCTCGACGCCACAAGCGAGTAGCATATCGTGGAGAATTTGGACTGAATTTCGCGTAATCCAGGGTTCTTTTTTAACGAGGCCAAGGTATTCTTCAAATGATAGAATTTCCTCTGCGACGGTGGACTCAGACATGTCCTTGAAAAGCTTATCCATTAACGTGGCCATAATTACCTCCTAGTTAGTACCAAAAATTCCCAAGCGTACTTAGTGCTTTGAAGTACAAAGCGCATCAGAGGTGCCAGAATACCTGTTTGGCGTCTCCGATTTAATATTATGGTAAATTAATCGAATACATCAGATCAAGGCTAAATTAGTGAATATAGCGGAAATTAAGTTGTAAAATTATATTGTTTTCCAGGCAAATTTTTTGTATATATATCAGGGCCTCTAATTACAAAAGAGCAGTCTCTTAGAAATATTATTTTGCAACAAGACAAACAGACATATCTGTAGTAAATTAGCAGAAATTAATAGAAACATCAGAATAAACAAGCCAAGGATGTTTATATGAAAAACGCTCTTAAATTCCTTTCATTATCACTAATTCTTTTTTTCTCGGCTTCTTGTATCGATATTGCTGCAGGAAAAGTTGCCAATCCAGATAGCGCTTATACAACTAAAAATGGTTTCGTTGAAGCAGTATTTGACCGTAGCTATGATTCTTGTTGGCAGATTACCGAAGAGTTTGTTCACTCAATTGACGGCAAAATGACTTACCACAGCCAGAACCAAGGTGTCATTAAGATTGAATTTGCTGAAGGTGGAATGGCTAGCTTCCGAGTCGAAAAAATTACTAACAGAGCAACAAAGGTAAGTCTTAGATCTTACAAGTATGGCTACCCGAGAAATGACTTAGCCTCGGCTTACTTTGATCCACTTGCTGAAAAACTACAATAAGAGCAAACTGAGTGAACGATAACCGGGTTACACAGACAATAACTGTTGCCGGTTCTAAAAAACCGGAAGTTAAGAGTCTTATGACGTCAGGTACTATTGACGTCAAATTCTCGGTTCCCAACGTCAGTAAACGCTATAAAATCGGCGATATCATAGGTTCTGGTGGTAATTCCACCGTTGTTGAAGCTTATGACCGCGACCTTAAACGCATCGTCGCCGTAAAACTCCTCAAAGCCAAATATCATAAAAACGAACGTGCCGTTCAACGCTTTCTAAATGAAGCCAGTATAACAGCCATGCTCCAGCACCCGGGAGTCGTTCCTGTTTATGAAGTTGGCTTTGTCGGTCAAAAAGACTTTTTCTTTTCAATGAAAAAAGTTGAGGGGGTTACTCTTCGCGATCTCTTGTGCAAAGAACCAACAAAAAAACATCTGACACACTTACTGGATATTTTTTACGCTATCTGCAGAACCATGGCTTTTGCCCACGAAAAGGGTATAACCCACCGCGACCTCAAGCCTGAAAATATCATGATAGAGAAGTACGGTTCAATACTGATCATGGACTGGGGCCTGGCAAAAGATGCTGAAAACCCTCAAAATGAAAGCTACTTGAGTGATTCCGACTCCCATAATCGTTTCGATGTCAATGAATCTGTAGAAGTCACCATCAATGGCGAGATCAGCGGAACGCCTTCATATATGTCTCCTGAACAATCGCTGGGCATGATGAATAAGATGAACCAGCGTTCAGATATCTTTTCTCTTGGAATATTACTCTACGAAATCATTGCCGGGCACAACCCATTTACTAAAGGTGGAGTTGATAATTTCCGCGAGATTTTTGAAGCCATCAAACACATAAAGCCAGATCCACTTGAACGTGACTTTAAAGGCCGTAAAGTACGTAAGGAGCTAAATGCTATATGTATGCGATGTCTTGAAAAACTTCCAGATGACCGCTACTCAGATGCACGCGGCCTTTACCAGGATCTCGAAGCATTTCGCGAAAACCGTCCCGTTTCAGCTTATCGTACAGGCTGGCAGGAAGAAGCTACTAAGTGGGTTGAGCGCAAAAAGAAACTTTTAATTGTCAGTGCCGTTCTCATTACCTCTCTAACGCTTTCCTACTTTTATAAAAAGACAGCCGAAGCCGAGATCTTCGGTATTTTAACTGCTATCAAACGAAATATCGTCGATGTCTATAAACGTCAAGATATGATCGATAAACTGGCGGCGCGATTCCCGGGTCGGAAAGATGCTTCCGTGACTAACATTTTAGCATCACATGAAGAACAAAAGCGCATAGAGTGGCATACAGCAAAAGGCTTAATCTTGTATCTTGCCAGTGTCAGAGAAAGCAAAGTGACTTCTGAGCAAATTGTCTTTCTTAAAAACAACTGGTTTAGAGAAATTCGCTACTACTTAGACAAAGGACTGCTCTTTGAAGCAGACAAATCTTTAGCTGATCTACAAAAAAATGTCAGCAAGTTTGGTGGTGATTGGCGTTTGACTTTACAAGAGGAAGAGGTAGTTAATACATACCTGAGAATTCTCGGTAAAGATTAAGGAATTAAACATGTTAGAAAATAACGACTCTGTAAAAATTGCTGAAGCAGGCAAGAAAAGCACAAAATCTCTTACCAAAGAGCAAATTAAAGGCATGTCCAAGTACAAAGCTCAGCAGATCTTAAATGACAAAGACCCTGAGCTACTCAAGCAGATTGAAGCTGAAGTTGCCGAAAAGGCTAAAGATCTTAAAAAGAAAATCATGGTTGCCGGGTTCGTTATCGCTGCAGCCATTGTCGGCGCTATTGTCTACAATGAGATGAATAAGCCAGCTGAGCCTGCTGCTCCAAGGCCAAGTGCCCCAAAAGAAGTTTACCAGTAATCCCAAGACAAAATATATACTGGCTTTACCGCTTAGCCTATATCTGAGATACTACTCATCTGCTATAGATCTAAAACTATGTGGCGATACCCGATGACTCTAAGAGCTGGGTCTTACAACACTCTTTTAAGCACTTTAAGCCTCTCCCCAAATAGTCATTTTAATACCTAAAAGTCTCTTCAGAGCTATCTAAGTCCCTCTTTTTGAGCCTCTAAAAGCCCAAAGTTTATGACACAGCATGTACCCAATATATAAAATATTAACTCCACATTATTACATATTTGTAATTTAATTAAATTTAACTTCTTTTTTCGTAAATATGCATATTTTTTATAATTTTAAATTTGCATAACAAGATGCCAAAAATATAGTTCCCTTACAATTTCGAAATTAATTAAACATTTATTACGCTCTACGTAATTAAATTACAACTAAAAAGACAAGCTGGAAAAAGTCCGGTGTAAAGGAAACGAGGAAACAAAAAATGAAAAACGTAATATGCAGCAAGTTCCTACTACTGCTCATGTTTCTCATGTCAGTAAATGTCAGCGCTCAAAGCGTTGACGAAAACACCATCCCTCTGGATGTCGAAAAACCAAACCTACACTTTGGATTCATCAAGCTGACTGACTGTGCCAGTCTTGTCATCGCCAAAGAGAAAGGTTTCTTCGAAGCTGAAGGACTCAATGTTAAACTTACAGCTCAGAAAAACTGGGTTATCCTACTCGACAACGTCATTAAAGGTCAACTTGACGGTGCTCACATGTTAGCAGGTCAGCCAATTGGTGCGACTGTTGGTGTGAGTCAGAAAGCGAACGTTATCACCGCTTTCTCAATGGACCTTAACGGGAATGGCATAACAATGGCGACTGACGTTTGGGAAAAAATGAAAGAGCATGTTCCAAAAGATGCTGCCGGTAAACCAAAGCATCCAATTTCAGCTGCTGCTCTTAACCCTGTTCTAGCTGATTGGGACGGTCCATTCAATATGGGTATGGTTTTCCCTGTTTCAACTCACAACTATGAGCTTCGCTACTGGTTAGCTGCTGCTGGTATCCATCCGGGATTCTACACAGCTTCTGACTCAAAAGGTCACACTGACGCTGAAGTTATCATTTCACCAAATGCACCACCACTCATGCCTTCATACCTGAACAGCCGTGCTATCCTTGGTTACTGTGTAGGTGAGCCTTGGAACCAGAAAGCAGTTTTCGCTGACAAAGATGGTAAACAACTAGGTGTTCCAGTTGTAACTAACTACGAAATATGGAAGAACAACCCTGAAAAAGTTTTCGGTGTAACTGAAGACTGGGCGAAAAAATACCCTATGACTCATACTGCTGTTCTTAAAGCTATGATCCGTGCAGGTAAATGGTTAGATGCTTCTATGGAAAACAGAGAAGAAGCTGTACAGATCCTTTCTCGCTCTCACTACGTAGGTGCAGAAGCTAAAGTTCTTCGAAACTCTATGACTGGTACATTCGTATACGAAAGAGGCGACCGTCGTGAAATGCCTGACTTCAACGTTTTCTTCCGCTACAACGCAACTTACCCATTCTACTCAGACGCTGTTTGGTTCCTAACTCAAATGCGCCGTTGGGGTCAGCTACAGAAAGATCAGCCAGATGCATGGTACGACAAAACTGCTAAGAAAATCTACCGCCCTGACCTTTACATGGAAGCTGCCAAGCTGCTAATCGAAGAAGGTAACATCGCTGACAACGAAGTTCCTGATGAAGGCGAAACTGGTTACAAACCACCAACTGGTAAAGATGTTTTCATCGACGGCAAAGTTTACGACGGTACCAAACCAAATGACTACATCCAGAGTTTCAAAATCAAAGTCGACTAATTTTCCAGAAATAACCATTAACTCCATGCCCCGGAAGCTTTTCGGGGCATTTTTTCCATCTCAATATAGGCTAGTGTGAAAATGAAGCAGAAAATAATTAACTTTTTTGAGGCCACAGGTTTAACCTGGTTCGTGCCGATTACCCGACTGATCTCTGGTGAAGAGCCAGCAGAACAATGTAAAGAAATTGCTAAAATGCTGGGTTACCCGGCAATTGCTATGATCCTCTTCTTCACCACTTGGGGATACCTATCTACAAAAATAAAAACAAGTGTTGGTGCGCTTCCTTCACCTTTTTACGTGTGGAGTCAGGCCGGAGCTATGTGGGATACACACAACAGTGAAACTGTCCGTAAAACAGAAGCTGAAGGCATCGAGCAAACTCGTCAAAAGTTTGACCTTCTTGTCAAAGAAAGACGCCAACTTGAAGACTCTAACTCTTCTACTGAAGCAGTTGATAAAAAACTAAAAGCTCTTCTTGAGGCGACTAAAAACAAAGTCGACTCTTACACTCCGCTTATCGAGAAAAATACCAAGATCAAAGAAGATGCTGAAAAAGTTAAAACTGAAGAAATTGCTGCGATTCGCAAAAAATACACAGATGCTAAATCATTCGATATCGGCGAAGACGGAAAACCTAAAGTAGATGTTGATGGCAATCCAAAACTTTCTGTTAAAGCTTTAGACGAAATCAACTACAAGCAAAACTTTCGTGTTGCTGTTTACCAAAGCAACCTTGCTGAAGTTTACAAAAGTACTCAGGGTTCTTATAAGAGTCTTGTAAGCAAAATTGAACGTATCGAAAAATACACGGCCATGGCCCGTGAGCTGGCTTTAATCGAACCTTCTACTGGTCACGACAAAAAAGTTGCTGCAAATGACAAGAAGAGACAAGCTTTCGAAAAGCAGATTGCTAAACCAATCGAGTATCAGGGAAACGGTTCAATCATTGATTACATTGAGCTGAGTATCATTACCGTAGTTTTCGGTTTCTTCCTGGCTGCCTTCGTTGCTATTCCTCTAGGTATCCTTTGTGGACTTAGCCCGGCAATCATGACAGCTCTTAACCCGCTTATCCAGACTTTCCGTCCGGTTTCTCCTCTAGCATGGGTACTTATCACTATTCAGGTAATCGACGGTATCTTCGTCGGTGACAACGCTCTGACTGGTGATGTTCTTAAAAATACTTTCCTACACGCTGGTATAACAGTGGCACTTTGTTCAATGTGGGCAACTCTGAGTAACACGGCCTTGGGTGTATCTTCTGTAGATGCCGACCACATGAACGTTGCAAAAGTTCTTAAGCTGAACTGGTTCGACAGAATCTTCAAAATCATCGTTCCATCGGCTATTCCTTACATCTTCACAGGTCTGCGTATTACACTAGGTGTAGGCTGGATGGTACTTATCGTATCTGAAATGATGGCAACTTCTCGCGGTCTTGGCTGGTACATCGACCAGGAATACCAAAACAACAAAGTTGAATCTCTAGCGAACATCATCGTTTGTATCTTCATCATCGGTCTTATCGGATTCGTTCTAGACAGAATCATGTTCGTCCTTCAGAAACTGGTAAGTTTCAACGACGAAGTCAGTGCCTAAGAGGTAAATCATGAGTACTGAAGAAGAATACATATTAGAATTAAACAACGTCACCAGAAGCTTTGGTGAACGTGACGAGGAAGTCTGTGTCCTTGAAAACATCGACTTAAAAATTAAAAAAGGCGAATTTGTAGCCATCGTTGGTTTCTCAGGAACCGGTAAGTCTACTTTGATCAACCTTATGGGGGGGCTTCTGCCTCCTTCTACAGGCGACGTTCTTTGTAAAGGTGCCCCTGTTGTCGGTCCTAGTCCGGACCGCGGCGTCATCTTCCAGAACTACTCTTTGCTACCCTGGTTGTCAGTAGCTGGAAATGTCGGTCTTGCCGTCAACCAGATTTACAAAGACAAAAGTAAACAGGAACGTCAGGAACTGATTGAGAAATATGTCGATATGGTAGGTCTGTACCCGGCAATCGATAAAAAGCCAAAAGAGCTTTCTGGTGGTATGCGTCAGCGTGTATCTGTAGCCAGAGCTCTTTCCATGGACCCTGAGATTCTCCTTATGGATGAACCTCTGAGTGCCCTGGATGCTTTGACTCGTTCTGTTCTACAGGATCAGATCCTCGACATATGGAAGCAAACTGGTAAGACGATCGTTTTGATTACCAATGACGTTGATGAAGGTCTTTATATGGCTGATCGCATCATTCCTCTGAAAATAGGTCCAAATGCATCACTCGGTCCATCATTTGAAATAAATATGCCGCGTCCTCGTGATCGTAAGAGCATGAACCACGATGCAGACTTTAAGAAATTAAGAGCCTCAGTGAAGAAATTCCTGAATGACGAAAAGGCCAAAGAAAAAGAAGCAAATGCCAGCTCAGAATCTTATCCACTACCTGACCTTGAGCCGGTATCTGTCTAAGGATTTATTATGGGAAACTACGTAAAAGAACACTATCTCGATTTGGTAAACCTCTCTAAAGTTTACCCAACTAAAAAAGGACCATTTGTGGTTCTTGAAGATTTTAACCTGACTGTTCCAGAGTCTGAGTTTGTCTGCCTTATCGGCCACTCAGGTTGCGGTAAGTCAACTATCTTGACCATGGTTGCCGGTCTAAACTCTATAAGTGCCGGTTCTGTATCAGTTGCCGGAACAGAGATCGATGGCCCGGGACCAGACCGCGGAGTTGTATTCCAGGCTCCAAGTCTACTGCCATGGTTAAGTGCTTTTGACAATGTCATGCTAGGGGTAAATAAAGTTTATCCTCATGGTTCCAAGAAGGAAAAAGAAGACATCGTCAAACATTATTTAAATGCCGTTGGTCTTGGTGGTGCTTTCCACAAGATGCCAAAAGAGCTTTCTCAGGGTATGCGTCAACGTGTTGGTATCGCCAGAGCTTTTGCTTTGAAACCAAAAATGATGCTTCTCGACGAACCTCTTGGTATGTTGGATGCCCTGACTAAGCACGAGCTTCAGGATCTTATATCCAAGCTGCATGCTGAGCACAAACTAACTACTCTTATGGTGACACACGATGTAGACGAAGCTCTCTACTTGTCCGACCGCGTTGTTATGATGACCAACGGACCTAAAGCAAAAGTCGGTAAGATACTAATCAATGATCTGCCAAGACCAAGAGACAGACAGTCTCTTCTGGATCACCCTGATTACTACGATTACCGCGAACAGCTTATCACTTTTCTCGAAGAGCAGGAGCTCAAGAAGAAAGACAGTGCTGCATAACACAAGCCGGGGGTTTGCCTTGTTGCCTCAAGGCAGACCTCTTTTTTTACACTCTCTATGCAAATGAAATAAGCCACACTCTCTCCAAGTGTGTCCTCTTTTTTTGAAAATCAAAAGTTATAGTTAGAGTTCACGGGCTGTGAAAACTAAAAGTTATAGTTAGAGTTCAGTCTACATACCGTCCAATAAATCACTGCGGGTCATTTCCATATCGATCAATTCTTCTTTGATTTCTTCATCGTAAGAACAAATCCATTCCTGATCGTATACTCCGCTATCATCGTGTTCTTGCCCCTTAAGATAAAGACCAACTTCATTAACATCGTAAACTTCAGCATCGCTCATAAAGAAAACTTCGTGGCCTGTTACGCTGGCACGGGCAACCATTTTACTATGGCCCGGATCAAACCCGAAGCTTAGCTTACAGCGGATTTTTTCGTTTGGATTATTGAGTTTTCCTTCCGAGCTGTTCTTTCTGAAAAGATAGTAATTCATGTTTTCGTGACCTTTATTTTCATGTGCTTCACCTGAAATCACTATAAGGTAGTTTATGCGTTTAACGACCTCAAATTTTTTGAACAGTCAGTTAGTGGATTTTTAACCAAGCTGGAGAAACTCTCTGAAAAATGAATTCTGTTTGGCCAGAGGCCTAAATCATTAGAAGCCTGGGATAAAATACCAGGAATCAAATTTACGATAATTTAGAAGTTTGAAGTACTTCATAAAACTTATAAATTCTTAATAGAGAATTCATGCGTTAAATCACTGAAATTAATCTGAGGTTTCACCACCAGGCTAAGAATGATGAAGCCCTTCAGCCTAAAAATGATTTTTAACCGATTTGGTGCTCGTTGGTACACATATAAAAAAGGCCGCACTATGGACAAGTGCGGCCTTTAGGTGTGAGTTAAGAAACTCTCTATGCAGATAATTGACTCTCCCTCCTCTCCTCCATTTCGGTGGAAATCATATCTACCATAGCCAAATGCATGGCACGATGTTTCTTTTGTCTATCCCTACATTTCTTAAGTTGAGTCGTTACTCGATCAAAAGCCTCAACAAAAGCTTTGTAAAGTGACTTATCCTCAAACTTCCCTTCTATATTTATCCCCTTCCCCCTGATTAAAATTTCTACATGGTACCTGCCATGAACACTATTTAGTACGACATCTGCCCTGTTAAGTTTCCACTCATACTGGTCCAATTGCTCTAGAGCCAATGCCATGTCTTTTTTAGCCTTAGGGTGAATTTTGAAGTGGCGACTTGAGATGATAATGTTCATTTTGGTGCTCCTTATTTATTTAACGGTGACTTGGAGTTCTGAATTTATTTAACGGCGACTTGGAGTTCTGGGCTAAAGTGCTCAACCAGTTGGTTGACCAGTTTATCCATTTCTATTAACACAATTCCATTGAGCTCGACGACTTGATCAACCTCAAGTGTGTTAAAGGAAAGTATGAACTGCATCCAGGCATCTTGTACCTTTACGATTGAGTCTTTAACTCTTTTACAGTGCTCGGCGCAGTTCATAAGCATGATCTGTGTGACATTGAATTGTTCTATACAATCCATGATTTCTCTATCTACCTTTCCGCTGTACTGAACTTTGTAGCGTTGAATAAAAAACAGTTTCATCAGCTTCTGCGTAATCATACGCTGCCGTCCAGCTCTGTTAATTATTGTTAGAGTTTCCATTTTCCCCAAAATCCTTGTTATTAAGTTAGTTAATTCAGTATACAAGACTCCCTCCCATGTTTCAATATCTAATTTACAAATTTTGTACATTATTTTATATTTTTACATTTTATGTAACATAATCCAAAAACATACTCTATGTGTATCCCAGTGTCATAAGAAGAAATGGAGTATGAAGAAGGGCTGTATAGAAAAAAGACAAAAAGAGCAAAAGTTTATTGGTATCTCTTTACGATCTATGTGAGAGATCTCAGCATGACTAAAAACAATCTTCCAAGAGACTTTTGAGTTTTATTTGTAAAAGCAATTATCCCAATGATAATTGCGGGCTATCTAGTTTTATTACATTATCGTAAACTAGTATTATATTATTACATTTTTAGAATTATTTCATATTTTTTGACAATAATTTACTTGTAAATGAGAATATCATGATATACTCATTACCATCTTTACATAAAATGTATTTAATTTTTCATTCATTACAAAAAAGTAATTAGGACAACTTATAAAATGGATATTCAAGGAAAAGCAACTAAGCTTAAACTGACGGACTTAAAGAGTCCTCAGATCAGAACATTCTGGATCACTGCAATCGCATTCTTCATGTGTTTCTTCTCATGGTTCGGTATAGTTCCATTTATGCCACAGGTAATGAAAGACCTAAGTCTTACACCTCAGCAAAAATACAACTCAATCATCGCTGCTGTATCCGGTACAATTTTCGCCCGTTTACTTCTTGGTAAACTTTGTGACAAGTACGGTCCAAGACTTTGTTACACATGGATGCTCATCCTCGGTTCACTGCCAGTTATCGGTATAGCCTTCGTTCAAAACTACGAACAATTCCTTTTCTGCCGTATTCTCATCGGTTTCATCGGTGCCGCTTTCGTTATTACTCAGGTTCACACTTCTCTTATGTTTGCTCCTAACTGTGTAGGTACAGCCAACGCAACTTCTGCTGGTTGGGGTAACCTTGGTGGTGGTGCTAACCGTCTTGGTATGCCTATCATCGCTGGTATCGTTATAGCTTGCGGTGTTGCTGAAGCAGAGGCCTGGAGATGGTCAATGGGTATCGCTGGTGTGAGCTGTTTCCTTATGGGTATAGTTTACTTCTTCTTCACTCAAGACACTCCTGAAGGTAACTTCAAAGATCTTAAAGCTGCTGGTAAAATCAAAACTGATGCTAAAGCAAAGAAGGAAAGTGGTTTCCTAACTGCTGCGAAAGATTACAGAAGTTGGATCCTCTTTGTCGTATATGCTGGTTGTTTCGGTATCGAGCTAACTGTTTACGGTATCATGGATGACTACTTGCAGGCTCAATTCGAACTAAGCCGCGGTGCAGCCGGTACACTGGTAGCATGTTTCGCTCTTATGAATATTTTCGCTCGTACTCTCGGTGGAGTTTGCGGTGACAAGTTCGGTATGAAGAAAGGTCTTAAAGGTCGTGTACAGTTCCTAATGATGATCATGATCATCGAAGGTATCATTCTAGCATCTTTCTCTCAGATCACTTACTTCCCGATCGCAATCGCAGTTCTTATCCTGTTCAGCTTAAGTGTACAGATGGCTGAAGGTGCAACATTCACAGTAGTTCCATTCATCAACAAAAAGTGTGTAGGTTCTGTTTCTGGTATCGTCGGTGCCGGTGGTAACGCAGGTGCAGTTCTAGCAGGTCTACTACTTAAGAGCCAGAACAAAGCTGCCACAGCTGCAGGTCAGTCTGAAGCAGTTGGTATCTCTAACAGTTTTCTAATCCTGGGTGGATTAATCATCTTCGCCGGTATCGCAACTGCTCTAGTTCGATTCACAGCTGAAGACGAAGCTGAAATTGCTGAAGAAACAAGGAAAAGTCTTGAAGCAACAACAGCATAGATTCTTGTCCTAATGAATGATAACCCGGTTCGCCAGATTGCGTGAACCGGGTTTATTTTTGCCCTTATTTCATCTTCTTTCTTTTCTGCATAATCTCTTCGTAACCACCCTCATTAGTGACATTTTTATAACCCATCTTCTCAAGTGACTTCTTAGCAATACCCGCTCGCCCGCCAACTTTGCAGTATACCCGGATATCAGCATTTTTATCTTTAGTCACTTTAGCAATCTCTTTACTGATTTTCTGATACGGAATAAGAATGGCCTCTTTTAAATGACCGGCATCAAACTCTTGCTGTGAACGGACATCTATCCAAAAAACCTTCTTATCTTCAGCAGAAAGCGTCATGCTGAGAAGAATAATTAAAATTGTGATCAGCTTTTTCATAGCCTACTCCTTAACTCTGTTTAAACTCACTTATCTAAAACATATTATAATATAAATGGTTCCCAGTTTTAGATTGTGAGGTGTAATTTTATGAACGATGGTCAAATTCAAGCAACGCGCGTAACGCTTATATAGCGCATAAAAAATCACCTCGATAAACAAAGGTGGGAAGAACTTCTCAGTTGTCTCGACCGTGCCTGTCGCAACAAAGTCTACGACTTTTTTCACTCTAAAAAGCATAAAATACTCGATTCTGGAGAGGAAATGCCGGTTATTCCAATGAAGCTGAAATTAACAGTATCATCTATAGCGAGTGAAAAATCTATGTATCTAACAAAGGTTTTGCGACCATTAAGCAGAGGTTTGATGACAAAACTATAAAGTCCTGCTACTTAGTGTCTGACCGGATTTTTATAATATCTTGATTGCCAATAACTCTCACTCATTTTTGATTTTGAATTTATCGTCGAATTATCTTTGTGAGTGCCTGAAAATACTTTCTTTTGATCTATATTGAATTTGTTATAATATATTATATATCAACAAGATGAGATAAATATCCAAGTATTTCAGGACTAGATAAACTATGCGCAAATTCACCAGTACTCAAGCAGACTCCAGCAAAACTCCTTTTCTTGGAGTAACCCCTATCGAAGATGTATGGCTTGATCCTAATTGCCGTGACGAGGTCACCAAGATTCTTCGTGGTTTGCAAGAGATTTA
>JAKVBD010000062.1 GCA_022446985.1 Lentisphaerales bacterium
TGAGAGCAAGAAGACTGGCTGAACGCGGTGTCAGATTTATCCAACTTTATAGCGGTGCCGGTAGCAAATGGGATGCTCATAAAGATATGGAGAAGAATCACAGCGGCCTCTTCAAAGAAGTCGATCAACCAATCTCTGCTCTGTTAACCGACTTGAAGCAACGCGGTATGCTGGAGGATACTCTAGTGGTTTGGGGCGGAGAATTCGGACGTACACCAATGAGTGAAAAAGGCGATGGTCGCGACCATAACCCAACTGGCTTTACTATGTGGATGGCCGGCGGCGGTACCAAAGGTGGACAGACTATTGGTACGACCGATGAATTTGGCCTCTACGCTATTGAAGATAAAATGCACGTCCACGACTTACATGCAACTATCATGTCCCTGATGGGTATCGACCACACCAATATGGTTTATCAGTATAAAGGACGGCCGGAAAGAATAGATCAAAATGAAGGGCACGTCAATACCAAGGTCTTTTTGTGAAAGTTGTCGCTCTAATATTAATCTTTAGTCTTAGCTTATCTGCAGAATACAAAGTCGGCATTTTCCTGGGTAAAGAAAAGGCAGCCCAGCACAAAGCCCAAATGGACTATCCTTTTGGAGTTGGATTTGACTCAAAGGGCAATATGTACATCGTAGAATATGACGGCAGTTGCCTCAATGTTCTCGATGCCAGTGGAAAATTCACCCGTCTTGGCGGCAATGGTACTCGCGACTATGCAGTTGACAATGGTCCTGTGAAAGAGGCCCTCTTTAATGGACTGCACAATGTTATTATCGATGATCAGGACAATGTTTATATAACTGACACTTTTAATCATCTATTGCGTAAATATGACCCCGTCAGCCAAACAATTTCCAACTATGTTGGTAGCAAGAAAGGTTTTAAAGGCGATGGCGGCCCAGCTCTGCAGACAGCCTGGAATAATCTTTATTCTGCTGCCTGGAATAAAGGTAAATCGAAAATCTATATAGCTGATTTAAAAAATAATCGCGTCCGTTGTCTGGATGTCGCCTCTGGTATCATTAATACAGTTGCCGGCAATGGTAAGAAGGGCATTCCTAAAGATGGTGCCGATGCCTTAAAAAGCCCTTTAATGAACCCCAGAGCTGTAGGTGTGGACTCAAAAGGCAATGTTTATATCGCCGATCGCGCCGGCCATGCTTTGCGTAAACTTACACCTGATGGACGCATTTATACAGTGGTCAATAAAAAAGGCAAAAAAGGACGCGCCTTAGGAAATGGTGTAGATGCCCAACTTGTGGGTCCCAAATATGTGGCTGTAGATGCGGATGATCGCGTGTGGGTTGCCGATGACGAAAATCACCGTATCTGCCTCTATGATCCACAGACCAGGCAATTGACCTCAGTTATTGGTAAAGACTCAAAACTGAGCAATTGGAAACTCAAACGGCCGCATGGCGTTACCATTCATACAGATGGTTCTATTTATGTCGTTGACAGCGGCAATGATCGAGTGTTAAAGTTAAATAAGCTTCCATAACACTAATTTTTAATTTTTTTTATACTGAGATTTAAATGAAAACAAAATGGATTAGCGCTTTGATCAGCGCGACATTATTATTGACGAATACGAGCTTTGGCGCCGTAGATTTCACTAAAGACCTAATGCCTGTTTTAGAGAATAAATGTCTTAAGTGTCACGGGCGCGTCAAGGAAAACGGGAAAGTCGTCGACAAAGGCGATTTAGATATTACTAAGCCAGAATCAATCAAGGAGTTTCTCAAAGTCGGGCACCCGCAAGATAGCTTGATGTATACCTTAGTCATCTCCGATGACGATGAAGAATACATGCCGCCCAAAGGCGACCGTCTAAGTGACGCCGAGAAAAAGCTTATTTCTGACTGGATTAAAGAAGGAGCTTCTTTTGCCGGTTACACAAGAAAAGTCAAAAAAGACTCTTCTGAGGGAAAAGGGACTAAAGAGACTAAAGAAAAGACCGTCATTACAGCGAGTAAGAAAACTTTTCATAAGACCTTAGATTTTACCAAAGACGTCTTCCCTATTTTAGAGAAGAACTGCCTCAAGTGTCATGGCCACATCAAGGAAAGCGGCAAAGTCGTCGATAAGGGCGATTTAGATATTACAAAACCAGAATCAATCAAGGAATTCCTCATGATCGGGCACCCGCAAGACAGCCTGATGTACCAGCTGGTGATCTCTGATGACGATGATGAGTACATGCCACCTAAAGGCGATCGTTTGAGTGTGACCGAGAAAAAGATTATCTCTGATTGGATTGAACAAGGTGCCTCGTTTAGCGGTTACACAAAAAAAGTCAAAGAAGAGTCTTTACTGCAGAAAATGGCTAAAAGCGTCGGTGCACCAAATGCAAAAACCATAACTCATTTTAAAGGGTTGGAGGCTATAGTGCTGCCCTTGACACGTCAATCTCCTCTTCTGCAAATCGACTTCAAACTGATCGCCAAGAAAACGACGCCGGCGCTTACAAAGAGATTAATTGAGTTGAAAGATAACGTCGTCAACTTAAACCTGTCAAAATTTCAAATAGATGATTCTTCTCTAAAAACTGTAGGGCAGTTAAAGAACCTGATATATCTGTATTTAGATAATACCGCCGTCACTGATAAGGGCTTAACATCCCTGCAAAGTTTATCTAACTTAGAGTATTTGAATCTCTATAATACCGCCGTCACTGATAAGGGTCTTCAAAAGTTAACTTCGCTCAAAAAACTCAAGAAGCTCTACCTGTGGCAGACAAAAGTTAGCGAGGCTGGCGTGGCCAAGATTCAACAAGCTTTGCCTGGGATTCATATCCACTATAAAATGCCAATGATGCCAAAGGAGTACGTTAAGAGAAGGGCTGCCGCATTGATCGCCGAGAAAGAAGCAGCTAAGAAAAAGGCAGGCGCAGATTGACAGAGGTAATCCTGGTCGTGACCACAATCCTCACGGTTTTACAGTTTGGCTAGCCGGTGGTGGAGTCAAACCTGGATTTAGCTATGGCGAAACAGATGATTTTGGTTACAAAGCTGTTGAAGGTCGAATTCATATGCATGACTTACATGCAACTATCATGTATGCCTTGGGGCTTGATCATGAAAAAACGACCTTCCGCTATGCGGGCCGTGACTTCCATCTGACCGATGTCTATGGCAACATTGTTCATGAAATATTTTCTTAACTCTCCAAACAGATAAACACATACGCACTGGGGCTCTTTCTTCGGAAGCAGCCCCTTTTAAGAGTAAACGGTCAAGAAGTTTAAAATAATTTAATTTAATGAGTGATATGAAATGAGATGGATTTTTGTTTTCTTTTTCCTGATATATAACTGCCATGCAGAAATACTTTTCGAAAAAAGTGATAACCTGAAACAGGTAAAGAATTTCTGGTATAACAAAGTTGTAGGTTCAAATACTATGATCCTAGGCTTTAATGAAGCACAAAGTGTAAAGTTGAACTCTATAGAACTTCAAAAACTTAATAGATGGGATCATCTAAAAGAAAAAGAAGTTCCAAACCTTTCGGCTGATACACTTCTCGACAGCCATATGCTCTACTGCTATAAAGATCAAAAAAACTTAACAAACGACCGTATTAATATAAGTGCAGAAATAGAGTTCAGTTCACCTATTTTAGGCTTTGTTGGGGATGGCTACTTATTTGCTAAAAGCAATGAGTACTTTGCTCCTAATGCGACGCACCAGAAGATTCCTGAAAAGCCAAATAAATGGTCTCTTGAGGAAAAACAAAGTTGGACAGAGCTGGACAGAGTCACAATTTTATCTCCGACTCGTATCAAGGTAGAATTTACAAATCACTCAGCCGTCGACCCTTTGAGAGTCATAACTTTGAGAAAAGGTAAGGTACTTTCGGCTGCCCCGAAAAAAAATGAAAAGAGCTTTAAAGACATAGAGTATGTTGCACAAGGACATGAGAGTCAAAAGTTAGACATCTATCTCCCAAAAGAGAATAAAGGTGCACAACTGGTAGTATGGATTCATGGTGGAGCCTGGCGTGCAGGGGACAAGGCTAAAGTGCCCATTTTAGGTTTGCTCGATAAGGGCTATGCCATAGCAAGTGTGAATTATCGCTTATCGCCAGTAGCAAAATTCCCTGCACAAATTCATGACTTAAAGGCTGCTGTAAGATTTCTTCGAGCCAATCAAAACCATTACGGATATTCAGCCCAAAAGATCATAGTTGCTGGAGCCTCTGCTGGAGGTCACTTGGCGGCCTTACTTGGGGTGGTGAACGGTCATTCTGAGCTTGAAGGTAAACTTGGAAGTCATTTAGTAACAAGCTCAGATGTTCATGGTATAATCGATTACTATGGGCCAACAAATTTTTTGACAATTCTCAAACAGTCAACACCACATGGTTTAGGAGTCCGTATTCCAGCTCTCCAGCTTTTGTTGCGTTCCCAACCGGAGGATAATGTAAAGCTAGCAAAGTTAGCCAGTCCTGTAAATCATATAGATAAACAAGATCCACCATTACTTCTCATTCATGGAGACATGGATCCACAGGTTCCCATTAATCAAAGTCATGAACTGCATGGTTTGTATAAAAAGTTCAATTTACCAGTAGCCTTTGAAGTAGTGCATGGAGGCGCTCATGGAGGAAAGGGCTTTTATGATTCAAAGCAACTTGAGTTGGTTGATGAGTTTATAAAAACAAAAATTCTGGGAAAGTAAGTTTTGCCTATGTCGCAAGAATAAAGATCATTTTTTTCGCTCAAAGGTCATGGGCGATTATGAAGATATCTTCATAAAGTTCGAATAGACAGCGGTTATTTTCTATCTCCCTCTCATTGAGGATTTTGAATGGGGGAGATGCGGAACAATGCTGTTAAGCTTCTATAGGGCTGAGCTATTTTGTCAAAAAAGAGCTCTCCTTTTAGGTCTTTAAAATGCCTAGGTGAGTAGTTTTTGTTAAGTAACTTATTTATACATAATATTTTATGATCATTACGTGTCATTGTTTTGGTCTTGGCGATAAGGCTAGCCATTGATTATAGGCTTCGGTTTTAGCGTCTACGACAAAAACGCTTTTGGGAAAGGTCTGGAAGACTGCCAGCATTAGCGCTGTTTTATAAAATTTGTACCCCAATTCAACTGGGCCCGGTCTTACGGCTAAGACCCAGTTTTGAGCAGGGTATAATTAAGGTAATTAAAAAGTAAAAAAATGAAAGATTCCCCTTCCTACTCAGTCTCGATAAGAATAAATAAGAAAAAGCGCAATCACCATTTATGGAAGAATAAGGACATTTGGTATATGTACTATACGCTTCTTTGTGAATCTGGTAATACCTCACGTGTACGCACTTCACTGGGAACAAGATATGTAAAAGAAGCCCGCATTAAGCGAGACCTTATTTTCGAGAAATTACAAAAGACCAATTAGCGGCTCCTATATCAGTTAGTCCGTCTAAATATCAGGCTGTCAGCCCCGCTTTTTGGTATATGCTCGCATATAGAAAATTGGCCGCTGATAAGCGGGAGAAATACTGTCAATTCACAGCCATGCAATGTTTTGGGTAAAGAAAGAAAAAATACTATTAAATTGAGAATATGAACTACAAAAAACAAAATAAACAAAGATCGGGAATCACCCCAAACTTCAGGTTTGGGATCTGGGTCTTATTCGGTGTTATTTACTTTATCCTTTATAAAAAATACTCCTGAAAGGAGATAAAGCGCAAAGGCATTGACTCTGAGTCGACTCTTCACTTTATCGATATTTTGCCAACTTTAGTAGACATATGCTTAATGAAGAAAGCGTCCGTTCGAGGGCAATCATTCTTAAATATTCTTAACGGTGAAAGCATTCATGTCAGAAATTGTCCGGGTGAAGGTAGATGGTTCTGAGTCTCCTGTACGATTGACCTATTTTTCAAAAATCTGGAATCGCTTTAAAGCTACTAACCCGGTTATCAGTGATGATGGCAAATGGATGGCATTTCAGTATGGAATTATGTGGGATAAAGTCGCCGGTAAAGGTTACGGTCTTTACCTCATGGATCTTCAAAAAGCATATAAATTTTTAGGGGTTGAGAAGTGATTAGTCTTATTAAAGATGGACTGAAATTACTGGGGATTAAGAAGAAAGATCTCACGCAGAGGCGCAGGGGCGCAGAGGGGAATGCTGGGAGCCCCGCATTCCAATGCGGGTTAAAATATGCCTTTTTAATCACCTTGTATATCTTTCAGCAAACAGCTTACTCTCAAGAGAAGTATCAAGCACACGATGAATGTTGTCAGAGTACACCTTGCTCAAAAGGTTTAGTCCAGCAATTCTCCATTGAAAATCCACAGGGAACTCTGGAAAAGTCTTATATAGCCCAACAAGCTTTAGTTAAGGAAGAAATTGAGATTATCGGTGGCTTCAAAGGAGGAGCAGTCAGTGCCGGCGCAAAAAAATGGTTTAAGGTTACAAATCCTATGGCGGCAGTATTGCCTAAGAGTGGCTGGATAGATGCAGTTAAGCCGGTAACTCTCGCTTATAAAGCCAACAGGATGATTGAACTAGAAGTCGGCTTCATCATTGGCAGTGATATTTCAAGTCATATCTCAACTATAGAGGAACTCAAATCTAAAGTAAAATCTATTGTACCGCTTGTCGAATTACCTGTGAACCGCGTCGAAAAGAAAGGCAAATTGGAATTCATTGATTTCATTGCGGCAAATGTCGGGGCCGATCAGTACCTTGTCGGTCAAGCTTTTCCTGAAGGAGTCGAAGCCGATAGTTTAAATATAAGCTTATTTAAAGATAATGAAGAACTGACAAGGGCTGTTGGATCTGTCGCGGACGGTGGCCAGTGGGCGAATGTTCTCTTTCAAGTTAATCATGCTGTGCAACAAGGATATAAAGTTAAACAGGGTCAGTTAATTATCACCGGTTCGCTTGGAAAAATAAAACCGGCTGATGCAGGAAACTATACGGTCTTGTACGAAGGTTATTCTGAAATTAAATTTTCGGTGAAAAATAAGTCAAAATTTACAGCCAGAGAAATTTATAAAGGGACGCGCGTTAATTCTGCTCAGGCTCATGACTACAATGGCGATGGACTGAAGGACGTCGTTTTTGTCGCGGACAAAAAGCTTTATCTAGCAACAGCTCCGGCTTACAAACCACAGGCTGTTTACGATTACTCGGTAAAATTCTGCGGTGACTCTCTTCATAACCAAATTATGGATGTCGATGGCGATGGCGATATGGATTTTGTCGGTTGTTCTTTTGGCCTTTACTGGATAGAATGTCCAGATAACCCACTTGATAGCTGGACCTTCCATAAAATATCTTCGGCTTCGAACGGTATTCACTGTATCCTCATTCACGATGTTGATGGAGATGGCAATAAAGATATAGTTGTCAATAATTACCTCCCGAAAGAAAAATATGGCGAATCGATTATCTGGTATCGGGTCCCGGCCAACCCTAAGAAAGATAAATGGCAAGCTTTACTCATAGCCGACAGAACAGCTCCCGGTGGAGTACACTACATGTCCATGGGCGACATCGATGGCGATGGTGTCGAAGAGTTCTTAGCCGGAGCCAAAGGTGAGAACTTTAAAAACGGTAATTGGTTTGCTTATTGGGAGAGAGGCGATGATGTCAATAAGCCTTGGAAAAGAGTGACTATTCCGGGGATCTATGAAGGTGCTACCCATATTTATCCTGCAGACGTCAATATGGATGGCAAGATGGATCTCGTAACCAGTCAGGGGCATAATAAAGGTATTCATTGGTTTGAAGGCCCTGACTTTAAAGCTCACAAGATCGATGAAAAACTTATTCATCCGCATGCTATGCAAGTTGCCGATATGGATAATGACGGCGATATCGACGTGGTTGCCTGCGCCAATTATTCTGCCAAAGTCCAGTGGTTTGAAAATGATGGCAAAGGTAACTTTACCAGACATCACCTACTCAATAATCAACAATCCTATGACATAAGCATTTCAGATTTAAATAACGACAATAAAAAGGATATCATTATCGCGGGCTGGAAGGGTGGTAATGTTATGATTTTGATCAATAACTAATCACTGATAAAGGAGTTTAGCGACATACCTGACCGGAAGGAGATAAGCGCTTAGAAGCCGCTGGAGTTCCTCTTAAAAAATAAAATTGACCATACATGATCAAACTTGCGTGGGATTGATCATTTATGGGTATTCATAAATTGAACAATAATTATTTTAACGATTATGGAGACCAGTGTTGATGAATAAAAAATTTTTAGTTCTACTTTTTCTACTTACGGTTTTTTCTTATGCCCAAGAGAAGCCAATTTACATTCTTCCTCTGGGTGACTCAATCACTCAAGGGGGAAAGAATGGCAAAGATGAATTTACTTATCGTTACCCTCTTTTTTGTAAACTGAAAGATGCTGGAGTTAACTTTGACTTCATAGGCTCCTTGAAGACAGGTTTGCATAAAGAAGCTAAATGGCCGGATTACAAACAGTGGAAGTTTGATCACGATCACGAAGGTCACTATGGTTGGAAGACCCAAGCCGTTCTTGATAAACTGCCAGGTTGGGCCAAAAGTTACAAAAGCGCTCCGGATATAGCTCTCATTCATTTGGGGACAAATGATCAAAAGTCTGGAAAGCCTTACGAAAATGTCGCTAAACCTTTGGAAGAAATAATTCAGCTTCTTCGTGGACTGAATCCTAAAGTTGTTGTTTTTCTGGGACACTTAAACTTCAATGGTGGTAGCGCTTTGAAAATTCGCGAAGAAGTGGAAAAGATGGCTCAACGGGTTAATACCAAAGAATCCCCAGTTATAACAGTGCATATGTATAAAGGATGGCAAGAAAATCCTAAAAAGCCTAACTCGGATACTTTTGACTGGTCTCACCCAAATCCACAAGGCCAGGAGAAAATGGCAGCAAAATGGTTCGAAGCGATGCAGCCATATCTCGGGAAGATTAAAAAATAATCGTAATCGATATGATGTATATTAACACGTGCGTTTATGAGGAACTCTATAAACATGATTTAACAAGGCTTGTACCATTTAAATTAAGTCAATGAGTCAGGGTGACAGTCTTCAAATGCAGCCCCTTCAGTTTTACCTTGGATACAGAGTTGCGCAAATTCAAGAATTTTATTGAGAGTCGGTGACTTTGCTGTTCGCACATAGTAACCGCTGTTTAAGACTCCTAATTGCAAAGCCAGTTTTTGTTCTAAACCAATTAATAGACCAGTGAAGTAACCAGCATTGAAGTGATCGCCGGCACCTGTGGAAATCTTGGGTGTGGCAGTGTGTGGGGCTGAAGCCGCATGACAACCGGTGCTATCGGCTGAAACAGCATACTCTCTGGGGTGGACACAGAGTCGGTCCAGACCGGTTTTTTCTCTGAGAAAAATGGCCAGACTTTTTACCGTCTCGAGTTCTTTATTGAAGACGCCATCAAAGTCATACATTCTTGAAAGAAGTTCAGCTTCCTGCAAGTTTAAGCCAAGCGTTACTGAGGCGTACTGATTCATGTTTTTTAGCGCCAGCATGGCTTCGAAACAATCACTTTGAGTGCGTTTGGCGAAGTCAGCCATATCAATAAATACTTGCGGCTTTGGAGCCTGGCGTTGCTGCAGCTTTTGAGTCAACTGTTGCCATATATCGGTCATGTGAGGAATCATCGTCCAATTGACCAAGGCAAAGAAATCACTCTTCAGAATTTTTTCTGTTAAAGTTTCCTCTCCGATAGCTTCTTTGATCCTCTCCCAGGTAATTTCTTTAAGACTTTCAATTTTGCATAACAAAAATTTACCATCATTGAATTCCAGAGCATCGGTATGACCAGCATCGCAAAGAGAGTGGACTTCAGCGCATTTGTTTTGCAGTTCTTTAAAAACCGGATTGATCCCGTCTTTCCCCAAAGCTCCGGCAAAACACAGGTCATGACCATGGGTGGCTAATGAATTCGCCATAATCGGTCCATTACCACCAAGTTTTGCCTGTTTGCTGATCAATTCGACATTCGCTGATTTTCCGGCGGCTTTTTGCACTTTATCGGCAAAAGAACCCATTGAGGTAAAGGGCGTGTATTGGTCGATGTTTGACCGGGATTTCACTATGTTAATAATTTCATCGATAAAGCCGTCAAAGCCAACAAAACCATTGAGCTTTTTAGGTTTTTTTAGGTAAGCGCGTAATGCCGGCATTAATTCTTTTGTGTTGTCTGGGATCATACTCAATTTGTTGTTCTTGAATAGGTTTGAAATTAGACTGGGAGCATCGGCGTCTCGCCGGTTTTAACTCATCAAATTGTGAAATGCGGGCGAGCCGCCCGCGCTCCCGGAGTTTTAAAAGAAACCAAGTGGGTTCTTGTGGTAAGAGATAAGAACATTTTTGGTGTGGCGGTAGTGGTCCAGCATCATTTTATGGGTTTCACGACCGATGCCCGATTTTTTGTAACCGCCAAAAGAAGCGTGTGCCGGATAAGCGTGGTAGCAGTTGGCCCAGACACGGCCAGCTTGTATACCGCGAGTCATGGTCTGCATCTGGTGAATGTCACGAGTCCAGACACCGGCACCGAGACCATAAGGAGTATCATTGGCAATCTCAAGAGCTTCTTCGTCAGTTTTAAAAGTGGTGACACTTATAACTGGCCCGAAGATTTCTTCCTGGAAGATACGCATCTTATTGTGGCCTTTGAAAACCGTTGGCTGAACATAGTAACCGCCAGGATGATGCGGGTTATCGTAAGCTTCGCCGCCGATTAGGAGCTCAGCGCCTTCAGCTTTGCCGAGTCTTATGTAATCGAGAATTTTGCTGTGTTGTTGTTCAGAAGCCTGAGCACCGACCATCGTTTCAGGATTGAGGATATCGCCAATTTTAATGGCTTCGATTCTTTTGAGGCAGCGAGCGATGAATTCGTCGTAGATATCTTCGTGAACAAGAGCGCGGGACGGACAGGTACAGACTTCACCCTGATTGAAGGCAAACAGCACCAGACCTTCAATGGCTTTGTCAAGAAACTCGTCATCTTGATCCATGACGGACTTAAAGAAGACATTTGGCGATTTACCACCAAGCTCAAGAGTTACCGGGATGATGTTGTCTGAAGCGTACTGCATGATCAACTGACCGGTAGAGGTTTCGCCGGTGAAGGAAACTTTGGCAATTCCAGGGTGTGAAGCTAATGGCTTACCAGCTTCTGGTCCGAAACCATTGACGATGTTAATAACACCGGCTGGAATCAAATCTTTGATCAGCTCCATCATCACCATTATCGAAACAGGTGTCTGTTCCGCTGGTTTGAGAACCGAACAGTTACCAGCAGCTAAGGCGGGAGCTAATTTCCAAGCGGCCATAAGCAGCGGGAAGTTCCAAGGAATAATCTGACCGACCACTCCGAGGGGCTCGTGAATTTCCATAGAAACAGTGCCGGCATCGATGTCGGTGACGTCGCCACTTTCTGCGCGAATGACACTGGCAAAGTAACGAAAATGGTCGACAACAAGGGGGAGGTCAGCATTGAGAGTTTCGCGGACGGCTTTGCCATTTTCCCAGCTTTCAACGACTGCCAGCATTTCAATATTTTCTTCAATGCGGTTGGCAATTTTATTGAGAATATTGCTCTTTTCGGCAACTGAAGTTTTACCCCAGGCCGGAGCAGCTTTATGAGCCGCAGCAACTGCAAGGTCGATATCGACCTCTGTTGATTGAGCGACTTTGGCAATAAGTGAGCCATCGACCGGAGTTTTATTTTCAAAGTATTTGCCTTCAATCGGTGCGACCCATTCGCCGCCGATGAAGTTATCGTATGCTGCTTTAAATTCTGGTTTATCAAAAGACATGTATCTTACCCTGTTTATTTGTTTTTTAATGGAATGAATTGCGAGATGAAATCACGGCTTTGAATCAACGAGCGCTCAATGGCTTCCGGACTGCCTTCGTAGGCCTTATCCTCGACTTCTATACAGACGTGTTTGTCATAGCGAATATCAGTGAGGTCCGAGATGAAACGACCCCAGTCTATATCGCCTAAGCCAGGTAGCTTTGGCGAGTGGAAATCCAGAGGTACAGCCATAATGCCAACTTGATCGAGTTTGTCATGATAGACCTTGGCGTCTTTTATATGGATGTGGAACATCTTTTCTTTAAAGTCTCTGAGTGGTGCCAGGTAATCCATCTGCTGCCAGAGGAGGTGAGAGGGGTCGTAATTTAAACCAAAAGAGTCTGACTGAATCTCATTGAACATGCGCTCCCATATAACCGGCGTCGTAGCTAGGTTTTTTCCACCGGGCCATTCATCCATAGAAAAGAACATCGGGCAGTTTTCAATAGCGACCTTAACCCCGTGTTGCTCAGCAAAGGCGATGATTGGCGGCCAGGTCTTTTGGAATTCGACAAAGTTTTCTTCAACAGAAGTGGTGTGATTTCGACCAATAAAGGTATTGACGAGCGGAATATTCAGTTTACTGGCGGCGATGATAATCTTCTTGAGGTGGTCGACATAGTACTGCCGTTTAGTCAAGTCGCCATCCAGAGGGTTAGGGTAATAACCAAGAGCAGAAATCTCGATGCCGCGGGCTTGAGTGTATTCGTTAATATAGGCCGCATTGTAGTTCTCGACGTCGACATGAGTTATACCGGCATAACGCCTTTCGGCTTTACCCTTGGGCCAACACATGAGTTCGCCACATGAGAAATGTTTATCAGCGGCAAAATCGATAACCTCTTCAAAGCTTTTATCAGCTAAAATGGCGCTTACAAATCCAAGTTTCATATTTTTAACCATCCTCTTTTTTCATTACTTTCAACGATGCGCTCGGTTAATTGCAGCTCGCGTATGCCATCTTTAAAAGTGGCGTAAGTGGAACTGTCACTTTTAGAGCCAAGAGCGACATCTTTATAAAAATCTTTGTACAATTGCTTAAAGGTATCCGGGAAACCTTCGTTATGACCACCGGGATAATCGACTGTTTTGTGGGACTCTGAGTGCATAAGTGATGCATCTCTAAGTAGCAGTGAATTCATGCTTTCACGGGAACCGACCCATAGCTGGTTACAAAGCTCGGAATCCCAGGCAATTGATTTTTTAGTGCCGTGTATCTCCAAATAGGCGCGGTTCTTTCGACCAGCAGCACATTGACTGACGGTAAAGACTCCACCAGCACCATTTTCGAAATTGAGCAATACAGAAGCGTAATCTTCGGTATCGATTTCTACATCGGCATAATCTTCAGGCTGGAGCATTTTGCCGCTGTAAGTTTCAACTTCTTTCAATGGCTTTTTGCGCACTGGGTGAATGGTTTTGAAATCGGCGCAGACTTCGTCAATTTTTTGGCCTGAGACAAACTCAGCCAGATCCATCCAGTGAGAACCGATATCGGCAACAGCGCGTGAGTCACCGGACTTGGCAGATTCCAAACGCCAATTGTAGTCAGTTTCCAGAAGCAGCCAGTCCTGTTGATAACTGCCACTTACCGTATGGATGCGGCCAAGTTCACCTTTGCTGATCATCTCTTTGAGCTGATGCATGAGGGGGTAGAAGCGGATATTGAAGTTAACGCCGTGGATTATGCCTTTACTTTCAGCATCATCAAAGACTTCTTTGGCTTCTTTGCTGTTCATAGTCAGCGGCTTTTCACACATGACGTGTTTGCCCGCTGCAATGGCAGCTTTGACCTGGTCAAAATGTTGGTTGTTGGGAGTGGCGATATGGACCACATCTATTGCCTCATCCTTGAGCAACTGGCGCCAATCGCCATAGAATTCATCAATGGCCAAATTCTTAGCATTCTGTTCAGCTCTTTCTAAGTTTGAGCTGGCAATGGCTTTAACATTTACCCCCGGTAAGCGACGCAGGGCTTCTATATGTACTGCGCCGATAAAATCGACTCCTATAATTCCAACATTTATCATAAATACTCCAGTGATTTAAAGGGCTTCAGATTCGACTAAATCATTATCACAAAAAACTTCGTCACTTTCATTAGCTTCTTGCTCTTTATGTTTGAAAGCAAACATGAAGATAACCAGGACAATCAGGGCCATGATGCAGAGGGGCCACCAAAAGCTACCCCAATTCTGCAAGCCTTCTGCAGTATTGGCCTTCTGAAAAAGTGAACCATTTACTTTGGCGCCGATGTACATGCCGATTCCTTGTGTAAAGAATATGAGCATGGACTGAGCCTGGGCGCTGACTTTCGGGTCAGTTACCTGGTCAACATAAACTTGACCGGAGACAAAAAAGAAGTCATAACACAAACCGTGCAGCGCCACACCACCGATGATCAGTAAGAAACCTAAGTGACTGAATGGGATCTGGAAGCCGCTGATATTGATACCTGCATCTTGTGGAATGACGCCATAACCCGCAGACAGTGAAAATAAGGCGTAACGAAGAGCCCAGGGGGCAATGCCGATGGCGATCATCTTTTTGATACCCAATTTTCTAAACAGGAATGGCATGGAGAACATCATGAAGGCTTCGATCCAGGTACCCGCATTTTTCCATATTGAGATATTGCTGATACCCTGTTGCTCCATCTGAGTCTGCAGAAAAGCGTAATAGGCTTGAAGTGGTATACAGACAAGCATGGAGCAGAGGACAAATACGGCAAATGACGGTCGTTTAAACAGCTTCCAGACATCCATGAAAAATAAGTCAGAAATATTGACTTTCTGGCCTTTTTTAGGTGCCGGGGTTTTAGGCAGTGTTACGCAGAAGATGGCCAGGATAACACAGGTGATTCCACCGAGGAGAAATTGACCGCTGGTTGTGCCGGCATCGACACTTACCTGTTTGACGCCATCGATGATTTCATAGCTGTTGAAGAAAAAAGGCAGAGCTAATCCGGCAAAGATCCAACCAAATGTACCCCAGAGACGGACGATGGGGAATTGGGCACTGCCATTGGGCAAATGACGGAATGAAAGTGAAGCAGTTAAGGCTAGGGTCGGCATAAAGAAAAGAAAATGGATTAAAGTCAGCCATTCAAACATAATGTGTTTGAACATGGTGATTCCCAGGAAAGTAACTTCGAGAACTTCTGTAGGGGCTCCGCTTACTGTGATAGTTTTTACTGTACCACTTAGTCCAGCGATTATGGGCATGAGCAACATGGTACCTCCGGCCAGTAGGAAAAGGACAGTCAGGACTTTTTCGGTATTAAACAGTCTATCTGCTATAAAGCCGATAAAGAACGGGGCCAACATACAGGAAATAGGGTGGGCGGTATAGGCATACCACGGCGATAAGCCAATGGCCATGTATTCGGTGTTATTCAAAAAGTTCGGTACCGTTAAGAACCAGGCGCCCCAGATCCAGAACTGCATGAACATCATCAGTGAAAGTTTGAAGACCGGTGACTTTTTGGTAGGTGTAGACATAAAATTTTTGCTCCTTAATAATCAGGCTGGAGACTAGTCTCCAGCCAGATAGCCCTTTTTAGTAACCGCCGCCGATTTCAGCGTCAGTTGGAGTAATTTCTTCAAGAGTTTTTCCACTGGCAAGTACTTCAGCGGCTTCGTCGAGAATAACAGCAGTTGCTGTAGCACCGATACGGGTGACACCAAGTGAGCGAACGTAAAGCAGGTCGCGCAGAGTGCGGACGCCACCGGCAGCTTTAACTTCGATGTGATCGTTAGTCACTTGGCGCATAAGTTTGAGGTGCGGAGCAGTGGCACCTTTGTAAGAGTACATACCGTTGTCCTGCTTAACGAAGCCGTAACCGGAAGATGTTTTTACAAAGGCAACATCTACTTCATTACAGACTTTACAAAGACTCTTAATGATATCTTCTGTGAGGTAATCGTTTTCAAAGATTACTTTGAGGATGGCGCCACCGGCAAGAGCTTCATTATTGATCTGTTTGATCTCTTCTTTGATGAAGTCATAATCACCGGCAATGGCTTTACCGATATTGATAACCATATCGATTTCTACGGCGCCATCTTCACAGGCTTTTTTAGTTTCTGCGACTTTCATTTCGACAGTGCCGTTACCATGAGGGAAGCCAATAACACTACCGACCATAACATCGCTGCCTTTAAGAAGTTCGACGGCACTCTTGACCGAGTAGGGCTTGAGGCAAACTGAAGCGGCGTCATATTTTTTGGCAAGTTCACAGCCTTCTTTGACAATTTCATCTGTCATGGTTGGGTGTAAAAGAGAATGATCGATCATTTTAGCTAGGTCTTTAACGCTAATACTCATTGTGTAATCCTTTGTCTGTTTGTTGTTATTTTGATATTCTAAAAATACCTTAAATAAAGAGATTAAACATGGACTAAATTGCAAATGCATATCTATTTCTGCAAATAAATGAAAGACTTGTTTGAAGAATGCTGCCGGTAGTTTAGATTTGATAGTAAGAGAGGAGGTTTTCATGAAGATCAATAAAGAAAAAATGTTTCGCAGTACATCGGGAAGTCTGCCGATGCGGATTCGCCCTGTCTTTGAAGATTTTCATCGATTGACCGTCAATGAAGACTGCGATTATCCAGAGCATAAGCACAGTAAGTATGAACTCATTGTCGTTGACCGGGGACCCTATCGCTGCACTTTAAATGGTGAACTTATTTTGCTGAAATTTGGTGAGTTTCTGATTATCAAACCGGGGGATGTGCATCAGGATCACTTTCGTTGTGGGCAGGATCATTATGTCCTTCACTTCGGACTTTCCAGTGCTCAGGGTGTGCAAAGCAGTGTGATTCAATTGTTCGATAAAAAGGTGAACCCGCAAAAACAAATGGGCGTGCGCTCTTTAGATACACCTTTTACTTTCTTTAAAAAGCTCACCAGTGAATTAGGGCAGGCGGATGTCTTTTCAACTTACATTCAAGACTCGATGCTGGAGACTTTTTTCTGGCAGTTGATTCGTTTATTACCACAGGAAACTTTATCCGGTCAATTTCAACAACTATCCAGACAATTGGACTTTCATACCAAACTGCAAGATATTTTTAGTCAGCATTACAAGAGTTCTTACAGTGTTCAGGAAATGGCCGCTGAGATGGGCATGTCTGAAAGAACATTGGTTTACCGCTGCAAGGAATTTATTAATCAGACTCCGGCGAAAGCTTTCACTTGCTATAGGGTTCACAAAGCCGCCGAACTGCTCGGTTCAACCGACTTGGCCATCCAGGAAGTTGCCAATGAATTTGGCTTTGAAAACCCCTTTCACTTCTCAAGAGTATTTAAATCTGTCATGAAATGTTCACCCAAGAGTTATAGGGATTAGTCCTGGTTTAAAGTTGACATCTGAATATATATGCAACAAGTTGCTTTTTGGCACAGAAAGCTTTAGCTTAATCTTTTTCTAAAAGGATTCTAAAGGAACTTGTTCCTTTCGCGGGTTTGGGCGGACCCCAAGATCTTGATCGTTGCTTTTTTTGCATCAGCAAGCTACTGATTAAGAGCAGCCTCCGGCGGCCGAGGAGCCCCCGGTGGCGTATAAAAAATCCTTAATTTCCGTCCCATTAGGTAATCCCCCAGGGGACAGAGATAAAGCTTTAGGTATATCTGCTACTTTTTCACTTTATTGACTTTGCCATACACAGCGAAGGATAAAGAGTAACCTGCGCCTTTGCCGTGAGTTGTAAAAACAGTCTTCCATGTTTTCCCGCCATCGGTACTTCTCTTGATAGTGTTTTTGTTTGTTTCGACATTGATTATTGTCCCGGATTCAGCTTTGACAAAATAACCTTTTGGGTGCGAGGCCGGTAGATCTTCCCAATGAATTCCGTCCTTACTTTTTTTACCTGAGTGACGTTTAGATGTAATCCAGAACTCACCATTGATAAAGCTGACTCCATTAAAACAGGTGTCACCTTTCATGCCATGTGAGTGAACTGTCCAGGTCGCCCCTCCGTCATCACTTCTTACAAGTTCTCCGGTTCTGTTTATAACAGATAGAAAAACACCGTTGCCATACACAGGTTGACTCTGGCCAACTTTGTATAATTTGGGTAGTTTTGTACGCTTCCATGTTTTTGCCAAATCATGGCTGTAAAAGACCTGGCTCTTATCACCTATAATGACAAAAGCACCATCTTTATAATCTCCATACCCACACATCATATGGTGAGTCCCATCGCCATTGAGCAGTTTTTTAGTTGAGTGCTTTTGCCAGGTGGCGCCATTATCGGCTGAAGAACTCATCCCCCGCCATTGATCAGCTGCGGTCAGTATTACGCCTTTACCGGCGGCAGCGCTCCATACACTTGCAAGTTTTTTCTTCTCTTTATTGAGTCGCACCCAGTTTTCACCATCGTCACTGCCAATATACTCACCTGGAGATCCCCATCCTGAAAAGGCTCCAATAACGCCATTGGTATAGGTCATTCCATAAACCGCCCAGGCGCCATGCCAACCGTTATCTCCTCTTTCATCACTGGCGAGAAATGTTTGCTTCCATGTTTTACCGTCATCTCTGGATGTGAAAATACGCATTCCCTGCTTAGAGACTACCGCGAAAACCGGTTCCTGCATTTTTGGGCTCAGGTTACCGCCCATGGGGAGATCATGGCGTGGGTTAACAGTTTTGGGGGCACAAATCGCAGTGTATGAAAGAGCAAAACACAGTGCAAAAGATAAAGTGAGTGTTTTCAAGGTGATTCTCCTTTAATAGTTCGAGAGTCGTCGTCTTCTCTAATTATAGTAAATGCGATAAATATCCCACACCAGTTTTTTTTATGAGTTCAACTAAAAAACTGTGAGATGATGTTTAAGCTTATCTCATCTTTTTTATCTAAATGGCTAATGTTAGCGTGATTGATACCCCTATGAACTTTTTTAACTAAAAATTCAGGTATGGTCCTTTTGCTGCCACATGACAAGATGGATGATTTTACTTGTTCGATTATATTTTTCGATAAGGGTATCAATTCTTTATCTTTTTTCATTAAGCTCACAAAAAAACTGCATTTTTGGAGAATATATGAGATTAATGATAGCCCTTCTACTAACCTGCTTTTATTCATTTGCGGCTGAACCCAAAATAGATCCAGGAATAGTTAAATACTTAGGGAAGTTTTGCTTTGACTGCCATAGAAGCTGTTTAAAGTTCCAGCACTCCAGTTGCTAGACCTTCGTATTTTAGTTGATTACCCATTGTGAGTGGATTATTCAAACCGGCCATATGCGCCACCGTCAACTAGATGAATTAATTGTGTGGGCTTACTGAATGAAGATTATCTGTATATTCATTTTTCTCTCCGGCTGGAGTTGAAGGGCAAAAATAAATTGAATTCCTTGATTTACCTATGTTGCCATAATCTTTTTTATTGTCAACATATCCGCCTGTAAGGATACTGTCAGAATAATAGGCTCTGCCACTGCCAGCTGGTAGACGGTTTCCCCATGAAGATGGAGCCATAGTTCCATCGTTATCATCAGCGTAAAGAGTCACCGCCAAATAAACTTGTTTCATGTTATTTTTACAGACTGCTTGTTTGCCTTTTTCACGGGCTTTGGATACTGAAGGAAGCATAATTGATGTCAGTATGCCGATTATCGCAATCACAACTAAAAGCTCAATTAATGTAAATTGTCTATTCCTCATCCTCTTCCCAGCTTCTATGTATCGTCTCAGGAAGCTTAATGGTTATACTTGTAGAGATCGATACCATACAAAATTTAAATTATTATTTTATAGGCTTCGAAACAACTTTTTGTTAAAAAAAATGGCCAGATTAGGTAATTATCTTAAATAGCTCATTCAACTTCAGACCAGTTCAAAGTTCTTAAGCGGCCCAGTAGAGGTGGCAAATGATTTATCCATAACTCCAAACTGATGCAGAATACTGACAAAAAGGTTTGATAGAGGATAACGACCTTCTCTATAAGCCAGGTGTTGGCCGTGTTTATAGCGACCACCGGCGACAATGACTGGTAGATTTTTAGTTGAGTGATTGTTACCGTTCCCGAGGTTTGAGGAGACGACAATTGTTGTGTTATCCAGCATAGAACCATTGCCTTCTTTTGAGTTTTTGAGTTTACTCAGAAGGTTTTTCAATCCTATAAAGAACTGGCTCTCTATTTTATTCAGCTGTTCAATGTTTGACTTGTCCATGCCATGATGTGAAAGGGCATGGTAGGCAGACTTCACTCCTGGGACTACGACATCATTCTGGCGGAAATAACCAAAGGTAATGATCCTGGTAGAGTCGGTTTGAAAAGCCAGGTGAGTCATGTCGCAGACTTCGCGGTAATTTTTGACGATATCTGCATCGCGTGCTTCTGTACTAAAATTATTTTTTGCGTTGATTTTGGGCTTGGGTTTATTGACCCAACTTTCAGCTTTCAGAAGTTGTTTTTCAGTCGCACGGACATTCTCAAAATACTCTTCCAACTTCTGGCGATCGCTTTTCGTCAGTTTACGAGACATGGATTTCGCATCTTCGAAGACAAAGTCCATTATACTCTGACCATGCTTGAGTTTAGCAAGAACTTTTGCTTTTGAAGCCGCCTTTTCTTCAACGAAGAGCTTGCTATAGATATTGGCCATTTTAGATTCAGCCGGTACCATGGAACCACCGGCCGTCCAACTGAAGTTATTTGAACCGGCACTTAAGGCCAGAGAGTCAAAGCGGGTGTTTTTACCAATGTACTGAGCCAGGTACTGATCGAGAGAGCTTTTATTTTTCATATGTGAAGGAACTGCGGTAAATAATCTGCTTTCTGCACTGTGGCCGCCATTCACTCCTTCGTGTTCCAAGCCGGAGATAATTGTGTAGTTATTTCTGAATTGATTGATAATCGACAAATATTCACTGGCCTGATAGGATGAACCACTCTCTTTCGGCAGGAATGCATCTTTGTAAAGTCCCAGAGGTACGCCGATGAGTAAGAGCCGTTGTTGAATATTTTGGGGGACGCTTGCTGCAAATGTTTCCAACCATGGCAGGGCCAGAGTGACGCCGGCGCCTTTTAAAAAGTTTCTTCTATTACTATTCATGATTTGTGCCTCATGGTTTTCTGAAAATAGGGTTGAGGATGAGCTCATAGACCATAGTCTGCAGGCCTTTATCTTTTTTAGCAGTTGCCATGACTATTTGGTCGAGATATTCGCGATCAGAGAAGTCCAGGCTGCGGCCGAGGGCAAAAGTAGCCAGTTTATGAGCCATATTGTGATAGACTATTTTGCGGTTTTTAAAGATCAGTTTTCTGAACTCATCAAAGTTTTTGTAACTTCCCATACTGGGAATAGTATCATCAGGTTCTACTGCTTTCCCTTTAGCCAATTGCATACGCTTATTTTTACCCGGCTTCAAAGCTTCATAATTCAGTCGCCAGGCTCCGGTAACTCCAAAGTTTTCTAAAGCTACGCCAAATGGATCGATTTTTTTGTGGCATTCCTTACAAGTCTGTATTTCCCGGTGTTTAAGCAATTGCTCTTTAATGGTCGTGGCACCGCGTATATCCGGCTCAATCGGGGGGACATCTGGCGGTGGAGGCGAGGGGGGAATCCCCAATAAGTGCTCCATAAGCCAGACACCACGGACAACCGGAGAGGTCGTTGTTCCGTTAGAGGTAATATTGAGGATGCTGGCGTGAGTCATAAGTCCACCGCGAATTGTGGCCGCTTTATCAAACTTTACCTTTCTCATTTGCAGGCCTTTCACTCCAGGAATGCCATAATGTTTGGCCAGTCTTTCATTGAGGATCGACCAATCCGAATCAATGAGATTGTCGATTGAGAGGTTATTGCGGAATACTTCTTTTATAAAACTCTGGGTTTCCTCAACCATTGCCTCTTCAAGAAGCTTGTCGTATTTTGGATAAAGTTGCTTGTCGGGCATAATTTCTCCAACCTTGTAAGTCTGTAACCATTGCTTGGTGAAGTCTTTTAGGAAGCGCTCGGACTTTTTATCTTGCAGCATTCTGGAAATCTGCTCTTTCAGTATTTTTTGCTGAGAGATTTTCTTTTGTTTCGCAAGCTTTAGAAGTTCATCATCCGGCGTTGAGCGCCACAGAAAGTAGGAAAGGCGTGACGCCAGAGCATAGTCGTCGACTTTTCCGGCAGCTTCCTGATGATACAGAAATCTTGGAGAGACCATCATGGCCTTAAGTGTGAGTTTATAGGCTTCGGCAGGAGAAACTGTTTTGGCAAATTGTTCAAAAAGAACGGTGTACTTTTCAATGACAGCAGATCCTACATGGCGGCGAAAAAGCTTCGGGGCGAAATTCGATAGAAGCTCTCGAACCTGGTCTTTATTCAGTTTATTGATGTCAGTGTTGCCAAGTAAATTTGTATGACCTTTCCCCGGCCATTGTTTGACAATAGGGCCTTCGAATTTTATTGACTTTATGATGGTCATTGGTCCCTGGTATTTTAGACCTTCTTTTGCAGTCATCCATTTGGAACCTTTGTCGGCTTCTTGAACTCGAACTCTTTCTCCTTTCTCCAAATAGACGTCGAAGCTGTACTCCTGAGGTGTATTTTCCTTAAGGTAGGCATAGCCAGACAGTTTAGGTATAATTCCCGGCCTAGGGCTACTATGAGTGATTTTTAGGCGAATTCCTTCTACTTGAGTTCTGACTGCATAAGCATTTATAGTGAATTTGTACCAACCTGGTTTTTGAATGTACATTGAGGATCTTGGGTTTTGGTAACCAAAACTTGTTCTATAGTAAGCATATTCAGTAGTTTCCGGGTCATTAGGCCTTGGAGCTCTTAATTTGCCATTTTCCCAGGCAGGGTAGATGAAATCCCAATACGGATCTTGTTGAAACTTTTTTTGATCTTCAAGCTGTTTTTTTCTTTCTTTTGGCGGGAGTTTATCCAGACGTATACGGGTTTGTTCAGGAGTTTCACTTTTATAGCTTTTTTGACGTTTTGCGTGTTGGCCCCACAGCCCTTTATTTTGCATCTGAAGATTTCTTTCGTCACTTTTGTGAACTGGCCGCTGTCCTGTTTTAATTGTTTTATTTAGAACCTTTTCAGCAGAACTCATATAAGCTTGAATTTGAGCTGTGGAGAGCATCAGCGCAGCGCCATTATTATCAAAGCCATCTTCTTGGGCGTCTTCAGGGAAGCTGTCAGTGAAGCTACCCTGAACTCCAAATAGATCCTCAATGGTGTTGTCATACTCGAAGCGGTTCAGGCGTCTAAGAACAACTTCTCCTGTATGGCCCTTAAGAACTTTACGGGCCCGACTGAGTTCTTTTTCTATCCATTCCGTGACTTTATTTATAAGCTTTGTATCCGCTTGCTTTTCGTCTTCCGGAGGCATCTCTCCGAGGTGTAAATTGTCGAGTACCAGTTGCCACTCTTCAGCCTGGCTGGCATTTTCGATAATTCGAAGTTGATCGACTCTGAAGTCGGCTTTAGATTTTTTAGGACCATGGCATTGGATACAATAATCATTTAAAAAGGCAGTGAGTTCTTTAGGAATGACAGGAGTTTCACTGGCGCTGGTTGTAAAACAACTTACTATTATTAAAAAACAGAGCTTTTTCATTTTTTCTAAATTTCCTTGAAGGCTAACAGTAATCCTAGAGTGTATTTTCAGTTTAATGGCTTCATTAAGCAATAACTGATAATTCTGAATAGCTCTTGTTTAAGTTAAGCGATTGTCTTAGTCGTTTCAAACTTTTTAAGTATAAAATGAAGCCAGCTACTTAATAAGTTTTGATTTATGAATAGCCGTTGAGGCTATTTCCCACGGTGTCATTAAAATTATTGCCAATGAGTGCTTTGTCCTGAGGGTACCTATTCTTGTATATTAAACTTACCACTCCTGGTTGCACTTCGCAGGTCTTTTGAGTAGGTGATAGCTCCATCAAGTAAGGTGACATTGGTACCACTATTATGCCTTTTTCTCCAGGCATAAAAGGAGTTTAAAGAGCCTGCGCTCCAGTTACCGTTTACTCCTTCGTATTTTGGCTTATTGTTCATAGAGCTTGATGTCGTGTTATTATTTGGCCATGCTGCCATATATCGACCATTTGCTCCCCCGTCAACGAGTAAAATTAAACGTCCGGGTGCATCAAAGGAGAAAGTTTTATGCCAACTACTGGTATTGGCAATGTGTGAGTTTTGGGCTATGGAAGTATGGTAAAATATAATTTTTCCATATGGGTTATGTTGATATTCATACTGCTCTCCTTCGGGAGTTGAGGGACAAAAATAAACAGAGTTACTTGATTTACCGATGAGCCCATAATTTCCTTTATTGCCTGTGTAAGATCCAGTAAGGATATTGTCGCTATAAAAGGCTAACCCGCCACCAGCAGGTAGGCGTTTTCCCCATGAAGATGGCGCCAGCGTATTATTCCAGTCTTGAGAATAACTGATTATACCTTTATAAATTTGATTCATATTTGACATACAAACTGCCTGGCGGGCTTTTTCTCTGCTTTGCTTCAGAGATGGTAATAAAATGGTTATAAGTATGCAAATAATACTGATGATGACTAAGAGCTCTAATAGGGTAAATTTCTTATTTTCCATATATTCTACACACCAAATTTATTTTCTTTCCAGCTCAATGATTACCATTCAGTGGATTGATACCCCTGTTTTAATTAATCTGATGTTTTTTACAGATTCAAATATTTCTATACTAATATAGTTGTCGGTGGTTCCTTTTATGAAATTATCGTTTTTAGATTTTGAAATAGACGCAGTCGCACGACTCAATGAATACTCCTTTTTAATAACAGTCCATGGGATTTTGAAAGACATGATATTCATATTAAATATTTAATGATTTTTTATATGAATCTCAGCATGCTTCTTATGCTGGCAATACTCGTGAAAGGTTTATATAATTTTGACAGTAAATCATACAGTATGGATTCATGGTGGAGCTCGAAAAATACAATCACAATGAGGTCACAGCTCCTCCTGGAAAGGAAGAGTTGTTTTCGGCGTTATATAGAGAAAATCATCGCTTAATTTATTCTTATATTTATTCCGCCATGGCAAATAAAACTGCTGCTGATGATATTTTTCAGGAAACCGGCATTGTCCTCTGGAAAAAGTTCTCCGAATTTAAAGAAGGGACCAGCTTCTTACACTGGGCCAAAGCCATTGCCTATTTTAAGATTAAGGAATACCGTCGCAAAAGTACGAATGATAAGCTGGTTTTAAGTGAAGATTTGGTAACTCAGTTAAATGAGCAGGCAGAGAATCTCCAGGAAGGACTGAATCGGCGGCAGAGACAAATGAATACCTGTTTGGAGAAACTTCCGGATCATAATAAATCGATGGTGAAGGGCTTCTACGAAGAAAAGAAGTCTGCCAATCAACTGGCCGAGGAATCCGGGCGATCAATTTTTGCCATAAGAAAGTCTATTCATAAGATCCGCAAAAAGTTATTTGAGTGTATAGATCACAGTCTGGGGAAAGACGATGAGTGAGAGAACTGAAGAATTTGAGGAAATTCGCGAAATAGCCGATGCTATTAGTGATCAAGAGGCCGATCAGAAGCAACTGGCCCGCTTACAGGTGTTACTTGAAAATAATGACCGGGCTCAAAGGTTTTATCTTGAGTATATGGACCTGAATGCCTCTTTAATGAATACTGACGATGAGCTGAATATGACCATAAGGCGTTTGCAGTATGAAGAAATTTCAATTGGTAAAAATCCACCAATGCCTCCACCGATAGGTCCTTTGGCAGGCCAGGGGCCGGTTATGATGCTCGAGGGGCCTCAGAAGAAAAATACATGGCCTTACATTGTTATAATTCTTCTTATCATAGCTTTACTTCTTCTATATTTCTTCAGCACCCAAAAAGCATACGCCCTGACATTTACTGAAGCCAAAGGAGTAACTGATTCCATGGGTGAAGTCGTCAACGATGGAGATGTCACGAATGGGGAAATATTCAAAATAGAAGGTTCTTGCGAGTGGGACTTCCATCAGCTTCAGTATAACCTCTCTGCTCAAAAATAGTCGTTTCTGAATTTTTGGTATTGATGCTAGTTAGATTATTAAGAAGTGTCAGATCCATTGGTCGCACAAAAATTTTAATGTTATTATTTTTTCTGTTTTTCAGTCGATGAGACCCATGTTCAGGCAATATCAACATTTCATGCTTTTTTAAAATGATTTTGCCATTTTTTTTGGCTAAGCCAACATCATTAGTTATGAAATCTATATATTTCCCCGAGTTATATATACCTTGCTCGATATCCGATATTCTGTAATAATAATAGGTAGTTCGTCCTTCTTTAATAGTGAAAGCTTCTTTGATTTTGTGCTTTTTCATAAAGCATTTTCGTAAATTTCCACGTCTATTACTAAGCTGTCTATAGGGACAACCATGGCTGTCATTGCTATTGTAAGGTATGTATTCTAGTAATTCATCATCACGTAATATTGTATCTGGAGGTAAAGGAAACAGCCTACCTGGATTATCTGATTGATATTTGGCTATTTGTCTTTGTCTTCTTGTCAATATTTTTATTTCGTTAATACATTTCTCTGCAATTTGAGCAGCAAATTTATCTAGATATAAGACTTTAGGTTCAGCTTTTTTTTCGGGAAAATACTTTATCCCGAAAGTTTTTATATTTCTGCCATTTTGATCTTTTATCTCTTTCCCCGTTTTATGATCAAAAATAGATCTATTGATTATGCAGTCATACGGCAAGGTACTAACTTCATTTCCTCTCATGCCAGTTGCGAAAAGCAGTAGTATAGCCTTAAACAAAACCTCCTGTCATTCTGAATCTGGAGAATTAAGAATTACAGCTAGAGCCTCAATAGCTTCTCTAGTGAGTTCCTTTTCATGTGGCCCATCTTCCCGGAATTTTTTGGGAGTGTTATGTGGGTTTCTACCACGTTTTAATCTCGGAGTATACATTATCTTTTTTGTTGACAATCTATGTTTGTCAAATAACTTTCCGATATAAGATAAATACTGACAGATATTATAAGCATTATTTGGGTCGTAATGTTTTTTGTAGTAAATTTCCAAAAAATTAAAATAGTCATTGTTAATATTCATGAATTCTTTTTCATTTCTTGAAAACATTACATGATATAAGCCCAGTAATACTAGTTGATAAGTTGTGGCTGAGTTTGCTTGTATATTTTTAGTTCGAATAATAAAAGAGAGAATAGCTTTAATCGTATCATTTATATTTTTGGGGATGATTTCTTTTATTGACGGGTTATTAAAACCATCGATTTTTAATCCTCCCTTTGTAATTGGTGTGAAACTTATATTTGTAGTTTTTGATCTTTTCCAATTAGGAAAAATTATATGCATAGGCCACTTGTTATTATCCCAATTTATTGCGGGATAAAATTCTTTAAAAAATAATTTTTCTAGATTAATGAAATTTAAAAGATTTTGGTATGGGTCAGGCATTTTTATACTCCTCAATATTGTCAATTGTTCTCTTAACGTTTTGTATTGTGGGTTCGAGTTGTTTCATTGGTCCTGCATGTCTTACTTCTAATGAAGAATTCGAAAATTCAATGACTTCCTTCCTTAGGCTATCCAATACTTGTTCATGAGGACCATCGATGAATGGATGAAATTTTTTGCATGCATAACAAGAATAAATTGGATGATATGGACATTGGTTAGAGTTATCACAAGCACCAATGCCTTCAATGTATGTCATCGTAGTAGCACCACCGACTGTTCCATTAATTAACTTTGATTGTGGAACAGATTCTGAATTATCAATTATTTCACCGGTTAATAATTGATTCATTATTATCGGGTATCGCTTAACAGTTCCTAATGCCTCGTTCATAATTGTCGCAATATTAGGTGTTGCTGTTATATATGCCTTCGCAGTCTGATAGTCTGTATGTCCCATCCTGTCGGCAATAATTTCTTTTGATGCCCCTTGGTCTACTAAGCTCTGAGCAAGATGATGTCTGTAAGAGCTGAAAGTAAAATTATATGAGACATAATGTCCTGATTCAATTCGATCTCTTAATTGATCAGTACCATAACGAGATATTTTTGATAAATCTACGAATAAGGGCGACTTAGGCTTATAATCCTTTATGAAAAATTGATTAAATTCTATTACTGTATCTAATAGTTTTCCAAGTTTCTCCGAGAGACTTCTATTAGTTGTGTATTGCGTATTCGCAGTCCCTTGTTTTATCATAGCATAGCGAATTGAATAATAATTTTTATTTTTTGATTCTATTTTGTTGAAGTCATCATAATTCAACAAATGAACTTGCGCTGGTCTTGGTGCCGTTTCATAACAAAGTAATAATAGGGTGGGGTGAATCAATTCCTCATAGAGTTCCAATGAATATTCAGGAGTAGATTTCATGCGATTATTAATCGCATCTACTTTAAGCTTAATATAATCTAATAACTCAGCTTCCTCTTCACTTGTTACATAATTTTCATTTAGCGCAATAGACTCAAAAGGATTTCGTTCAATTTTTGGTAAACTTTCTAAAACTAAAAGAAACTCATAATTAAAAATACTTATTCCTTTGCGAATCCCCCATCTATAAAATTGTAAATATGTATATACTAAACTTGAATCATTCGCAAAAAACAACTTTTTATATATTGAGAGCAGACCTTGAAGATTAAAACTTTCATAATTTAGATTGAATCTCGTAAAAAAAGTAAAATCTCTAAAAACAGTAGATGGAGATAATGCCTGAAACCGGTAACATAGAAAATGTTTAATCAACAACTCAAAATCAAAAGTCTCAAAAAAAGCTTTATTCCAGTCAATATAATAATGGCACCCTAAATAAGTGATATCCCATACTGAATCATTAATTTCTAATATAGATGTATCTTCATCACAATGAGTTATCAACCTAACTTGTTGGGGTAATGGTGTTCTGAATTGAAATATATTAATAGTTTTACTATTTATTTTATAACTTGTCGCGAGCCATATAGCGTCATTTTCTTGTATTTGCATTTTCCAACCTTTTTTCGTTGTATTTATTACCTTTTTCCGCGATGAATTTCGAACCATATCGTAAAGGCATAAGACTGGCACTGGACCAGCCGCAACTGTACCTAAGTTGAGTCAATGCTTGATCTAATTTTATTTTTTCTACATCAACTAGAAAACGTAAAAAATTATCACAAAATGTGTGCCTAAGTATATGTGGTGAGAGATATTCAACTTTTGATATTGTTTTCATTTCAATGAAAAATTGTTGAATAGTTCTAGAAGAAACAGGCTCTCCACGGAAATTTAAAAACAGAAATAAACTTTTGATTTTAGTGTTACCATTTGGCCTTCTAAAGTTGTCAATATACTGATTAAGAGAATCCCATGTAGCTTCATTAATTTGAATCATTCTAGAAGTAGTTTTAAATCCTAGTTCTTCATACCTAGTATCAGTAATGTCATCAACGTGTGGTGTGTAAAAAACAAAATAGCCAGATGGTTTCTCTATTATATCTGACGTTTTTAACTTTAGAATTTCTGATATTCTTGCACCTGTTGAGAGCATAAGATCATATATAATTCTATTTCTTATATAAATTCTTGTATTTTTTATTTTATTTTTATATTTTACCCAAGAATTTGTTATTTTATTTTTTTGGTTTACGTCTAATGATCTAATCACATTAGAATAATTCTTGATTTTGAACTTAAATTCCTTATGTACACTATCAAGATAATTAAGTTCGCTTACAGAATCTTCCTTATTTAAATAAAGCAAACACCACTTCAAAAACACATAGACAGAGCTCATTTTCTGATTGTAATATGATGGAGTGATATATACACCATTTTTAGATTTCTCTAATTTTAAAAAAGTAGCAAATTCTAAGTACAAATTGATGACTTTCTTAAATTTACAATTCAATATATATGAATTGATATTCTCTTTTAGGTCATCTGCATAATCGAAGAAGCTAGATATGTTATAGAGATCGTTTTTAATTGTTCTATATTTAGCTGTTCTAGATCTTGATAATGACAACCATATATTCACTGACCATGTGGAATGACCTTGTGTATTGCATACATACAGCGAATGATATTCACCATATTTAATTTTTTGTATTAAATTGTTATTCATGTATCCTCATCTTTTAATAAAATGAAGGTATAAACAATAACTAGGAATAGTCAATACGTTTAATTTTCACAAAAAAACACTATTTCATTCATTTAATTGAAATAATGATAACTTATAAAATTCATATATAAAATAGATAGATTATCTAAATTTAATTGAAAAAATATAGACCTAGCTAAAGCAGTGTCTTTAGTTTTTTTTTTTTAAATGATTTTCATATTTATACGCGTGATTCTATGAGAAAAATAGCTTTTTATTGGACTATTAGTTAATTGAAATAGCAAGGGGTTATAATTGATATATAGAATTAGGCGTATACTTGAATTTTAATTGAAATAATTAGCTGTAAGAATAACGATATAATTAACCATATCTTAATATAAGTAATAGTTCCATGGACACTAGTTATATTTCGTCATTGTTTTCTGTGGACATAAGTTTAAGTTCGTATTAATAATAAAATTTAATAACTATAGTTAATATAAATGAACAATATGGACATATAATCGCATGCGTCTGATTATACATAAGATGTATTATGCGACGTTAGATTTGTGAGACTAGAAAAAAGTTGAAAGTTTTTTAATTAGTCAAAAATAATTGTACGGCCTTTATAGACGATAATGCGATCCGCCGCGTGAGCTTTGACGGCTCTAGCGAGAACGCGGTTTTCAATGTCTCGGCCCTGCTGAACCATGTTTTCTGCGCTGTAGGAATGATTCACGCGCACAGTTTCCTGATCGATAATTGGCCCCATATCCAGTTCTTCGTTGGCATAATGACTAGTAGCACCGATGAGTTTAACACCTTTGGCATATGCTTGATGATAAGGTTTGGCACCTTTGAATGCCGGTAAAAAACCATGGTGAACATTGATGATTTTATTTGGATAAGTATTGATGAGAATTGGCGTAAGGATTTGCATATAGCGAGCCATGGCAATAAAATCGATTTTTTGCTCAGTAAAGATATCAACGGCTTGTTGATCAGCTTCTTCACGATTGTCTTTATTTCTAGGAATGTGATAAAATGGAATTCCAAAATGTTTAGCAGTTGGCTCTAAATCATCATGATTACTCATGATGAGAGTTAGTTCTGCGTCAATCTCACCATATTTATTTTTAAGGAGTAAATCATAGAGACAGTGATCGTATTTTGAAACCATAATTGCCAAACGTTTTTGCTCATCTGAAAAGTTCAGCTCCCAGTCAAAACCAATGAGTTCAGCTTTTGACTGAAGACGCGTACGCAGTATATCACGCTCACAATTAAGTTCTGAAGAATCAAATTTCACATACATGAAAAATTGATTATCGAGATCCTCACGATGTTGCTGGGCATCGAGAATATTTGCTGAACAATCGGCTAAAGTTTGACAAACTTCAGCGACAATTCCCTTACGATCGGGACAGCTGATTTTGAGTACGGCCTGGCTCATTATGGTTTCCTAAAATTTATATTTTTCAAAACTTAATAGTTCTTTCAGAGCTCGCCAGCGCCCTACTCTTTATCTGATGATTTTCCTGAGAAAAAGAGCATTAACCATGAAATAAGCATCAAAACACCTCCTATTGGGACAATTGCACCGAGAAAACGTGGTGCTCCCATAGCCATGGAATATAGACAACCTGAAAAGACTAAAACACCAACTAATGATGTATAAAGTGCTTTACGACATTTATGAAGGCTTAGAAAGAGGACTAAAGCAGTGCTGAACATATGATACAAAGTTGCTGTCTTAAACCAGTCTACAGCAGGCCCTTCAAGTTTAAGAGCGTGAGATCCAAAGGCACCTATAGCAATGGCCGCAAACCCCATTAT
>JAKVBD010000063.1 GCA_022446985.1 Lentisphaerales bacterium
TTTCCAGAAGTGATTACAGCATCGACAGCTTTTTGCGTTAGTAATGAAAAGCCCAGATGAAGCTTAGTCGCCTTATGATTATCATCGAGCCAGTCAGCCCAAAGTACACGAGTTAAGGTTTGGAAAAGACTGCCATCAACGGCAACAAGATCCTTAACTCCAGCTAAAAGACTTCTATTTTTTAATTGCTCCGGATGAATTTTGGCCGCCAACTTCTGAACTAAATGACGCAGAGCATCAGAGTTGAAAACATGTTGAGCTTCAGAGAAGCTTCCAAGGCTGACTTTGTCCATAGTCACATATTTTTTTACTTTGCTCAGCTCACTTGCGGCACAAAGACCCCGCATAGACTTAAGAACCGGATTAAATAATGTAAATAGAATCGCGGAAGCGTAATCCAGATAATGAAGCTTGCGGCGAGGATCATCTTCTGAACTATGACGGGGATGATGCTCTAGTTCTTTAGTCAAGGATTGTCTGAATTCCTTAATTAGGCACCAACGTTTTAGGTCTCGCTCTTCTGTTTTTGTCATCTTCTTCATAGTCAAGAAGATAGACTGATTTATAAATATTTAAACTCGTCACAAGGCATTGTGAATTAAGTGGTTATGGACGGGATCCTTTGAGGCGATCTGAGCGGGAAAAACAAGCTTTTGCATAAAAATTTCCATAAAGTGACGAGAATTAGACCTGGGTGGGCTTAGAGCAAGCTGAGATGGATATTTATTGGGCAGTTAGTAAAATTTCGAAATTTGGGATCATTAGTAAACCTCATAAAAAAGTTGCATCTTTTTTTTGAATGGATATGATTGGAAAAGATGCCGAACACTTCTGGCTGAGAGTTAAGTAAAGAAAATATCTACGAAAAAAGCTAACCTGCCTGCCATAAGGCAACTTTATACTTAGGGCTGAACTGATCACCAATTTGCACTGGCTTAGTTATATACTCTATCTTGAGTAGATCTGCCCACTTGACTTCGAGATTACCAAAGCCTTTGAAATTTATGTAGAGGCCTTCTTGAGTAAATTGAAGAAAATCTGCAGTGTGAACTTCGCCGTTAGAATTGGTAATGTAGATCACATCACCTTTCTGAAGTGATTCTAGGTTCATTGATGGATTAGCTACCAGCCAATAATTTTTTGGCTACCATGAACAGTAATACTGCAACAACTAGAGTAAGTACTATAATGATTGCTGTAAAACCTTTTTTACCACCTGAGCCGGTATTGCCTGTAGAGGTTGAATTTATAGGATTAATATTCTGCATTTCTTTCATGCCAAGATTAGTATCCATATCCAGATTGATGTTCGTCTGAGTAGTATTTGACGCTTTAGATGAGGAATCCTCTGAGTCAAATAGGATTTCTATACCACCAACCTGAAGAATATCAGAGCTTCTTAAGTTAGCCTCTGTTATTCTCTCTCCATTGATTCGAGTACCATTTGTACTGCCTTTATCTATGACCTTGTATAGCTCACCTTCTTTAATTAATTCGGCGTGCTTTGAGCTTAATGTTCCGTCTGGAATACAAATATCATTATCTTCGGTACGACCGATGGTAAAAACATCCTTATTGAGTTCGAATGATTTCCCGCGCATAATTTCAGAAAGAATAATAGCTCTAGGTGAGGCCATAAATAATAAATCCTTGTTTTCTATAAAACTAAAATCATCTGCGAGAATGTCAAAAGATTTTGTCAAATATATCATAAATGATTGAACTTTTTTAGCATTTTTGGTCAAATAATTGCTTTCCTTACAGTTAAGCCTTTAGATATTAGGTTGTTTATTGTACATTTTATATTAAGAAAACTGATAAATTTGGTTGGTAAAATGTTTCTTACAAAAGTCAAATGCAGCCAATTTGAGGGACAGGATAAAGAATGGACTCTTGTCGATTTCTGCCCTCAGCAAATAAATCTTGTCGTTGGTAAAAATGCAACAGGTAAAACCAGAACACTGAACTGTATCAGTACGATGGCACACCTGATCACCAGAGAAAGACATGAGTTGCCAGAAAATGCACTGTATGATTTCACCTGGAGTTCAGGAACTAAAGAAATCTCCTACGTTCTTAAAACAGCTGATAGAAAAGTCATCTACGAAAAACTGTTGATTAGCAAGGAAATTAAACTTGAACGCGACCTGGAAGGCAAGTGTTCGATCTTCTTCGAACAAGTACAGCAAGTTATCGAAATAAATGTCCCCTCTTCTTCTTTATGTTCGGTTGTTCGCAGAGATAAACTTCAACACCCTTGGTTTGATTATTTACATGATTGGGCCAAGTCGACGCTGCATTATCGTTTTGGTAGCGTATTTGGCAAAAACTATGGATTGATTATTCGTCCAGAGGATGAAAGACAAACAAAATTAGATGATGTAGAGATTGATTTAAGGAAAACAGACCGAGTTGTTGAGCTGTTCCGCAAAGGCTTTGAACAATATGGCCAAATATTCGTAAGCAGTATTATCAGCAGTATGCAGAAGGTTTCTTATGAGTTGGAGGATATAGATGTTTTTTATTCAGAGAAAATGAAGTTCCGTCATCCTTCGGAAATTCCCCCGGCAGTTTTAAGAGTTAAAGAAAAAGATCTTAAGTGCTACACTTATCAAACAGATATGTCTCAAGGTATGTTTCGCGCTCTTTCTTTAATAATCCAATTAAACCTGTCGAGACTTAGTGCTCAGCCCTGCTGTATTATCATTGACGATATAGGTGAAGGACTCGACTTTGACCGCTCGACTCAACTCATACGATTACTTATCGATAAAATAGAGAAGACTTCTATTCAACTTATGATGTCTTCGAATGATAGATTTATCATGAATAACGTCGATTTGAAGTACTGGTCAGTCATCCAGCGTGAAGGCAATCGTTCAATGGTATTTAACTCATCCAATGCCAAAGAAGCTTTTGATGAGTTTGTCTTTACCGGCTTGAGTAACTTTGACTTCCTATGCACTGAATTTTACTGTAAGCCTTTAAATGAAGAATGAAAAAACTTGCCATATTTGTAGAAGGGCAAACAGAACAGATCTTTGTAGAGCAACTTCTAAATTACATCGCTGCTGCACATGGGATATGTATAGAAAAAAGGCGTGGTTTTGGCGGACGAGATAATGGGCGCCGCTTTATAACTCTAAGTTCACCTAAGGCCGAAGCGCCCTACTACATTTTGCTCGTAGATTCTTCAAACGATGGTCGTGTATTAACAGATATTCGCGAAGAATACGAAGGTTTATCTAAGCAAGGCTATGATAAAATCATCGGTTTAAGAGATATTTACCCACACAGCTACAAAGACTTTAGGAAATTAAGGCGTTTTGCTAAGAATCTTGTACCAAAGGGAAAAGCAAAAACAGAAGTATGTTTTGCAGTTCTGGAGATTGAGACCTGGTTTGTCGCAGAGTACAAACATTTTGAGAAGATACATCCTCGACTTACAGCCCGTTTCATAAAAGAAAGAACAGGAATTGATCCATCCAGTGAAGATATAGAACTAACACTTAATCCTGAAAAGGATGAGAATTTTTCATCCCCAGCTGCAGACTTAAATAGAATCTATAACTTGGTGAAGCGTTCCTACAATAAGAAAAAACAGCAAGTGCTAAATGTAATGAAGGTCCTTGATATGAAGGAGATAGTCAATGAAGTACCTAAGAGAGTTCATTCTCTGGGCTTCTTCCTGCGACAACTGGAAGACTTTTTTACCAGTGTGCAGGAAGAAAAGGATCAAAAGTCTTAGACCTTGTCCAGAGCTTTTATGCCGACCATAGCAAGCCCCCATTCGATGACTCTAGCAACCATTGCAGCCAAAAGCATACGACTTTCTTTTACTTTTTGATCTTCAAGTTTTAGGATTGGGCATGCATTCCAGAAAGTACTGAAATCTTTGGCAATTTCGAAAAGGTAAGAAAGTAAGAGATTTGGGGTCAACTCTCTTACTACTGAAGGCCAAATATCGAGAACACTCAGTATCTTTTTCGCTAACTTAATCTCCTGTTCGTCTTCAAGGATTAACTCAGCTTTACCAAGCATATCGTTTACATCAACCCCAGCTTTACGGCTAAGACCACGAGTTCTAGCATAAGTCATTAGTAGGTATATAGCAGTATTACCATCAGTCGCTAACATCTTATCCCAGTCAAATTTGTAATCAGTCCCAATACTATGGGAAAGGTCAGAATACTTGACGCCACCGTGACCTGCAGTGCGGCCAATAGCCTTGTGCTCTTCTTCTGTAAAGTCAGGGCTTAATTCTTTCGCAAGATTATAGGCTCTTTCTTCAGCTTCTACTAAAAGGTCTTTGAGCTTGATTGTTCCGCCATCACGAGTCTTGAATGGTTTGCCATCTTTCCCAAGCATCATGCCAAAGCCTATGTGTTTCAAAGCACCAGGTTTTGACCAGCCAATAAGTTCTGAGATTTTGAATACCTGATCAAAGTGTCCCTTTTGACGGGCATCTGTTACGTAGATAGCTTTATCTACCTTCTCTTCCAGCATGCGGTACTTAACTGCAGCCAAGTCAGTAGTGGCGTAAATGTAACCACCGTCAGATTTTTGAATAATAGTCGGCAGCGGCTCATCATTTTCGTTTTTATAACCGTCAAGAAAAACGCCGATAGCTCCTTGAGTTTCGACAGCATGACCGGCATCTTTGAGATCTTGAACAACGACTGGCAGTAAGTTATTATAAGCAGATTCGCCACGATCTTCGATTTTGATGTCCATGAGATCATAGATTTCATGGCAGTGCTTCATAGATGCTTCACAGAAAACCTTCCAAACAGCGAGAGTCTTTTCTTCACCAGCCTGTAAATCAACTACCGCACGGCGTGAAGCGTTGGCAAAATCTTCTGAATCATCAAATTTCTTCTTAGCAGCACGATAAAACTCTTCTAGAGAAGCAATCTGGAAATCTTGTGGATTGTTAAGAGCATCCGGCATTTCCTCACGGATATACTGTATCAGCATACCAAACTGAGTCCCCCAATCACCAACGTGATTCATGCGTAATACTTCATGTCCTTCAAACTCAAGAAAGCGAGCAATACTGTCGCCGATAATCGTACTTCTTAAGTGACCAACGTGCATTTCTTTAGCGAGGTTTGGACTGGAAAAGTCGACTAAAACCTTTTCTGGATTGGCAGTCTTTTCCAATCCTAAACGTGGATCAGCCCCCATCTTCTCAACTCGTCTCTGAATGTAAGAAGTCTTTATTTTAAAATTAATAAATCCAGGGCCGGCAATTTCTACAGGTTCGCAAATTTCATCAACATCCAGATTATTAACTATGTCTTCTGCTATCTGGCGTGGAGCTTTTTTTAATGTTCTGGCAAGACCCATTGCTGCATTGCACTGATAATCAGCAAAATTAGGGTTCTGTGAAGGTACGACCAATTGCTCTGGTAAATCGGATTCGTCAATCAGCTTCAAGAGAGCCGCTTTGACATAAGACTGTAAGGTATTTGAAATTGATTGCATGTTTAATATCTATCCTAAAAAGATCAAAAATTTTTGAGAGTTTATACGGCTTCTATTCAAAGTCCACTTCCCTGACATTCTTTTTCTGTCTGATAACCTCGACACAGGTGCGCAGCTGCTCTTTAAATTCAGAGGCTCTGGGTAATGCCTTGATGCGTATATATGGATTTGTCTTATCGGAGGACTCTATAAAAATGTCACCAAGTTTAAAAAGGCGCATAAGAAAGGGTTCATTCAAGGTAAAGTCTTTGACTCTGTAAAGCTCTATTTCATCTGTCCTTCTGTTGAGTACACCTGAAATTATCCGTAAACGCTCATTCGTTAATTCATATTTTTGACACTTAATCTGCAAAAAGCGCCAGATGATATTGAGTACTGGAAATGCCAGCAAGGCAAGAAAGTATGGCGGGACATTATATTGATCACGACCGACTACGTAAATTGTCACTATGATCCCCGTAATGAGCGAAGATGAAAAGTAAGCTCTTAAATTTAAGACCTGAGAAGGACTTTTGCTGCATATAAGCTCTTCTGACATGAAAACCCTCTAATAATAAATCACTTGTTTGTACAGCAAAAATAGTTGTTTAGTTGAGAATTTCACGTTCCCCTTCAAACTGTATTTGTAAGTAAGCCTCAGAGAGTTTATTTTCTAAGCAAGAACAAATATAAAACTATTGATAATACTGGAGTCAAAATGCGGCACGCTTTACTACTTTTAGCATCCCTGATTTTTACGGTTAATGCTGAACCACTAAAAATTTGGATCAGCTCACAACAGGATAAGATTTACTATGAAAATATGGTAAAGCACTATAAGAATTCTGTAGACGCTAAGTTTGATGCAACTATTGAGGCATATGGTTTTAGAGAAATGCCAGAAAAACTGGCAGTCACTCTCAAAAGTGGTGTTGGCGCACCGGATGTTGTTCAGCTAGATGAAGTACTTTTTGGTATTTACCTGAATGGCCCAGTTCCATTTGTTGACCTTACTGAAAAAATAAAAAAAGCAAATTTAGATAAAACGCTACACCCTAAAAGACTTGATCTATTTACCTGGGAAAAGAAAAGCTATGGTGTTCCACAATCCCTGAGTGCCTACGTTCTTTACTATAGAAAAGATCTTTTCAAAGAGCTCGATATAGACGTCAAAAAGTTTGAAACCTGGAAGGGTGTTGAAGAAGTCGGCAAAAAATTAGCCCTTGACGGCCAGCCTCTTATGCCGGTAGATCCGACATTTTTCGAAGTATTCCTTAGACAGCAAGGTACTGATTTCTTCAGCGAAAAAGGCGAAGCTCTACCAGATTTCAAAAAAGCTGTTGATACTATGAACTGGATAAAGAAAATGGTAGATGCCGGAATTTTTATGCAACCTTCTCGTGGCAGTGTTTTTGACCCTGTCTTTTTCAATGGCCCTGTAGCAAATGACGAAATTCTTTGTATCCCGGGAGCTGACTGGTTTGGTCTGGATATGCTTCAACAATTTCTTCCACACCACGAAGGTAACTGGGCAATAATGCCTCTTCCTAAATTTGAAGGAAGTGATCTACAAACTGCTACATTTGCCGGTCAGGGTCTACTTATCCCTCAAGCATCAAAAAAGCAGGATGCTGCCTGGAAGTTTATTGAATTTGTTATGAAAGACAAAAAAGCAAATATCGACCGTTATGTTGAAGGCAACAGCTTCCCTGCTTACATGCCAGCCTGGGACGAAAAGGAAATGATGGAGCCTTCTGACTTTTTTGGCGGTCAGTCTATGGGCTTGATCATGAAAGATCTTGCTAAGCAAATTCCTAAAGTAAATATTTGCCCACAAAGGCCCCAGGCTATCTTTATGCTTCAAGAGAACTTCTTCAGTGCAGTTCTTTATGGTACATATACAGCTGAAGCTGCTTTCAAAGAGCTTAAAGCGGCACTTCAACAAGGTGGCCCACAGCAATAATTCACTAAACGGCAGATGAAAGACACTATCCTTCTGGAGTCCAAAAGTGGACTTAGGTGGCTTTTGCTGCCGTTTTTAATTTTTCTGGGAACCTTTTGGGTTTACCCTTTGATGCAAGGACTGATAATGAGTCTTTCGCCAGAAAAGGGGCAACAAAGCACAGCCCTTTTTGCAAACTACGAGCGTCTACTAAATGACAAGCTCTTTTACAAAGCGGCATTTAACACTGCGAAATACGCCCTCTTAAGTATTTTAACGATTATCCCGCTTTCCCTTACACTCGCTTTCCTGCTTTCTTTATTATCAAAAAGGCTTAGGTATATCTCCTCATTCATCCTTCTATTACCCGGTTTATTACCACCTATAGTTTTGGCAATATTATTTATGAATGTCTTTCATGGCCGTGAAGGCTTATTGAATCAGGTTTTTATATTACCCTTTGGCGAGCGCGCTGTAAATTGGATGAGTGACCCGAATTATATACTGCCATCTATGGTCATTCAGTCTGTCTGGCGCTGGACCGGCTTTGTAACCCTGTTCCTTCTTTGTGGTTTAGAGGCCATTCCTCGTTCTGTTAAAGAAGCTGCACGTCTGGAAGGAGCTGGAGAATTCTTGATATTTCGAAGCATTGAGATACCGGGCGTAAAGCACCTAATCATATTCTGCACAGCCTTTTTGTTTATAGATACATTTTCTCTTTTTGCCGGCAGCTTCACTCTTCTGGGCCCGTCAGGTGGAACCGCAAATGCCGGGCTTATCATAGTTAATTACGCCTACCGCTTTACTCGCTTTCAAGAGTACAATATGGCAGCAACTGTATGCCTTGCGACTTTACCCGTTTTAATGCTTTTAACTGGCCTCTTCTGTATAAAGAGGAAAGAAAAATGAAGCACCTCAAAAACCTTGGATTATTCCTACTGATATCGCCCTTATTAATTTTATTTTCTTACCCACTCGTCTGGTTAATCGGGGCATGTTTCAAAACAAATAAGGGAATTTATAAACCAACCGTTATCTCTCCTGAATCGTGGGATAGCTCTCATTTTCAAACTCTTTTTAAGGGAGAGGTTATAGACTTCTGGCATTTTTGGGGAAATTCATTAATGATCACATCATTGCAATCACTGCTGGCTGTGATCCTCAGCTCCATGGCAGCCTACACTTTTGTCTTTAAGGATTTCCGCTACAAGAGATTGTTGTTTATTACAGCGGTAGCTTTAGTACTAATTCCTAAGCAAATTATGATTTTCCCTTTAAGAGAACAAATTTTTGCTATGCAGCTCAACGACAGTTTATTTGCCATCATACTACCAGGAGCATTGAGTGGTATAGGTATTTTATTCTTTATACAGATATATCGTCACCTACCAAAAGACTATATAGATCTAGCCAAAGTAGAAGGAGCTGGAGATTTACGGTGCTACCTAACAAGTCTCCCCTTAGTTTACTCGCCCCTTCTCTGTTGCTTTATGATTCACTTTTTACTGGCGTGGCAACAGCATCTTATGCCGTTGCTACTTCTGGATAAGCACCAGGTGTTACCGGTAGCAATGAGTTCACTTTTAAGCAGTTCCTTAAGTTACCCACTGGCTGTACTGATGTGTGCAGCCGTGATGTGCATTCTACCTTCGGTATTGCTTTTCATGATCACTTACAAAAACTTCAGATCGGCACTTTCTGAGCACGTTTGCTAGCGGTTACTTATAATCTTTAGAGAAACCAACGTAATTCGTCGCTGACTGTTTAATGCTTTCTTTTTCAGCATCTGTCAGTTCACGAAACTTCTTCGCCGGAGCCCCAATATAAAGGTAGCCACTTTCACAACGCATCCCGGAAGTTACCAAAGCATTGGCACCAATCATAGCACCTGACTCGACAAGTGCGCCATCCATAACCGTCGCATTCATACCTATGAAGCAGCAATCTTCTAAAACACAGCCATGTAGTGTCACGCGGTGACCAACTGTAACATCATCACCAATAACCAGAGGATAACCTTCTGGGTGTTTTTCAGGATTGCGGTGAGTTACATGCAGAACAGATGCATCTTGAATATTTGTTCTATCGCCAATACGAATAAAATTTACATCGCCACGAATTACTGTCGTACACCAGATACAGGAGTCTTTACCTATTTCTACATCACCTATGATCACGGCAGTAGAATCTACGTAAGAAGATTCAGCTATTTTGGGGGTTATGCCTTTAAAGTCTCGTATATTAGACATAAGGCCACTCATCTACAGGATTCAAACGGTCTGTTTTTATACTGACTGCAGTGATAATTGATTGGAGTCGCGAGACAGCAAGATCTACTTCATCATTGATTATAAGGTATTCATAATCATTCCAGGCCTTGAGTTCTTTGCGGGCATTCAACATTCTACGGTTAACAACAGATTCACAGTCAGTCGCACGATTCCTTAAACGCTGCTCCAGTTCAGTATATGATGGAGGTGCTATAAATACATAACTAGTGTATTTCTCAAGAATATCATTGCCTCTGGCAGCTTTACGAAGTTGTCTCATACCCTGAACATCAATGTCCACCAGAACATCTTCACCGCGCTTTAAGCGATCTGTAACTTCAGTCTTTAACGTTCCATAGTAGTTATCATGAACTTCTGCATACTCAAGGAACTCATCATTCTCGACCCGTTTTTTAAACTCTTCTACAGAGATGAAGTAGTAGTCTTCACCATTCACTTCAGCTTTTCTAGGCTCACGAGTTGTGCAAGATATAGAAAAATGCAGGTTCTTGTTCTGCTGTAGTAGTTTTTCACAGACTGTTGTTTTCCCTGTACCACTGGGGCCAGAAACAACCAAGGCTATACCTAGGGAAGAAAAGTGTTCGTAATTTATGCTCATGCAGAGATTCCTGAGATTATTTTAGAATTAAAAATATGCCCCTGAAAAAATAAGACAAGTTTTTTTAGATTAATCATTGCGGGCAATATGCTGTTTTCATATAATGCCAATTCTTAATATTTAATTAGATGTATAAATGTATGAAAAATAACAATGAAAAGCAGATATATGCTGGAGGCAACAAACTGAGTCTTGGAGTCTGCCTGATTGTTTTTTGTGCCGCATTTTTCAAATTTCAATTATTGAACTCTGTCTACAATGCAACAATCCTGCTACCTGTTTTCTTTAGTGGTGTAATTCTTTATGTCTTAGGTTTCAGAGAAATGCTAAAAGAAAAAGGTTACAGTGGTCTGTATATCTATTTACTTGCGCCCATGAATCTCGTCGGCATAATCATCCTGGCTGCATTGCCGGATCGTCAGTAAGCCAGCTTATCCCACTCAAATTCTAAGAGACTTTTTAGCTGTAAGTCAGCTAGAACAAATCTTACATCTGACATATTCTCTTCTTGTGGAACTGCCACAACTTTCATGCAAGCTGCTTTTGCTGCAATGGTACCTGCCATGGTGTCTTCAAACGTTAGACAAAATTCAGCAGGAACGCCTAAGTCCTGGATTGTTTTTATATAAACTGACGGATGGGGTTTGCCATAAACTTCGAGCTCTGCAGAACGTATAAAATCAAACTCTTCTTTAATCTTAAATTTATCAAGAACAGTGTTGATAAGCGACATAGGTGAAGACGACGCCAGGGCTAACGGTAAGCCTTTATCTTTAACCATCTTTATGATTCTCTCAAGTCCAGGCAACGGCTGCCCTTTTTCAACAACAAGCTCTTCTACACGCTTAATTATTCTAAGTGAAACCTCTTTAGCTGTAGGTCCTTGCCAAGGGTAACGTCGGTACCAATACTCCGCTACTTCATCGATGCGTATACCCGTTGTCTGAATGCACTGATCTAAAGTTAAACCTAAACCGACTTTAGCAAACTCTTCCATTTCTGCTTGGCGCCAAAATGGTTCAGAATCGACCATTAAGCCATCCATATCTAGTACAACTGCTTCAATCTTCATGGGTAAGAGAAAAATTATAAATAGTTTGAGAATTAAAAGTTTCACCGGCTCTTAAAACTGTTGAAGGAAAATCCGCTTCATTTGGAGAATTGGGGAAGTGTTGTGTCTCTAAGCAAAATGCCGGGTAACGACCATAATATATCTCATCCTTACCTTCAAAACCGTCTATATGATTAGCCGTATAGAGTTGAACTCCAGGCTCTGTACTGAATACAGTCATAATTCTTCCTGACCAGGGGTGCCTCACAATGGCAACTTTTTTCAGATCATCACCATTGTCGTTTACAATAAAACAATGATCGTACCCCCCTGCTTGAGTGATTTGTTGATCTGTTGACCTTAAGCCAGCAACTAAAGGTTTAAAAACCTTAAAATCAAAAGGTGTTTTAACGACTGAGCGTTTTGAACTTGGTATATGCTCAGAATTAACCTCAAGGTATTCATCTGCGAATATCTGTAATTCATGTTCGAATACAACCCCGCTCTCATGCCCTCCTAGATTAAAGTAGGAGTGGTTTGTCAAATTAATGACGGTATCTGCATCTGTGTTAGCTTTGTAAGAGATAACGACATTGTCTTTATCTAAGGTAAATGATACTGAAACTTTAAGGTGACCAGGAAAGCCCCCTTCGCCATCTGGAGACTCTACTGAAAGAGTCAATGTTTCCCCGTCAATTTCCCCTTGCCAATTTTTATGGTGCAAGCCAATTTTTCCGCCATGTAAACAGTTCGCATCACTATTTGCACTAAGAAGAAACTTTTCTTCATTAAGGATAAAAGAAGCACCAGCGATGCGATTGGCATACCTACCGACAGTTGCCCCAAGATAACAAGGATTCAGTAAATAATCCTCAATACTTTTATGGCCCAACACCAGATCTGCTTTAACTCCATCGAGATCCTTAGTTAGTAACCGATAAATTGATGCTCCTTGGGATAAAACTGATAATTCAATTGAATCATTAGATAAGATGTACTCTGTGACAGTCCTATCTTTTAATTGATGAATCTTAGTAGAAATGGCCATTATTTAAAAAGTGCCTCATAAAATGCAAACGGAACCTTAAAGTGCCACTCTGAAAGCTCATCTTTAATTCTTTCAGCATCAACAAGGCTTGTCACAAATTCACTTTTACTAGGACTGGAAATAAGCTTCAAGCTGCAACGTATTTCATTGCCTTTCAGTTTAAGGAAGTTAAGATTGTAAATTTTGCCATCAAAGGTCTGAAGGACTAGATTATGCTTCTTAAGTTGTGGGTCTGCCTGGAAGTTATTGTCTGCAGGAACAATATCCATAAACCGCAACTGCATCGCATAAACCATTAGTTGCTTCACTTGTTGAGGAGTCTTTTCAGAAGCTTTGGGAAGTACCATTCTAAAAGGATCTCGAGAATTTAAGCGCTCAGTCTTCCAGATTATACTACTATCCGAGTAAAGTGTTGCAGCTGCGACCTCTTCATGAAAAGGCAGATATTTCTTAAGCCAAATACTCGGCAAAGAAGAAATATAGCTCAGTGGACTGTCTAGAAGGACAACGGCTTTCTTGTCAACAAGGTAGATATAACGACCGCTGCTCTTCTCAGTAAAAGTATGTGTTTTGCCAAAAATAAATGTTTCTTTAGACTTCTCACCACTGACGAGCTCTACTTTGACACCAAGCTGTTCATCCAGTTGAAAAAGCGGTAGATCCTCTTCTTTATGCGGCACAACGTGAACAGCTTTTGCGGTATTCACTAAATTGAGAAACTTACGGATAAGCGCCGGGTCTGCAGTTACATCATACCTATTGGCGACCTTCCACTGCTCTTGTTTTTTCTCGAGAAGCACTTCTTGCTTAAAAGCACTTTTTGTCAAATTAATCTTGGTAATTTTAGCGATATCAAGATCTTCAAAAACTTTATCGCCAACATCAAAATTACCAGTATTTACTTTATCACGAGTAGCAAGACTTACTGAGACCAGAACGATTAAAAGTACTAAGGCTACAATAAACTGTTTTTTTCTCATTAGGCTTTTAACCTTTTTTTACGATAGATTGATATAGCTATCCAGAAAATGAAAATCATAAACGGTATAGCAAATGCATTCATGACAACAACTTTATTTTGAAACTTGCCTTCGGCCATACTCAAAATTTGAGAGATGTCATTCAGTTTTTGATTTACGTCTTTTAAGCGCCCTTCTGATTCCTGAAGAATCTGTCTTTCCTTCACCTTAAGAGCTATCTGATTTTCCTGCTTACGGTGTAAAGCTTTAATCGTAGAATCCAACTTCTTATACTCAGCCTGAAGTGCTTTAATTTCAGCATCGTAATCTTTACGGAAATCAATTCTTACATCTTTTAAGGTCTCTAGCTCACGTTTAGCCTCACGGCGCATACGAACATCAACCATTTTGCCATCATTTACCAGTGTATCGATCAGGTTTAGGAATAGTTCTATGTTATCAGAGATGCGCATAAACTCTGAACCTTTGAGCTTTTTAACCTGCCTAAAAGTGTAATCATCCTTAAGCCAGTCCATATCACCGATTAAGAATACCTCAGACTCGGCCTGTGGCTCTTTGATAAGTCCATTTGTCTTTAAAGGTTTCCCTTTATATAAAGAAGGAAGCTTACCTTTAACATGGAGAGCAAGAGGTAATTCTTTACCATTCTCCTTTAAACTTTCCACTACCTTTTTATCGCGGAAAGAAGTCACCGGCAGAAGCTTAGCCTTAGTACTTGTAGTTATAAGAGGAGTGACCGAAATACCCGGTGTTTCCTGATATTGGAAATAACCGCTATACGGGAAAATTAGCTTATTAACATTCTTTAAGGCCGGGAAAGAAGAATTGATATCTTCGCCATCAAATGTCAAAATAAGGTCATTTGCACCTTTTGCTGTTTTAGTAAAATTCTCTTTATCTAAAATAAGCGTATCTGTCTTATAAGATATTTTCCAGGCTTCAGTAACCCCCAAAGCATTACTGGTTACAGGCAAACGGCTTTTTTGGAAACGGAAGCTTTTATCTGCCGACGGTCCGAGTAAAGGCATACTATCAGCCAACAAAATAACCTTACCGCCACGCATCAAGTACTGATCTAAAGCAAAACGAGCGCCATCAGTTAATTGCTTAAACTGATAAATGACAACTGCATCAAGCAAGTTCTTACCTGTTTTAGGATCATAGCCCCACTCTACAAAGTGATCACCAATTTGACGAATGGTATAGTCTTGACGAAGTTCATCCAAAATACGCCATGCCGGTCTTTCCTGGTAATTGCCCGCCATAGGGTTGGCTTGCTGTTCGACGATTGGAAAGTCAGTCATGATGCCAATCGTTGGCATTTTTGGTTTTTGTAAATGCTTAAATAAGTTTGTGAGATGATACTCAAGTTTATCTGACTGATCCTGGTTTAAAACCGGAATGGTTTTCACTGAATCACGGTAACTTATAGAAACACCGAAGTAAGACTTACTGCCATCCTTATTTAAAATCGGCTCAATACCATCGAGGGCCGCACCCTTTTCCTGAATAGAACCAGGAGATGGATCGATGCTTTTGAGTTGAACATAATCTTTAGAAAGAGCTGCATATTCTTTGAGTAGATCTTCTACCCTTAAAGCAAATGCTTTTTTATTTACTGGCTGATTCTTATCTGACATCGAGTAATAAAAACGAACCGTTACAGGGCCTTCAAAACTAGCCATGATGCGTTTTGTACTGTCAGTAAGTGTGTAAAGTCTATCTGCCGTCCAATCACCACGTACATTTGTGTGTCGGCTGATAAAATTCACCAACAGTAAAATGATAGAAAATATAATAACCCCGACTCCACTAAAGAAGGTGTTATTTTTATGGGCTGCTTTTCTGCAACGCAAAATTGTTATGGAACTGATCAAGCCATAAACAATAAATGAACAAAAGTAGACAAGATCTCGGAGATCAAAAACACCTCGTTCCAAGCCTTCAAAATGAGGTTGTATACTAAAGAAAAGTAAGGTCTCAATTAAACCACCAGGTAACCAGCCCTTAAGGAAATCAGATATACCAAACTGCGGCATACCAATGATAGTTAGGACTAAAAGTACGGCAAAGCCGAAAAGATAACTGATGACCTGATTTTTAGTAAATGCAGAAGTTAGAGAAGTTAAGGCAAAACACATCCCGCCAACCAGAAAACTACCAATGTATCCAGAAAGTAATCGTCCCCAGTCTGGCTCGCCAAAATAAATAACTGTCAAAACCATCGGAAAAGTCAGAAGTAAAGAGAAACCTATAAAAAGCCAACCTGCCAGGAATTTTCCAACCACCGCATGCCAGGCACTTATCGGCATAGTTAGCAGAAGTTCCAAAGTTCCCTCTTTATCTTCTTCTGCCCAAACTCTCATACCAAGTGCAGGTATAAAGAATAAATATAAGTAAGGGTGAAAATTAAAGAAAGCTCTTAGGCTTGCTTCATTTACGCTAAACCAATCGGCAAATTTAAAATTGAAAAGCGTCCCGATGATAAGAAAGGAACACAGGAAAACATAAGCCAATGCACTGTTAAAGTAAGCCGAAAATTCACGCTTTGTGATTGCTTTCACTCTAGAAAATGAATTCACTCTGCCGTACCTCCGACCGTTAATTCGCGGAAAGTTGCACTCATAACGTCATTTCGAGCTTTGAACTCCTCCAGATTTTCATTTGCTTTAATTTCGCCATGGCTTAGAAGGATCACTCTATTGCAAAGTGATTCGACTTCTTCAAGAATGTGAGTGGAAAGAATAATCGCTTTTTCTTTACCAAAATTTCTAATAATTTTGCGAATTTCAAACTTTTGGTTAGGATCTAAACCATCAGTAGGCTCATCCAGTATGAGAATTGGCGGATCATGAAGTATGCTCTGAGCAAAACAGGTTCTTTGACGGTAACCTTTAGAAAGAGTAGAAATAGTTTGATGCTTTACTTTATCAAGAAAACAGGAAGAAATTACTCTTTCTGTTGCAGCAGTCCTATCTGACTTTTTCATACCACGTATATCACCACAAAAATTCAAAAAAGCTTTTACCGTCATATCACCATACATAGGTGCACTTTCTGGAAGGTAGCCTATACTCTCCTTACAGAAGCTTTCGTTATCCAGGAGACTTTTACCATTAACTTCCACAATACCTGAACTTGGAGTCAAGTATCCGGTGATCATCCTCATTGTTGTCGACTTTCCAGCACCGTTAGGGCCGATAAAGCCAAGGATATCACCTTTATTCACTGTAAAAGATACATTTTTTACAGCTTTAATTTCACCAAAACTTCGACAGAGGTTTTCAACCTTTATCATCCATGACCTCAATATAAAATTATGACCCACTGAGCTCTATAAAAGAAACGACGGTTACAGTAGCCCTGCTTTCCTTCATTAAAACATGAAGTATAGTCGATTTCTCAGTTTTTACAGATCTCATTTAAGCTTGTTTATAAATGAATATCAAGCGGAGCTTTGTTACTCTTTAGTGACGGAAAACTAAGCACATAAGGTACAAAATGGCAGATTTTACATACAGTCAGCTTTTTCAGCATGGCGAAGACTCTACAGAGTATAAATTCCTTGGCAATGAAGGTGTCTCTACTGTTCAACTTGGAGATAAAGAATTCCTCAAAGTTGAACCTGAAGCACTAAGCAAACTTGCCTATCAAGCATTTTTCGATGTCGCTCACTTCTTAAGACGCTCACACCTTGAATCTCTTTCAAATATCCTTAAAGATCCTGAGGCTTCAGAAAATGATCGTTTCGTCGCCGGAGAGCTTTTAAAAAATGCCGTTATCGCGGCCCAAAAAGTTATGCCTGGTTGTCAGGATACCGGAACAGCTATCATCATGGGTAAAAAAGGACAGAACGTCCTTACCGAGGGTGATGACGCCGAATCACTTTCACAAGGTGTTTACGACGTATACCAAGAAGATAATTTGCGGTACTCACAAGTTGCGCCACTCTCCATGTACGAAGAGAAGAATACCGGCAATAACCTTCCCGCCCAAATCGACATTTATTCTACTCAAGGAAATGAGTATAAATTTTTGATGCTGGCTAAAGGTGGTGGCTCCGCCAACAAAACATACCTTTATCAAAAAACGAAAGCGCTTCTTAATGAGAAGAGCATGCTGGCTTTTATCAAAGAAAAAATCCGCGATCTTGGTACAGCGGCTTGCCCTCCATATCACTTAGCGCTGGTTATTGGTGGCACATCAGCTGAAGTAAATCTTAAAACTGTTAAACTTGCTTCAGCAGGCTACTTGGATAACCTACCTACTGAAGGAGACATGACTGGTCGTGCTTTCCGCGACATAAAACTCGAAGAACAAGTTTTACAACTAACTCGTGAGTCAGGCATCGGTGCTCAGTTCGGCGGTAAATACTTCTGTCACGACGTGCGAATCATTCGTTTGCCACGCCATGGTGCATCCTGTCCAGTAGGTATGGGTGTTTCCTGTTCGGCAGACAGAAATATCAAAGGTAAGATCACTAAGGACGGTATCTTCCTTGAGAAGCTCGAAGAACATCCAGAAGAACTTCTTCCAACTGCTGATCATCAGGCCGTTAAAGAAGAAGATGTCATTAATATCGATCTGACTGAACCCATGGCCGATAACCTGGCTAAACTTAAAGATCTTCCACCATTAACAAGAGTTAATCTATCAGGTCCAATTGTTGTGGCTCGTGACATAGCACACGCTAAACTTCAGGAAAGGATTGATGCTGGCGATGGACTGCCAGATTACATCAAACAATTCCCGGTTTACTACGCTGGTCCGGCAAAAACTCCTGATGGTATGGCTTCTGGTTCATTTGGTCCTACAACAGCACAGCGTATGGACCCTTATGTTGGACCATTCCAGAAAGAAGGCGGCAGCATGATTATGCTTGCAAAAGGTAACCGAACTGCGCAAGTTAGAGAAGCTTGTAAAGAGTATGGTGGTTTCTACCTTGGTTCAATTGGTGGCCCGGCTGCAAGACTAGGCAAAGACTGCATCAAAAAAGTTGAAGTTCTTGAGTACCCTGAACTGGGTATGGAAGCTGTATGGAAAATCGAAGTTGAAGACTTCCCTGCTTTCATCATCGTTAATAACAAGGGTGAAGACTTCTTCGCTAAGCTTTAAAGCTATTAAGGGGCTTCATTTGAAGTCCTTTATCCACTGATATACTCTTCGTTACAGTCATGCGGTTTAGACTTTACGGTATATTTACTGAGGATATTGAAGAGACGTTTTTCATTGATTGGTTTAGGAATAAAATCATTCATTCCTGCATCTTTACACTCTCTTCTTGATTGCGTAAAAGCATTTGCTGTCATAGCGATGATAGGTGTTTCCACTTTTAATTCTCTTCGTATAATTTTTGTCGCAGCACAGCCATCTAATTCTGGCATTTGCATATCCATAAAAATTAAATCAAAACTCTTTCGCTCGAGAATTCTTATTGCTTCAAGCCCATTTTCTGCTGTTATAATAGAGTGTCCTTGACCTGTTAGTAATTTATAAATCAGCTTTTGATTTAAGATGTTATCTTCTACTATGAGAAGATTTAGGTTTTGGAATTCGACATCAAAGTTTTTAGTTATAGACTTTCTGTTATTAGGACTTGAGTCAAAAATACTTTCAAGTGCTGATTCACGAATTGGTTTACAAAGAAATCTTTTAAAGCCTTTAGAATTTAAATGTTTCTTGAGATGAGTATCTATTCTATTAGTTAAAGCAAATATCTTTTTTGTAGAACAAATAACTTTTAAACTCTCAATAAGAAATTTACTTATGTCACTGTAATTGAAAGGATTTATAAATACATAGTCAAAATACTTATCTGTAATTAAATCAGCAATGCGTTCATGTGACTCTGTATAAAAACCCATGCTTCTTAGTTTTAAGGCAAAGTTTTCTCTAAAATTGGGATTAGCATCAACTATTAATATTGACCCATTATAGGATTTTTGAGGAGGTTGAAATTCATTTTTATTCTGAATTGGCATTTCAATATTAAAAGAAAAACAACTGCCAATGTCAACTTTACTTGTCACCTCTAATATTCCTCCCATAGCAGCTATAAAGCTACAACATATTGATAGCCCTAATCCTGTTCCTCCATATTTTCTTGTAGTACTGGAATCTGCTTGCCTAAAAGGTTCAAAAATTATATCGCACTGTTCTTGAGTCATTCCAATGCCAGTATCTGTAACTTTGAAATAAAAATCAGTGCCTTTCTGAAAAACAGAAACACAAATTTCGCCACTTTCGGTAAACTTTACTGCGTTAGAAATTAAATTGATCAGTATCTGCCTGAGCTTCATTTCATCGCCGCAAACAAAGTTAGTCTGAGCATTAAATACGATATTTATTTCTACATTGTCTGTTTTTAGTTTGGTTCTTGCTAACTCTGCAGATTCGAAAACTATATTCTCAAGTAAAAACTGTTCATGTTCTAATTCGATTTTACCAGCTTCTATTTTTGTTAAATCAAGTATGTCGTTTACAAGGTTTAAAAGAGTATCAGATGCTCCTTTTATAGCCCTAACCATATCAAGCTGTTCACTATTAAGGCGTTCTGAAGAAAGTAAATCAGAAAAACCAATAACAGCATTGAGTGGTGTACGTATTTCATGCGACATGACTGCTAAAAATTGAGATTTAACTTTGGAGGCGTCATTTGCTTTGATAAGTGCATCATGTTCCTTTTTAAGAGCTAGGCTGGCTTCTTTTTTGGCAAGAACCAAATCAACTAGACTTCTTATACGAAGGACTGTTTCAAAAGGGCTAAAAGGTTTAGTTATAAAATCTTTAGCACCTGCCTTGTAAGCTTGTCCAATTAAATAAGGAAAGCCCGATACTGTCATGAATACCACAATGATGTTTTTAAACTCATTGATGGTTTGCATTGTCTGGCATAATTTAATCCCTTTATTATCAGAAATGTGTATATCAATAATAACTAAATCTGGCTGTACGCCCCTAATATCGTCTAAAGCAGATGAACTATCATGAGAAACAGTTGTTAAGAAAGGGTCATTTTGGAGCAACTCCTGTAACCTGGAATAGCTTTTCGCTTCATCGACTATGTGAATTTTTGCAGTGTACATATCATCCTCATTTATCCCCATAGTCAAACTATATGATTTTCTGAACCAAAATGGAAAAAATATTTATTAAGTTTCAGTTAAAGTCTTAAAACTTTATAAAAGATGGATTTGTCTAAGGGGTACTTGTAAAGTAATTGAGTCAGGTTAACATACTCGAAAATCAAACAGGAAAGAAACTTTGCACGCCGAGTATATAACCAGTATTGGAGATGTTAAGCAGCTCCCTAAACTTTTGAAAGCTCACATGTTCGCCGGTCGTCCAGAAGAGCGAATCATATTTGTCGGTCGTTCAAATGTTGGTAAAAGCTCATTGTTAAATGCCTTGACCAAGCAAAATATCGCTCAGGTTTCAAAACAGGCGGGTAAAACGCGTAAAATCAATTTCTTCTTTTCTCATGTCCTCAAAAAAATTATCGTTGACTTACCCGGTTATGGTTTTGCTAAAAGAACCGCTAGAGAAAGACAACTGTGGGCCGAGCTTATTCAAGCTTACGTCACTGAAGATAATTATATATGTAAAGCGCTTTTTCTGTGCGATTCACGTCATGGGCCCACTGCATCAGATATAGAAGCGATAGAATTTTTTAATTCCTTAGGAATGAAAGCTGTACTTGTAATGACTAAGATAGATCAGCTCAAAAACCAAAAAATGCGTTCACAGCGCAAAAAGGAAGTCAAAAAAATTCTTGGTGAAAATAAACACTTGCAGTACGAAAAGGTGTTCTGGACAAGCGTTAAAGACTTTAAGACTTTCAAAGACCTCGTTCTTCACCTAAAAGAAGCCAAAGTAGAAAAGTAAAACGCTCTCCTATTCTCAGACTAATTATTCTACTGCAAAGACCCCGCATGCAGTTTTCTTGTACTTGAATTTTGTCTGGCCTGGATCAGCAACTTCTGCAGCTCACTGGCCACTTCAGGAAATGCTTTTATACAATTGCTTGTTTCTGAAGGATCTTTCTCAAGATCAAAAAGCATCTTCTTATTTTGAGAAACTTTACGCCTATTAGCCGCAGGAACATAATCATCGACATACTTCCACTTCCCTTGCCTTATCGCCTGAATGCCTTTGGCATCTCTATTGATCAAAAATGGTCTCCCTGCTTTATGTTGAGGATTTTTTAAGACTGCATAGAAACTAAAACTGTCAGGAGCTGCGATTTCTGGAGAAGGCACTGTTCCATTAGTGGCTTCCGCTAAAGTTGAAAAAATATCTGCAGTAGAGACTAAGGAAGCGGTCTGCAGTCCTGCATTCACTTGTTTCGGCCAATTTACTATAAATGGGACTTTAAGACCACCCTCAAATATTGTATGCTTGTCTGCTCTAAACTTGCCATTGAACTTAAAACCTTTATCGTAGGCCTGTCGTTCTGGAGTCTCAGCTTTTACTGGTAGGTCACCGCCATTATCGCTCGTGAAGATAAAGATCGTATTTTCATAAAGACCTTTATCTTTTAAAGCTTTTATAAATTGTCCTACCGAATAATCGACATCCTGAATAAAATCTCCGTATAGACCGGCTCCACTTTTGCCTTTCATACGGCTTGATGGAGTAATTGGATGATGCACTGCAGCAGCCGCATAATACATAAAGAAAGGCTGTTTTTGAGACTCATCAGCTATCCAGTTAATGGCTTTTTGAGTCGTAAAGTCCATAACTTCATCACATTTTCTTTGAGTTGCGTCATAACCGAAATAAGGCTTGCGGTAGAAACTTTCACCATAAGACTGAATTTTGTCTGACTTCAATTCAAATATGCGGTCATTTTCGATATAGACCTTATGAACATCATCCAGATTATTCGGGACACCAAAGTGATAATTAAATCCAATATCATTCGGTCCTGGAGAAATCTTGCCGAGAAGATTTTCAAATTTACTTTCTTTATATCCCAGGTGCCATTTACCAACTGCAGCTGTTCTATAGCCAATATCCTGTAAATACTTACCGATCGTTACAGTCTCTCTGGATATCAACAGTGGGTCACATGTATTAACCACTCCGGATTTCAACTTGGTGCGCCAGGAGTACTGGCCTGTTAGCATAGTGTAGCGCGTCGGGGTACACACTGAGGCAGAAGCAAAAGCATTGATAAAGTTCATTCCTTCCTGTACCAAACTGTTTAAATGCGGAGTCTTAACAAATGACTCTGAGGCCCCATGTGCATTTATACTGGCACAGCCAAAATCATCAGCCATAAATAAGACAATATTTGGCTTTTTCTCTTCAGCCAAAGCCGTAAAACAAAAAAGCAGTATCAGTAAATTTTGTAAAAAATGCATCAAGCTTTCCTCGTGAAATTATATTATTTTTGCTATTTAAACTTACTTTACGGAGTTTTCTAAACACCACTTTTGAATTAAAGCCTCCGCTAGCGCTTCACCTATTAAACTATAAATAGTGGCAGCCCCTAAATAAGGCTTACTGAATAAATGATTCAGCAAGTCTTACAGTAAAAGCAACCTAAGTACACAGATTGGCCAGGTTTTTCGAATGACTATTTTGCATTGTAAATAACCGGCATAATAAAATTATCTGTTCTAAATTGATAAGCAGGCAGGCCTTCTTTATTGTAAAGATTTGCCAGTGCAAATGTTTTCCAGGCATAGCGAACAGCAAGCGGCTTTGAAACTTTTGGTGATGAAACAATGACTTTATCATCCTTGATCACAGCTTTAGCCTCATGGAAAGTCTTATTTTCTCCACAGATTACGAATCCAACAAGCTCAGTCGAAGAGGCTCTATGAGCCTTTGGATCTTTCCCGGGCGCTATCTTTGCATTATGATTCATTCGGACTTCTTTAGTCATCAGCCCCCCATATGTATTTTCAAAACTTATTATAATGGATTGGCCTTTAACTACAAAACTCTTAAACTTCGGGCCATGTGCTACTACTTTCTCGCCGGCATTTTTGGCAACCATCTGTGCGAACCTCTTGCCAACAGTCATTTTATCCTGTGGGTGAATATCATGCATTTCTCCTACATCATGGGTAGCGATCATTTCTGTATTCGGCTCATTTAACCCATAGGCTTGTGCATCTCTTTGCCATGCCCAGGCTTGTCCTTTCACTAGACTCCAGGAACGGTCTTGAAAGGATTAAAGTTGAGCAAAAATAAATGGAAAATCACCTTGTCCCCAACCTTTTCTCCAGGCTTTAATTAAATCAGGAAACAAAGTCCTGTAAGTCTTAGGTAAACGACTATTACTCTCTCCCTGATACCAAAGAACTCCACTGATTGTGTAAGGCATAACAGGATAAATAATGCCATTATATAGAGCCGATGGCCTCTTTGGATTAGGTCTACCATCAACTGGTCGATAATCCTTGTTTTCTTTTTGATCAATAATATATGCATAATCTTTGCGACTCTCAAGAACAGTTCCGGGCACCCAGCACTGAGCTTTCGTAGCGCCACGGCATGCCATTATTAGACCTATCGGTACACCTGTCACTTTCATCCTTTCCATAGCAAAAAAATATCCAGCTGGAGAAAACTGTTTCATAAGGTCATGTGAACTTTGTTGCCAGGAGTCATTAAAATATTTGTCGATAATGACTTTTTTTGTTGGCTTATTTGAGGTATGGTTGGGATCCATTTTAAGCCAACGAAGGTTTTCTGGCATTTTATAAGTTTTGAGATTTTCCATTAGGTAAGTATATGTCTTTGTCGGACGAGCCATATTTGACTGACCCCCAAGAACCCAAACATCACCAACAAGAATATTTTTCAAATTTATTTCATCTTCACCTGAAATAATCATATCAGAAGGCCCGCCTGCGTCCATAGGTTTTAGGGTAACCTGCCAGGAACCATCATGGACTTGAGTCGCTACCTTTTGACCATTAAATTCTACTGTCACTATTTTTTCATTTTCTGCAGTCCCATAGACAAGAACCTCTTTATTTCTTTGTAAGACCATATTGTTCGTAAAAAGTCCATTGACTTTCAGATCGGCTGATGTCGAAGTTGAAATAATATAAAGAAGTAATAAGAAAAGGTTTTTAGTCATTGTATGATTCCAGGTATCTGTTTTACTTTCAGATATAAACACAACTATGATTAACTTGTTAACAGACCCCACTTAGAAAGACCTAATTCTTTTTATTAATTTCATGGATATCTCTAAGAATTAAGATTGAAAGAAATGGAGGAGAAACCTTTCTACATTATCAAGTTCAGAAGTGTCCAAAAGACTATGTAACAAAATAAGAATTTCGGGGTTAATCCCCAAAAGTCAACATAGCCTCGCCAGCCAGCAACGTACTACAAATAAGAACGACCAAACTTGGCAGCGGCTTTAACATTTTGCTGTAATTTTTATCGTTTGCATAAGTAAACATTCCACTTATTAAGTATTGCCATTCCTCATGGTAAGACAATTCACTTAAACAAGCCGTTAATGTATTGAAGTGAGTTATTATCCTCATCCATCAAAGTCTTGATGAATGACATCAAAGTATCGTTCTCTATTTCCGAGCTGGGGCTCGGTGCTCCTGAGTATAAATCTGCAAAGCCGGCCAAAGCTAATTGACTACTCTCTTTGACATTCGCTTCCGCAATTTTTTTACTAAACTGTTGCCAATCCACTTCAGACTTAGTCTCGCCTTTTCAGGCTCCACTGAACTTAATCCAGCGAGGTTCACAGAAATAGAAAGCCATATGACACAGTGCTTTGAATTTGTAAGCTCCATCATACTTACCGTCCAATCAGCGCAAAGCTGCGGCATAACGAATTCCCTCTGGCGCTGTATTCAACATACCGCCGTTATTAATCGGCAACCGACTGAAACGACGAGCCGAGATAACTGAAAACGCATTGAGTAAAGCTTCAAATGAAGTCCCTTCTTCTATGAACTTCAATACCCCTGCAAAATTCGCGATAGGGTCATTATCTGAAATTATCTCTTGTACCTCGTCGATAGACACTTCCTCTGCAAGACTCATGAACTCGGGATTCGCCAAAGCTTCTATATTTTCAGTCAACCAGGCGATCGCTTCCTTTTCTTCAAGAATTGCTTTCTAACGGGGATTCGCCAAAGTCCAGGCAAATGAAGCAGGTTTGTATTCAGATAGATCAACTTCTTCTTCAAAGTAAATAAGCGCCAACAAGCAGATCAAAACCTGACGCAAATTGACAAAGTAAGGTTCAGTAGAAATATCCAATAATATTTATTCAGCAGAGCTTTGATTATCTACTGTTTTCAATAAAAGTTCCAAAGCCAAAACAGAAGAGTCCCGGGAGTAGCGGTGCAACAATTTAGCAAGCTTTTGATTATCAATACTATCTGGTAAAGAAGTCACTTTCGTCCGGGCGCCACTGGGCCCGCCTGCAGTTCGAATACCTACTTACTCACGAGAGTCAAAGGTTTCGGAAAGTTTTATAGAATCACAGATCGCCAGAATTTCATATATCGCCTGAAAATCACGGTGAGCCATTTCGCTGTGATGAAAAGCCTGTTTTACGGCGACATCAATAACCCCACTAAGAAAAGCGCCATTTTTCTGCATCTGAGAAACGGCCTTAGCCTGCAGAAATTGATCAGAAGAGCGCATACCTTCAATCAGGTTTTGTGATTAAACTTCCAGACTTTTACTTGAATCGGTTAATAAAACCCAGACATGGCCAGCTTCAACTTTTGTATCGTAAGTCTGCAAGTCATCACAAGCGCCTTTTTAGCAACCACCCTGGGATAAATCAAATTGCCAATTGTGCGAGGCACAAGTCACAACTCCATCGCAAATTGTCACTTTGTTCATGGGTTAGCCAATATGCTGGCAACGGTTTTCACAGACGTAAAAGCCCTCTTGTGTTTAAAAAACAACTGCACCCTTAATAGTCTTCCGATCATTAGTTTCGAAAAACACAATGGTTCCAGCATCCTGCCAGCCTTCCATAATAAAACCAATTTTTTAGAATAATTCTAAATCAGTTAAACCAATCACATAATGAATCTGATATCTATCTGTAAATTTGCTGTAAACTTGTTAGCCTTTTCAACTTTAGAATTGCTTTATTTAATAAAATTTGTCCGATTGACTGCTTTTCTCCTGTAAAAAACTTGACTTTTGCAATTTTCGGATATTTATTGCATGCAACCTAACCTTATTTCACAAAAAAGAGACACACAATGGAAATCAAAAAGATTGGTATAATCATGAACGGCGTCACCGGCCGTATGGGAACTAACCAGCACCTGGAGCGTTCTATCCACGCAATTATGCAGGAAGGCGGCATGAAGATTAATGATGATCTGACTCTTATGCCTGACCCGATTCTAACTGGTCGTAACGAGAATAAACTGAAAGCACTTGCAGCAAAGTACGGTATCGAAAAATACACTACTGACCTGCAGTCTGTTCTGGATGATTCTTACTATAAGATTTTCTTTGACTCTTCAGGTACTCAGTACCGCAAGAAATTTGTTGAAATGGCCGTTAAAGCCGGCAAAGCTATCTACTGTGAAAAACCAACTGCTATCACAACTGAAGAAGCTCTATATCTTTATGAACTTTGTAACAAAGCTGGACTTAAAAACGGCGTAGTTCAAGACAAACTATGGCTTCCAGGTCTTAGAAAATTCCAGATGCTTAAGGAGCAAGGATTCTTTGGTAAAATTCTTTCAATCAAAGGTGATTTCGGATACTGGGTATACGAAGGCCACGTTGAAGATCAACCTGTTCAGCGTCCAAGCTGGAACTACCGCTCTGAAGATGGCGGCGGCATGGTTATCGACATGCACTGCCACTGGCGTTATGTCATTGACAATCTTTTCGGTGAAGTGAAATCTGTTTCCTGCCGTACAGCAACTATTATCGACGAGCGTGTTAATGAGCAAGGCAGAGCTTACGACTGTACTGCTGATGACACGGCTTATGCAACTTTCGAACTTGCTAACGGCGTGCACTGTCAGTTCGTTTCAAGCTGGAATACCCGAGTTCGTAAAGACGATCTATTGACTATTCAGGTAGACGGTACTCAGGGCTCAGCTGTTGTCGGCCTTAGAAAATGTCTGGTGCAGCCGCACTCAGTGACTCCTAAAGCTATCTGGAATCCGGACATCGACAGCCCGATCAACTACCTGGATGCATGGCACGAAGTTCCTGACGCGACATTCTACGACAATGCATTCAAGATTCAGTGGGAAAAATTCATCCGCCACGTTGAGCTTGATGAGCCATTCCGCTGGTCTCTCCTTGAAGGTGCTAAAGGCGTTCAGCTTGCTGAAATCAGCCTTGAGTCTCACGATGATAAATGCTGGAAAGACATTCCTGAGTTAGGTTAATCATATGTCTGAAAAAGCACCAGTAATACTTGTTACCGGTTCGAGCCGCGGCCTGGGTCGCGGTATCGCCATAGAGCTGGCTCGTGCCGGATACTCTGTGGCGATCAACTACGCCGGAAATCAGCAGGCCGCCAATGATACCAAAGAACTTTGTCAGCAGCTTGCGACCAATGATTCTCAGAGATTCCTAGCGGTACAGTCAGATGTCAGTAACTCTGCAGACCGTCAGAGAATGCTTGAGACTATTATCGATGAATTCGGTCGCATTGATGGCCTGGTTAACAATGCCGGTATAGCTCCCAAAGTTCGTGCAGACATTACCGAAGCTACAGAAGAGTCTTTTGAAAGTCTGATCAAAACTAACTTGCAAGGTCCTTATTTCCTGACTCAGGAAGTTGCCAATCAAATGATCAAGCAAGATGGCGAATACCTCAAGTCTGCTAAAGGCCGCATCATTTTCGTGACCTCAATTTCGTCGCACACAGCTTCAACAGCACGTGGCGATTACTGTATTTCCAAAGCCGGTTTATCCATGGCGGCCCAGCTTTGGGCTCACCGTTTAGCAGGAGAAAATATTCAGGTTTACGAACTCCGACCGGGAATTATGAAGACCGATATGACTTCTGCTGTAACTGCAAAGTATGACACTCTTATTGCAGATGGCCTGGTTCCACAGAAACGTTGGGGTGCACCTGAAGATTTAGGCTTGGCTACCGTTTCACTTCTAGACGGCCAATTTCCATTCTCAACTGGAACTGTTATTGATATTGATGGTGGCTTTCGGTTGAAGCATTTATAAGAAAATTTTACCACACGCGATACACATAACACGTAACACTATAAGAATGATGAATAACAAAGTTCCACAAGATATACTTGACGCGCTCACCCGCGTTAAAATGCCAGGCCCGGTCTCATTGCGAGAATCAACCGGCATCTATGATTTGAATGATCGCAAAGTGACTACTTACACTTGCGAAGCTTTGGTTCTAGGTAGCGGTGCAGCCGGTCTGCGCGCAGCTATAGAACTCAAGCGTCGCAACATCGACGTCATCGTAGCCAGCACTTCCCTTTTTGGCGGAACATCCGCCTGCTCTGGTTCAGATAAACAAACACTTCACACTGCCGGTACGAACAACCGCGGTGATGACTTTGTAAAACTGGCCAAAGATATCGGCTCTGGCGGTGGTATGGATCTCGATACAGCCTACATCGAAGGTACGGGTTCACTTTACGCCTTCTCAAGTCTACAGTATATGGGACTTCCACTTCCTCAGGACAGATTCAGCACAGTTCTGCGCTACCAAACTGACCACGATGAAGTTGGTCGTGCGACCAGCTGTGGCCCAAGAACTTCCCGCCTCATGGTTAAAGTCCTTTGCGAAGAAGCAATACGTTTAAATGTAGAATTCCTTAAAGGCTGGACTGGTGTCCGCATTCTAAAAAAGGAAGTCAACGGCATAGAACAGGCCTATGGCATTATCGGTATCAGCCGAGTAGACGATACAAATGAGTATGGCCTTAGCGTTGTACTTTCGGATAATCTCATCCTCGCAACAGGTGGCCCTGGCGAACTTTACCGCGACAGTGTTTATCCAAAGAATTGTTTTGGTTCTTTAGGTATGGCTCTCGAAGCTGGTATCGATGCTTCTAACCTGACCGAAAGCCAATTCGGCATTGGCACTCGCCGCACAGAGTTCCCATGGAATCTATCCGGGACATATGTTCAGGTCATTCCATACATATACTCAGTTGACGATGAAGGAAAAGAGCACAACTTCCTGGCTGATTACTACCGTACAACTCAAGAACTGGCTTCAAATGTCTTCCGTAAAGGTTATCAATGGCCTTTCCACGCGCACCGCATGTTAGACTACGGTTCAAGTTTAGTTGACCTGGCAATCTTCAATGAAAGTCGCAAAGGCCGTACTATCCTGATGGACTTCAACCGTAATCCAGAAGCTGTTCCGGGCGATAAACCATTCAGTCTTGATGAATTGGATGAAGATGTTCGCGCTTATCTTGAGAACAATGATGCTCTTCAGGAGATGCCAATTGATCGTCTGCGACAAATGAATCCGCTGGCAATTGAGCTTTATAAAATGCATGGCAATAACATCGCAGAAGATCCTCTGCCATTTAACGTCAATAACCAGCACATGAATGGTGGCGTTGAAGTCGACGTCTGGTCTCGTAGCAGTCTTAAGAATTGTTATGCTATCGGTGAGGTAGCCGGCACGCACGGTGTTACCCGCCCGGGTGGAGCAGCTCTAAATGCCGGTCAGGTATTTGGCATGCGTTGTGCCGATCATATAGGTTCCAAAGAAAATACATCCCCGAAATTCCGCGAGATCGGCCATTTCCAATACGAGATAAGCAAAGCTTTTGCTGAACTGGACAGCGCAGTTGAAAATGACAGTGGAATCCCGGTTGAAGAACTACGTGATGAAGTTCAGGCAAGAATGTCTGATAAAGCCGGCTTTATATGCCAAAAAGATGAAGTTATTCAAGCCCTTACTGAAGCCCAATCTCTTAATGCGAAAGTCCACTCTGAAGGTTTGACAATCAAGTCTGCAGTTAATGCCTCCAGCTATTTCCAATGGCAGCAAACAGCAATCACATCAGAAGCTGTCTTAACCGCTCTGAATTATTATGTCTCCCATGGAGGTGGCAGCCGTGGTGCCAGAGCTATGTGTAGCAATAAAGGAGAATTGGCGCCATCTACACGTCTTGGCGAACTGAATGAGTTTAGTTTCCTTGAACAGCAAGCTGTCGATAAGACACAAAAAATTATCGTCAATTACTCTTCAGAAAGTTCAGAGTTCAAAACACATAATCAGCCAATTCGTAGTATGGAAGATCCAGATAAGATTTACTTCGAAAAGAATTGGAGTAATTACCTGGCCGAAGAGATTTATAAAGATGATTACGTCACTCCAGACGTACCTCCTCTACAAAGCTAATCTCCTTATAGTGTAATTCACAATCCCGGGTTTCATGGAAGCCCGGGATTTTTTGTTTAGAGAGAAATTTTAGACACGATTAACAAGATCTGCAGTAAGGAGCATCGGCGTCACGGCGATATTCTAGAGCTAGAGCTCAGCAGTCCATACATATAACGTTTTTCCTCAGAAAATTGTGTCAAGCTCATACAATAAATATCCTACTTAGATCTACGTAAAATATGCGTATGTCAAACTGAGTGTAACAAATGAAAAAAGTATCTTTCCTTTCGTGTCTATTCTTAATTTTATTAATCAGCGTAACTTTAGCTCAAAGAGGGAAACGTGACTTAACCCATCTTTCCCGGAAATATTTATAAGTGCTTAATAGTCAACGTCCGTATTTTTATTAGGCACTACATTTTGGTTTTCGTTACTAAATACATTTTATCTCTCAGTGGATTCTTGATACCTAATTTTCGATATATATCCAACACTTCGGGTTCTGGTTTTGAACTGCA
>JAKVBD010000064.1 GCA_022446985.1 Lentisphaerales bacterium
CGGAAAATTCATCTTTAGTAAAATTCTAGCACGGACGGCGTAATAATGAAAAAGGATTTTCGGGAAAGTTTAGCTATTAAATACAAATGCCTTTTTACTGGTCGAAACTATGATTGATGAAATAGCAAAATGGCCGGGTAGATGGAATTCCGACTTTTTCATTGAAGCTAAAGATCTTGTAGCTTAAAAGAAGACATTCATAAAAGCCTTTAATCGATTAAATCCGAACTGTCAAACTTTAGTAAATGATCTGAAAATAGAACCTAAAAGAGATGAGGTAGAATACTTCCTGACCGACAACATTCCGAAACCACACAATGCAGGCACAAAAAAAGGACTCACATTTACGTGATTCCTGAAGTGGGCGGCACAGGATTCGAACCTGTGACCTTCTGGGTGTAAACCAGACGCTCTAACCAACTGAGCTAGCCGCCCGTTAAGCGTGTCAGATAATACTCTCTAGTGGGGAAGTATCAAGCAGCTTTTTGAGAAAAAAACTAAAGTTTTTGGATTATTTTTTTACAGATCATTTTTGTACTTAATCCGGTATGATTTAAGCTCCTAATTCAGATAGAATTAGAGCAAAAAGAAGGCTGAGTTAACAAAGACTCAGCCCACACCTATCAACAAATTGTCAGATTACTTATCGTCTTCCAGATTGTGGATTGAGTTATAGATTTTTGAGATGATGATATCGCCATCAACTGTCTCAAGGTCGAGAGCAATTTCCATCTGCATAACATCGCGGATATTTGAAATCTCAAGGAAAACAGTTTTACCATCTTCAAGAAGTTTAGCAGATTTCACAGGAACATCATCGCCTTTGAATGCTGCAGCTTTAACATCTTGACCTTTAGTACCACCGGCCTTTGTTTCTGAAACAAGAGCTTTAGCAATCGCTTCTTTGTCCGGGTTATTTACAGAGAAGTGAGCCGAACCGTACATTGGACCCCATACGTAGTTCCACCACTTGATTGAGTAACTGCCAATATCTTCGGCAAGCTCTTTATCAAGCTTCTGAGTAAATGTGATGTAAACACCTTTCTTAGTCGCCTTAAGCTCTGTTGGAAGACTAACGTCTTTACCCGTGTAACGAATTCTTTGAAGACCTGACTCTTTAGCAGCATTTGTCTGCCATCCACGGAAACCAGCAACGTAAAGTTGTTTGTCTACTGGATTGAAACGACCTCTCATCGCCGAAGAAGCAAGTTTGATTGGTAGAGCAACAACACCACCCTGCATAACGCCATTTACTTCCTGTCTCATAACTTTATAAACCGTACTACGACCATAAGAAAGGTGTAGCATTTCGCCATTGAACGGGCCCCACTGGTCGCTATCAACCCAAACCTGACCACCTCCAGAGTTATCCACTTGCATTGGTAACCAGCAAAGTGGTTTGTCGTAACCTTGTTCCATTGTACGACCATTACCAGGGTGGATAACACCACTGAAACTACCGGGAGTTACCCAGTTAATTTTACAGGCTGGCACATATGTACCTTCATTTTCACCAGTTGTTACTTCGCCATTTGGACCAATACCGATACCACCTGGAGCTCTCAAACCGTTACCGACAACTTCAGAGCTTTGACCATCTTTGCTTACCTTAAGTACGATACCATGATGTTCATGAGTTGTATCGAAACCGCGACCACCGCCACGTACTGGAGCGCCTTTAGAGAAGTAGAAGTTACCTTCTTTATCTGTCTGTAGACCGAAAGTAAATTCGTGGAAGTTTTGAGTGATTTTGATATCGTTATTAAAGTTTTCGTAGAAGTCAGCTTCACCATCTTTATTGATGTCGTGAAGACGAGTGATCTGATCTTTACCAGTTACGTAAATGACGTCATCAACAATTTTTAGACCAAGTGTTTCGAATAAACCGGCAGCGTAACGCTTCCAGGTAACTTTCTCTAGATCTTTATCGATTCCTGAAGCAATCCAGACATCGCCATTCCAGCTACAGATTGCAGCGCGTGTACCATCGGCAAAGAAATCGAAGCCACTGAAACGGATTCTAGAATCCCAGGGGTTTTTTTCAGGCAGAGGAATTTCTTCTGTAGCGTAAGGACCATTTACTGAAGCCTTGATACCTTTCACATCGAAAGTCTCTGCCCACTGAAGAGGACCGCCTTTAGTATGAGCTGTCAGATCTGCAGGAGCTGTAACTTTTGCAGCATCATTACCCATAACAATCTTGGCGTTAACAGAAGCACCTGCTGCGATGTCACCGACAATATTGCCATCTTTATCTGTGCGAACGGTGATACCCGAGCCAACAACCTTAACCGGAAACTTTTGACCACGAGCGATCATCACAGTCATTTTTTCAGCGGCTTTGTCGATGTTAATTGTTCTTGTAAAAGCACCATCCTCAAAAGCCGGCATTTCAAGAACTGAAGTGTTACCAACTGTATATGTCAACACAACGTTTTCACCATTACGGTACTGTCCTTTATACTTAACCCAATGCTTTGGAAGAGGACCGAATTTACGAGGATCTTTAAATGAACCGTCTTTCGCCCAACCTGGACCAATATCTGATTGAAGAGTCATATTACCAGGAGCTTTAGGTGCACCTCCGTGACGACCATTCCAAGGCGTACCTTCAAATTTGATGGAGCCAGCGAAAGCACCATTGAAACTCATCATTTCTGTATCGTAAATAACCGTATGAGCGCCACCACCAACTTTAATAGCCTGGGATTTTACAACGATACCATTTGGCAAACCGGTAACAGTACCGATGGCAGGACCATATTTGAAATTATCAAACCACTGTGGGCCATCATACTTCTTACTCTTTTTCTGCTTTTGAGTTGCGGTTGCTGATATTGAAAGGCTACCCGCTACAAGGGTAACACAACAGGCTTTGAAAGCTGTCCTGAGAAAGCTTTTAGTTGGTATCAAGCGCATATTCGGTTATCTCCATACATATTAAATTATTTGTTATGGGGCATATAACTGGTCTAAAGCGTTGATTACGGCATTTTTAGATTTTTTTTGTTTTTATTTTCTCATTACAGATAGAAATTAACACTCATTTAATCATTTCTTACTTTCCTCAAAGTAACTGTTGCGGTACTTTGGGAATATAAATTTATAGTAGGTAAATTACATTTTTTGAGAAAAGTAATGATTGATAATGATAGTACTCCAGTAAACCCAAGCCTTACTGATCCAGTATGCACGCGATTGGCCCAAATGAATCGGCGTCAAATTTTAAAAGCCGGTGCTGCCACTCTGGGAGCCACTACTTCAATGACCAGTTCTGCTGCGAACAAAGGCTCCGATTCATCATTTTTATCTTTCAATGAAGCCAGTGTTAATCAAGGTGCCGACCTAAAACTGGCAAAAGGCTTTACTTACAAACCAATCATCTCTTTTGGCGACCCATTAAAACCCGGCATGGAAGCCTTTGATCCTCTTAAGCTGTCTGAAGAAGAACAAAAGAATCGTTTTGGCGGTAGTGCAGACTTCACCCATTTCTTTCAGGATAAAAAAGACAAAAATAAAGGCATCCTTTGTGTTAATAATGAGTTCCCGGAGTTTGCCCAGAATCCAGAGCCTGAAGAGCGCGAATTAGCGGCTTTCCATAGCGTCGGCTGCTCTGTCATTGCCCTCCAAAAGAATTCACAAGGCGAATGGCAAGTCGACCTTAATTCTACCTTAAATAAAAGGATCACACCAACTACCAAAGCTGTCATCACCGGTCCCGCTGCGGGAAATAAACGTCTGGTTTCCAGTGCCAGTGCGGATGGTATTCAAAGTGCCGGTACTTTTGGTAATTGTGCCGGGGGTTTTACTCCATGGGGAACCTACTTGACCTGTGAAGAAAATGTTCAGACTTATTTTTCTGGAGATGTCAAAAGCCACCCAGAAGCTGCCAACTTAAAGCGCTTTGGTTTTAAGGGGAAACCGCATTTTTTCTCTAAATGTGATAAGCGTTTTGATTTACAAAGTGACGCTCAATCACCACTCCATTTTGGCTGGGTTGTCGAAATCGACCCTTACTCTCCGGATGAACCGATTCGCAAGCACTCTATGCTGGGAAAAGCTAAACACGAATGTGCGGAGATGACAATTGATAAACATGGCCATGCGGTAGTTTATACCAGTGATGATCAGACTTTTGAGTATATCTACAAGTTTGTTTCCAAAGAGAAATACCGTGAAGGCAACAGGCAGCACAATCTTAAGCTACTTGAAGATGGCACGCTATACGTCGCTAAGTTCTTTGAAGATGGCAGCATGAAATGGCTGCCCATGGTTTATGGACAGGGGGCTTTAACTGAGAAAAATGGTTTTAAATCACAAGGTGATGTTTTACTGGATACCCGTAGTGCTGCTGACCTTTTAGGAGCAACTCCAATGGACAGACCGGAAGATATATCGATCAGCCCTAAAACGGGGAAAGTTTACTTCTTGATGACCGGCAATAGAGCCCGAAACGATCAACGCTTAAATGTTGCGAACAAAGTCGTCCGTGGCAGCGGCCACATAATAGAGCTTTCTGCAGATCACCACTCAGATTCCGCCAAGTGGGATTTCCTGGTTATCTGCGGCCAGGATTTAGCGGATGACACAAACTCTAAATTTCATAAAAACACAACCTTCCCGGGACGTTTTGTTTACCCGGACAACGGAACATTTTCACCAGATGGAGAATTCTGGGTTTGTTCGGATGGTTATGGGTTCCCGGGTTTCTCGGATGGTTTCTGGCACTGTGAAATAGAAGGCCAACGAGGCTTGACCAGACGGCTTGCGACTGCTCCGAAAGGTGCAGAATTAACAGGTCCTTGCTTTACTGAAGATGGCCGGAATTTGTTCATGGCTGTTCAACACCCTGCAAGCTTTCCAAATGGTAGCTTTCCTGACTTCAATCACTTAAAAGCCAGGTCTGGAGTTGTCTTAATTAGTAAGGTCTAAGGGCGCCGTTGGCCTTAAAGTGAAAAGGTTGAAAGGATGCTAGCTCGCTGAAGAACCGGTGGTCCCGACTCAAAAAACTAATGGGAACCTGAAACCTGAGACTACTCTATCTCCTCACTATGCCCATAGTTTTGTTCTGCCATAGCATCCATCATGACGGCATTTTTCTTACCAGCCTAGAAACAAATAGCAGAAACAGCTACATGTCGGTAGCGATTAGTCAGTTTAATCAGTTTATGAATTGATTCCCATTTCTGCATTTGGCCTCGTACTGGTGCGCCATCTGAAAGGAAATAGATTGTATCTACTTCTGGAATTTTCATACCTCTTTCTATAGCATCCATCGATCTTGTCCCACCAGTCAAAGGCATCTCATCGACATAGGCCATTGTCTTCTTTTTGTCGTCTATAAGCTTACCGTCGTAGAGGACATTTACATCGCCGCCAAAGTCAACAACATTCCAAAGAACATTAGGTCTCAAACCATTGACTGTGTCTTTAAGATTTGTTTTCAGGGATTCGATTTTGTCATCTTTCATAGACAAAGAATAATCGACTATAAACGAGCAACGATCACTATAAATGTAGATATTATAGAATCCGCCTAGAACCGGCACTCCGACATCCTGCAAGCGTGTGCTTTCTCTGTATGCTTGTGATTTTGCCGGATCAACCTGAAAAGCTTTGCCTTCTTTTTTATACCAAGCTACCCACTCATCTGGCTTATAACCTTTTCTTTCACCAGCAATAGAACTGAGTGCGTAGTTGACATCTAATCTGAAACGACCGGTCTCTTTAGCAAATCTCTTGATCAGTGGTACCAAAGCTGACTTATGAGGTTGCTCGCCCAGAGCCAAACAGATTTCAATCAAAGTAGTCCACTGACTTTTATCTAACATCTTAATCAAGTATGGAATAGAAGATGGATCGGCGATTTTACGCAAGGCTCTCACAGCATCAATCTTAACGCGCTCGTCTTTCATAAAACAGGCTTTATGGATTAGAGGCAAAAACTGTTTATTTTTGGTTCTACCAAGAGCTTCCATAAGAGTAGACATCGCCGGTACATTCATATCGATATAGGAAAGCATACCAGAAGATCCCTCAATCGGCTTGGACATACGCATAGATTTGTCAAAAGCGGCCCTAACCTCTTTCACCGATGGAGCCCCGCCCCCCATAACTTTATAAAGTATTTGTGCCGCCATAATTTCAGCACTTTTAGGCGCTACTTCGGCCACTGTTGTAGCGTACTCTTTTTGACGTGAGTATGCAGCTGCTAAAATCGTCAGATACTGAGTTTTAGTACTTCTCGAAGTAAATAAGCCTAAAGGAATACTCAAAGAAAGCATTTTTTCGGCTTTGGGGTCTATCCCTTTTTTAGAGGCAGTGTAAGCACCTTTCTTGCCTTTTCTCTTCTTCTGGTTCTTTTTATCTTTTCTCTTCTTTTCTTTTTCTGACATTTCCGATTCAGCCTCGCCTTCATCTTTAGGGGCAGAACGAATGATAGCACCTTCATACATGATGTTCTGATAAGCTTTGGCGGCCAAGATGGATGCTGCTAATTCACCATCTTTGTAGCCTTGCAATTCTGGCATGGCGGCAGTCACATCGTAAAATGAAGCAATTGCAGCAGCTTTGTGAAAAAAGCCTTTTTTCTTGGCAAAACCTTTGATCGTTTCAATAGTAAGTTTTGAACTCATGTCAGCACCTTTCTCAAAGTACATACCATAAGCGCATGAGGCTACAGATGGGTTTTTAGACTTAACGGCAACTTCTGCCATTTGTTTGACGTCATCTTTCGGAATCTGCTTACCTTCTCCACTCGCTCCAAAAAGGAAAAACGGCGCAAACACAATAGATAAAAATACTCTCTTCACAGTATCTTCTCCCAGAATTATATAAATATACTCGCTATTTTTTCGCAGACACTCCGATTACTAATTCACACACCGATCGGACATATCTGCTTTTAGTAAATATCCTATTGTAAATGAAATATGACTGGAAGTGAAGATTTAAGAAGTCGGAAGTCGGGCTGAAGCTCAGCGATCCATACAAACGGCAGTAGTGGGAAAGGAAAAATGAAAGAGCGGACTCTAAGCAGGGCCTTAGTAAAAGCCCTGCTTAAGTTTAAAGAAGATTATTTTTTAGTGGCTGCCCACTTAGTACCATCTTTGATGGCTTTGATAGCTTCTTTAACTTTAGCATCTAGTTGGCTTTTATCGGCAACAGAGATCTCGACTTCACGAGTCTTGTTGCTAGCACTTACTACTTTGATACCTTCAACTTTTGATAAAGCACGCTTTACCTTCTTGACGCAACCGCCTCAAGTCATTTTTGGAACTGACAGAGTAGCTGAGTTATCAGCTGCAACAGCAGTGATACTTGCCGACTCTACAGCCATAACACTACCGCTTGCGAAAAGCAGTGTGCTCGCTAGAATCATTGATTTCATCATGATTTACTTTCTCACTTTTTGTTAATGTAAGAGAATTTATTATACAACATTTTTATCGATTTGTTCCATTTTTTGATACGCCTAAGCCAATTATCTGCTAAATTTGTCAAAAATTTATTATGAAATTGTAAAATGAATAAACTTTTACTCAGTCTTAAACTCCTTTTTTCATGGGATGACATAGTCATTGAAATTCAAGGAGATACAGCCATTGCTCTGAGAGGAGAAGTTAAAAACATACTCTTAAAAGAGATCGAAGATTTAGCCAAAGCACATGAGTTCGAAGACAAGTCATACATTTTAGCTACTTCGGAGAAAAAGTTTTGTCGATTGAAATTTATCGGTATCCCGAAACACCTCCACCAACGGTTTAGAAATGTCTGGAATGCCAATTGGAAAGCTTAGTTAAAGAATCCTGAAATCTGGATGTAAGCGGTATAACTCCCTGAACCAATTAAGCCGATAGCCGATACCCATAAGAAGGCATCCCAGGCTTTTCCCGGAATGACCCGGCCGTCACTCATTTTATAACGGAAATACAAAGCCGAAATAGCCATAACCGGTAGCATTAGAGCATTGAGTAAACCGCCCAGTAAGACTAAGAAGGTCGGACTTTTAAAAGTTGCATAAATAATGACACAAAGAGACGGAAGAAGAATACAGAAAAACTTCGTCCACCAGTCATTTGACTCTTGGCTGCGCTGCTTCAAGTTAAAGACATTCAATGAATCCGCCATAACTCTGGCTTTAGAAGCATTGCCTACAAAGAACGTCGAAAAGAGAACTGCAAAGGCTCCGAAAAGGAAGATCCATCTGGCCCATTCACCAAATACCGGCTGATACATCATCCCCAAAGTTCGAATCATATCGCTCTTCTCCGGAAGCAGTCCGATCTTATTTAGAATTCCGGCGCCAAGTAAGTAAAACACTATTGTCGAAAGGGTATAAACCACCAGAGAGCTCCATGCGTCCCAACGCAGTACATTCAGCCAGCCATTTGCTCTATTTGCCCATTCTTGTGAATCATCCTTAGGACCAACAAATTTTGCATAACCAGCTTCAAGACACCAATACGGATAGAAAACTAACTCACCAGCAGCAACACCAATAATTCCAAAAGTTGCCAAGGCTGTTGCTAAGGGATTTGAGCCGTCAATCACCGGCGGAAGTTGAAACTTCAGCCCCTCTATAATGCTGCTCATAGGAATGGCCCACTCGGCCTTAGTCTGCAGCATAATCAAGTTGAGAACTGTGGCCAAAGTGAAACAGCCAATAAGCACTGTGACAAAGCTGGAAATAAATCCATAGCCGCCTTTAACTAGCATAATAATGGTCACGATACAGACTAGAATACTCCAGTAGACATCGTCGTGATTTTTCGCCTGTAGAGCGGCCAATCTCTCTTTGAAATAAACTTCTTCGTACTGCTTCTTTTCAGCAGCATAAGCTGCTTGAAGCTTTTTTAATTCAGCGATTTCAGCCAACTGTTCTTTTGAAGGTGAATTAAGAGCAATCAGCTTCTCCAGGTCATGACTATTCTTATGACTATTAATAACCAGCATGGTCTTGTCAGTCATCAATTCATTGTACTCTTTACCGACCTCTGTAAGCGGTATTGAAAGAGCCATCGACTGGCCCACTCCTCCAACAATTCCACCCATCTGAAATGTCGTGGCAATAATCATACAAAGCCAACAAGCGAGAACCCAATTGACCTTACCAATTCTCGGTCCGGGCACCATCTGCATACCCTCAAGAGAAGTTTTACCGGTAGTTATGGCAAATCGACCGATCTCTACCTGTACAAAAACTTTGATAACACAACCAATAACAATCAACCAAAGAAGATAAAAGCCAGCTTGGGCACCAGTTGCAGTCGTCGCGATTAACTCACCTGAGCCGACAACTGCTGCTGCCACAATTAAGCCGGGACCAAGTTCTTTTAAAATTCCACCCGGTTTACGAGGCGGTTCTTTGATCCCTAACTCTTCATTTTCGTCTGACATGCTATCTCCAACTGTCGTTCATACGGCGTGTATGGTATCCGCTATTGATGCGCCAGTTACAAATTTTTTGAATCAGATTCATTTTTACTTCAGCATATTGTGGATCTTCCCAGAGGTTATCCATCTCATCCGGATCCTGCTGAAGGTCAAACAACAGACCATCATCGCGATCGACAAAGTGAGTCAACTTATAACGTTCATCTCTCACCATCGTCATAAAGTCACAAGTCTCAAAGTGATCATCTCGTCCCTGCTCACAAAAAACATAATCGCGAATCTTATCCGTTTCACCTTTAAGAATTGGCAGGACAGACTTTGCTTCAAATTCTTCCGGAACTTCGACTCCAGCCATTTCAAGAAGCATAGGAGCCAGGTCCATTTGCTGAATAAGAGTATCTACTTTTCGACCACCCTCAAAATACTTTGGAGCCCAGAGAATACACGGCATGCGATTCACTTGATCATACATAGTCCACTTCTGAGTATGACCATGGTCTGTTAAACAATCACCATGGTCCGAAGTAAATACAACAATCGAATCTTCAAGGTAACCCTCATCTTCCAATGTCTGCATGATCTCACCAATCTTGTCGTCGATCATCGTGACATTTGCCAGATAGTAAGCGCGCTGTTTGTGACGCTGTTCTTCAGTTGGCGTCAATGTGTGAACTATAGAATCGTGATCGACTTCGGTATTGTGAATCATAAGATTTTTGTAAGGCTCAGGCTGACTATCGATATCTACCTGAGAGTATTCCTGCATCGGAATATCTTTATTGATATAGCGCTCAGCATATTCAGGAGTTGGATCGTATGGAGGGTGTGGTCCGGGGAAGCCAATCTGCATGAAAAGAGGTTCTCTGTTTGGATACTCTTTCAACCACCATTGAGCAAAGTTACCGACAAAGAAATCTGAGTGCATATCTTCATCCAGTTCCCAAAGGAAAGCACCCATGGCTTCTTGGTAATCTTCTCTTTGACGATAAAGAACGCGCTGCTGTTTGACAATTCCACGTGCCCTACAGGCTTTATCCCACTCATCATAAAAATGACGACCTTCGAGAAAGCGGTCTTTATTTTCAACGACAAAGCGGTGCTTGAATCCACATGGAGTGTTCAGTGGCCAAGTGTGCATCTTACCGACATTCACTGTGTTATAACCGGCATCTCGAAGATTCTCTACCCAGGAGTGCTGCCAGGAATCGGCATTTTTCAAAATACCGGAAGTATGCGGGTAGACACCTTTAAAGAGACTGGCCCTGGCTGGAACGCAAGAAGCTCCAGTCACATAACAATTCGTAAAAGTCACACCTTCGCGAACTAATCTATCAAGGTTTGGAGTTTCCATGTAGTCATAGCCAAGAGCATGGATCGTGTCGTACCTTTGCTGGTCAGTTATGATAAAAATTATATTGGGTTTCTTAGACATAAGCACACTCATCAATTTTAGAATTAATTATTTCTAAATAGCATTAAACTCTATTTCATTACTTTCCTTAACGGATGAAATTCATTTTTTGAGCACATTTACGAAAAGTTCCCTGCAACAAAAAGATATAGATTCTCCTGTAAAGTAAGCGAAACTGTAAGATTCATTGGAATTTGCTTTTTGTTTGAAAACGATCTCGACCGGAAATTATCTTATTTTTCATGTTAAAATACCATTGATTGCGTATTTAAATGAAAATAATTACTTGTCTTGCTTGTACTGGTTATCCTAAACAGTTGTGTTTCTCAGGAATCAAAAATTAAAGCCCTTATCATCGATGGCGTCAACAAGCATAACTGGAAGGAAACGACCAGAGCAATTAAAGCAACTCTTTTGCAAACTGATAAATTCAAAGTCGACGTCAACACTTCTCCAGGAAAAAAAGCTTCTAAAGATGAATGGGCCAAGTGGAACCCGGATTTCTCAAAATATGAAGTCGTTGTCAGTAAATTTAATGATGGCGGTAAAACTCTTTGGAATGAAAATACCAAAACAGTATTTGAATCTTTCGTCAAAAATGGCGTTGGTTTTGTACCTGTACATGCAGCAGGCAACTCCTGTGCGGATTGGGTCGAATACAACAAAATGATTACCATTGGTGGCTGGGGCAGTCGTAAAGCCGGCACTTCAGGATTTATACTGCGCAAAAGAAAAAGTCAGTGGCAAAAGTGTTGTAAAAATGTAGGTAAAAGTGGCGGTCATGGCCCTCAAAGAGAATTCCTTGTGAAACATGACAATCCTCACCTCCATATACTAAAAGTCTTGCTACCGAGTGGCTTCACGCTAAAGATGAACTCTACCACTCACTGCGTGGCCCTGCTGAAAATGTTGAAGTTATCGCCAGTTCTTTCGCGGCTAAAGGTTCTAAAGAAACCTAGCCTATAATCATGGTCATCAAGTATGGTAAAGGAACTATCGCTCACCTGCCCATGGGTCATGCCAATTGTAAATCGCTTGAGTGTGTCGGCTTCAAGACATTTTAGCACGCAGTACTCAATTTGCGGCTCGTGGCAAAGTAACAATTAATCCGCCGGCAAATTTCCCAGAAAAAGATAAAGCCATTTTTGTCGATTCTGAAAAGGTTGTTTGGCAGTAAAGTTTAAAATGTGCCGATACTATGTCGGCACTTCTAATGCACTTTCAACACTGTGGTAGTGCTTCTTATTTTTGTTTGCTTACCTGATGAATCTTCGATAGTTAACGCAACTAAAATTCCTTTACCGGCCCATTCCGGCAATTCCCTTACTACACAACCATCACCGCGACTTTCGGTAACCTTTTGGGTAAATCTTCGGGTGTACCCGGGAAAGCTCAAAGAAACAATCTTGTAAGGCGCTTTGATCTTTTTGCCATCGCTTGTTTTCAGCGTTACGACGATATATTTCGACGGCTTAGCTGAACCTATACCTGGCATCTTATTGATGATAATTTCAGCTTTATCAATCGACACTGACTGATCACCAAATTTCACAGAATCTTTAAATTGACTCATATCTATCTTAGCATCTACAACTATTGACAATAGTAAAAATATCACAACAATTCTCTTTGTCATCTTAAACTCCTTTTCTAGTTAAGATGAATAACATAAGTTTTTATTACAACTCCAAGATATTAATGGCGTAAAAGTTGCGTAGTTTTTTCAAACCAAACTTTTTTTTAAAAATCTTGCTCATTTATAAATGTTTAAAAAACACACTATATGCTTATCCACTGCGCTAATTTTATTTATCATAGATATAAATATTATAGGTGTGGCTGGAAGTGTTCCTTACATTCTACTTGTCTTCATAGCCTTGAAAAACGATCAAGAGTCACATATCTACCTGTATGCTTCACTCGGTTCTTTACTAACTGTCTTAGGGTATGTATTTTCACCCCAAGATGGTGAACAATGGAAGGTTTTGACTAATCGCAGCCTTGCTCTCTTTGCTATTTGGCTTACTGCCATTGTTTGTATCAGACTCATAAAGTCAATACAAGATCTGAAAATACAATCTAAGGTTTTAGAACAAAGCCCAAATGCGATAATCATCTGCAACAATAATGGAACTATACAGTACGTAAATAATGCATTTTCTGAGATCACCGGATTCTCAGGTGAAGAAGCCATTGGCCAAAATCAAAATTTTTTAAACTCTGACAAAAATTCCAATGAAGTCACTAAAGAAATGTGGGCACACCTTAACTCCAAACAAGCATGGCAAGGTGATTTACTCAATAACAGAAAATCTGGAGAGGAAGTTTGGATTCATTTAAATATTTCTCCAATTGTAGACTCACGTGGAGATGTCTCACACTACGTTTCTACAGAGCAGGACATCTCTAAAATAAGATCAAGTGAATCTGAACTAATCAAAAGCGAAAAAAGATTGCGTGATCTTGTTGAAGCCACACCTATGTGTATCCATGAAATTGATAAAAATGGCAAGCTTTGCTCGATGAACAGTGCAGGCCTTGGAATGATGGGAGTTGAATCAGAAAGTGAAATTATTGGCTTGGACTATTGCAGTTTGCCAAATAAAGAAAAACAAGCCACAATTAAACAAATGATGCAAGAAGCTTTTAAGGGAAAAACCTCCTTTTTTGAATTTAGTATTATCAATGATCAAGATGAAGAGCTTTTCTTTGAATCCTGCTTTAGACCAATAGTAAATGCTGATGGATCTATTGAAAAATTAATGGGAATCTCTCAGAATATTTCTGAACGCAAAAAAGCTGACCTGCTAATTGCTAAAGCTCTCGAAGACTCTAAAGAAAGTAACAGAGTCAAGGAAGAATTCCTTTCAGTCGTTTCCCATGAACTGCGAACTCCAATGAATGGCATATTCGGCGGCTTAGGAATAATAAGAGATGAGATTAATAAAGAAAGCTTTGAAATCCTCTATCGCTCTAGTATTCGCATGATGACTACAATCGATGATATCCTTAGTTTCATCTCACTTTCAAGGAAAAGTGCTGTCCTTAATCTTATAGAATTTGATATCAATAACTTGCAGAAGACATTAACAAAGAGAGTGAATCAAATCTCAGTACTTGAAGACAAAAATACTGATTTAGATATTAATTGGAATAATTGGTCAGGTTTGATCCACTGTGACTTTAACCTATTGGAAAATATTATTTGGAATTTATTATCCAACTCTCTAAAGTTTACCACTCATGGCGAAATCAACCTATCTGCTGAACTGACTACAGAAAAACTTATAATAGACATAGATGACTCTGGCTGTGGCATTAACGAAGAGCAGCAGTCTATAATCTTCAAAGAGTTCAAACAGGCTGACTCCAGTATAAACAGACAACATGAGGGCCTTGGTATCGGTTTGGCTCTAAGTCTAAAACAAGTCGATCTACTTGGTGGAAAATTAGCATTGGTCAGCAGTTCGATCGACTCTGGCACACACTTTAGGATTGAAATTCCTATTTAAAACTACCAAAAATTTTCATTTCACTTCTTCGAAGTATTATATTAAAACTCTACAATTCAAATATTTTTTCTACAACAAAAAATTATGTAAGTATGAAAGCTAAATTCACCCTCATTGAACTCTTAGTTGTTATCGCTATTATCGGTATTTTTACCAGTATGCTCATGCCAACACTGAGCAAAAGCCGGAAAGCAGCAAAGTCTGGCGTCTGTGTCAGTATGCTTAGTCAAATTGGTAAAGCCGAATATGCCGGCCTTGATAACAATGACGGATATTTTACTTTTGCTCACGATAAAACTCAGGGAGGCTGTATTACCTGGGATGAAGCTTTGGCCGGCTACATGGGAGTTGATATTCCATTCGCTACCCAAAAAAGTGAGAGTGATTACCAATACGACGAATATCCCGATCTACTAAATGAAATGCAAAAGCGTTTTTACTGACCAATCGATACTCTCCCCATACGAAAACAATTTGACGATCGAGTACAACCCACCTAAACCATGAATGCTATGGCTGGAACAATGGTAGCGGTGGTCCTGAATCCATTTCCAAAGGTATAAGAGGTCGAAACGTTTCAGCCTCAAATGCCCAAATCTGTGCCCCTTCCTACACAATCGCATTTCTCGAGCAACAAGCTCCTTATAACTCCATTGGCGGCACTAATCATGCTTTTGCCAAAGATCTGGGCCGATGGCAGAAAGACAGCAGTTATCTGGATCAAATGACTTTTCACATATGCTCCTCAGCTATAACTTTCTCTTCGTAGATGGCTCAGTCAGACTGGAAAATATCAACTCCGTCTGGGGTGGAGGTACCGGTGGTATGTGGGATAGAAATAAGGACTAAAGCAGAATTATTTTTATTTTATCCATACAAGTTGAAAAGAAAAACTTTTTGTCAAATAACCAATAATTATCCAACTTGTATAAAAAGGGTACATTTAATGCGACACTGAAGAGACATATCAGGAGTTGGACCGGTGAAAATTACATTCAAGCTTATTATTTCCTTTTTAATCATTGGTATACTACCGGTGGCATTCGTAATAATGGTATCTAAAAATGCCTTTACGGAGTTAGAGAATTCAAACCTTAAATTTTATGAAAAAACCTCCACTTCTATAGCTAATTTAATCGATAGAAATCTTTTTGAAAGATACGGAGATGTTCAAGCCTTTGCTCTAAATGGCAATATACAAGACAAGTCTAATTGGTATGCCAAATCAAAAGATTCTAACCTGGCAGCTATGATGAATAGTTATGTCGACACTTACGACATATATTACCTCACTTTACTCGTTGATTTAGATGGAAAATTAATTTCAGCGAATACAAAAGATCACAACGGCGATTCCATTGATACTTCCCACCTATATGAAAAAAGCTTTGCTGAAACGGAATGGTTCAAAGCTTTATCCCAAGGACAATTTACCCAAAGTCAGCCAAACTCGGCTAAAGAAAACTCCAATTCCAGCGGCACCTACATTGAAGACATACACATCGATCAAGATGTCAAGTCTGTCTATGCAAACTCTACTGGAATGTGTTTTAGTTTTTCAGCTCCTGTCTATGACAGTTCTGGAAATGTCATTGCTTACTGGAGTAACCGAGCCAATTTCAGCATCGTTGAAGAAATCTTTCAAAGCACTTATCAAAAACTGAAGCAACAAGACCTGAAATCAGCAGAGCTGACTCTTTTGGATGGCAAAGGAAATATCATTCTTGATTATGACCCTCATACGAAAAAAACTGAAGATATAACTTACGACTTTGAAAATGTTATCTTTAAACTGAACCTGGCAGCCAAAGGTGTTAAATCTGCACAACTGGCCATTGATGGCAAGACCGGCTCAACTTACTCATACCATGCCCGTAAGAAAATTACCCAGGCTGCAGGTTATGCTCCACTCCGCGGAGCTCTTGGTTATCCCGGCATGAACTGGGCTGTTCTTGTCAGAGTCGCTAAATCAGACGCCATCTCCGTGATCTCATCTGTACAAACCCAAATTATTTATACTGTTTTATTCACACTGCTAACTATAGTTGTGTTCTCATTTCTTGTTGCCAGATCAATAGTCGCTCCCATCAAAATTATCTCTGCCACCATGGCAGATATATCTGAAGGCGATGGAGATTTAACCTCCAGACTGCCGGTTAACAGTCGAGACGAACTCGGAGAACTGAGTGAAAACTTCAATATCTTCACAGAGAAAATTCAAAACATCATCCAAGAAACTCAATCTAGTTCTCAAAAGCTGGCTGATTATTCAGAAAATATCTCCAACAATGCAAATGGCATCAACTTAAGCAATGAGAATATGAGTACACAAACTCAGTCAGTGGCTGCGGCTGTAGAAGAACTCAGTTCAAATATGTCAATGGTGGCAGAGCAGGCCAACGAAGTCTTTAAAAACTCTGAAGAGTCCAAAAAGTTCGCCAACGACATTTCATCATCTATTAATGCTGTTACAAGTTCGCTTGGCACCGTTCAGAACAACATAAACTCTGTTGCGTCAGCCTCGACTCAAATGGCTCAGAGTATTTCCGACATTTCAAATAATGCCGAACAAAGCCGGCAAGCTTCAAATAATACAGTAAACCGCATAGAACAGGCCTCTAAAGATATCGAGTCATTAGTCCTGGCGACTGATGAAATTGTCGAGATCATCACCTTAATCAACAATATTTCCGAACAAACAAAAACACTGGCACTCAATGCTACAATCGAAGCGGCAAGAGCCGGTGAAGCCGGCAAAGGCTTTGCTGTCGTAGCCAACGAAGTTAAATCTTTAGCAAAAGAAACTTCGGATGCCACCGAGGAAATTGTATCGCGCATAGATAAGATAAAACAATCAACTCAAAATACAGTTGAAAACATTGATAGTGTGAAAGGTCTCATGGATGAACTAGAAAACATGATTAGCCAAACTGCACGTGCCATTGAAGAGCAGAGCTCCAATGTCAATAGTAATTCCAGCAATACCCTCGAAGCTTCAACCCTACTAAATAACATCTATGAAGATATCAAAAACTCTTCAGATCAAGTGAAAGAGATAAGTAACAAAATCACCACCATAGAAAGCTCCGCCGGAGAAGTCGCCTCTGTTACTGAAAGCGCACAAGAAGCGACTCTTGAGGTGTCAAAAAATGTTGCTTCAGTTAACAACGGAATTCAAGGTTCCCTAAAAGCCACCAATGAACTCAATGATGGTTCTCACAACCTTTCAAAGATGTCCAGTGAAATCCTTAACATGGTGGGACGCTTTAAGACCTGAGTTACATAGCCTGCTTCTTATTCATTAATTGGCTGAGTCTTTGCCATTCGTTAATCAGCTGTTGTAGCTTTTCTGGATTGGTTTTTGCCAAATCATTAACCTCAACTGGATCCTGAGTCAGATTGTAAAGTTGCCAATCTTTCGACGCCACCTTTTCCTTAGAAAGGACTATTTTCCAATCACCTAAGCGCAAAGCCCGACCTTTAGCATGATCAAAAAACAATGGTGTCGCAGTACGGATTTTTTCTGGTTCGAGCAATGTCTGCTTTACAGAAGATCCGTCCTGGGGCATAGAACTTTTCTCAAAAGACTTTTCCGGTAATTCAACACCAACGATATCCATAATCGATGGCATAAGATCAACCAAATGCGTTGGGCTTTTGACAAGTTTACCTTTTGCCTTAATCGCGGCTGGCCAATGCGCAATCATCGGCGTGCGAATACCTCCTTCAAAACCATACTGCTTAAAATAACGGTATGGAGTATTACTCATATTAGCCCATCCATAGCCATAACTCTGGTAAGTATTTTCTGGCCCTGGCATAACACCCGGAAGATTACCGGGAGTCATCGGCTTTCCATCGCGTGTTTGTTTAGGTAAAAAAGACCCCTTGCGGTCCTTATCAAACTCTACATGGCAGCCGCCATTATCGATGGTAAAAAAGATCAAGGTATTTTCAAAACGACCAGAATCTTTAAGGGCCTGTATCATACGGCCAATTCCTTCATCCATCACCGTCAGCTGTGCAGCATAAACCTCCATACGACGCTGTTCCCACTCTTTATTTGGCGTCTCTTCCCAGGCTTTAACCTTCTCATGGCGAGGTGAAAGTTCTACAGTTTCATCAACTATTCCTATAGCCTTCATACGCTTTAGTCTTTGTTCGCGAATTTTATCCCAGCCCATGGCATACTTGCCTTTATATTTTTCGATGTCTTCATCGAATGCATGCAGTGGCCAATGAGCAGCTGTATAAGCAACATTTATAAAAACAGGGGTGTCTTTATCTGTCTCTTTTATCCACTTAGCTGCATTATCTGAAATAGCGTCGGTGAAGTAGTAATCAGGGTCATCGTATTCTTCATTAATAATTTTCCGATCACGCGTTAAATTATAAGGCGCAAAAAAGCTGGCAGCTCCACCAGGAGTTCCATAAAAATGATCAAAACCACGATCCAGCGGACTTGGAAAACGCTTACTTTCCAGATGCCACTTCCCTGTCAGAAAAGTTTTATAGCCTTTAGTCTTCAACAATTCCGGGAGAGTTACAGCAGCGGGATGAATTCCTTTGTTCTGCAAAGAAGCTTTGTGATAAGATCCAGTAAGCATGCATGCCCTGGAAACCCAGCACATATTTTCACTGTAAAAATTAGTAAAGCGCAGACCATTATCAGCGAGAGAATCAAGATGGGGTGTTTTTATCTCTCCACCAAAAGAACCTATGTCAGAATAACCGACATCGTCCGCCATAATAATTACAATATTTGGTTTTGAGTTATCTGCCGCCAAAACAGATACAAAAAACAGTAACACGACCAACAGTTTACACATACAAATTCCTTAGTTTTCCCCATCATAGACTTCGCACCAATAATCTTACTCAATTCAGGTAAGGGTTTCGAATCAGTAAGCTTAAAGATCACATAATTTGACTATTTGTTCGTTTTTACTGTAACAATATTTCTGTTGCTGACTTCTATCTCGTATATTTTTTAAATGTGCTGTGTAATATAAATGAGATTTCGAATATGATTTCCAGAAGAAATTTTCTAAAGGGTGTCGGTGGCTCGACTATGGCCCTGCCCTTCCTTGAGACCTTTGCTAAAAATACTGAAAACGTTCCTATGCGCATGGTTTGTGTGGGCAATAATTATGGTTTTGCCCCTGTTCTTTTCTTTCCCAAGGATCAAGGTAAAAACTATACTCCATCGCCGCTTTTAAAGCCTTTAGAAGCACACAAAAATGATCTTTCTGTTTTTTCTAAACTTGATCACCCGGGAATGAATGGCGGCCACAAAGGCACTCACACTTTCTTAACCGGAGTTAAGTCGCGCGATGCCAAGTACATGCCGGAAGGCTGTATAAGTGTTGACCAAAAAGCCGCTGCTCATGTTGGTATAAAAACGCGTTATTCTTCACTTCAGTTAAGTAGTGGTCCTGACTCTGGAACCCGTTTATCATGGACAAGCGCTGGAGTGGCGATTCCACCAATTGTGAAACTGCAACACATTTACGAAATCCTTTTTGGTAAAATCAGCCCGCAAGTGGCCCGCAAGCGCGAGTATAAAATTGGTATTGATACAAGTATTCTCGACCTTGTAAAAGTAGATGCAGAGCGCATGAAAAAACGCGTCAGTAAGCACGACCAGGAAAAACTTGATCAGTACTTCACGTCTGTGCGCTCTGTTGAGAAAAAACTGACTATGAGCAAAGGCTGGCTTCATAAGCCAAAACCACAGGTTAAGTATCAGATTAAAGCTCAAGCTGACTCTTTAGACCTGATTAATAAAATGCACCTTTACTACGACCTTGTTGTTCTGGCTCTACAAACCGATTCAACCAGAGTTATTTCTCTTGAAAACTCAAGTCTTGGACCGAACCTTGGCGGTTACAGAATTTCTCGTGGTCATCACCCACTTACTCACCATGGTCAAGTTCCGGAATTCCTCAAAGAACTACAAGTCATCGAGCAACATCAGACGACTGAATTCAGCCGCTTTCTGACGAAAATGAAAGAAGTCAAAGAAGCCAATGGCAAAACCCTTTTTGATAATACCATAAGCCTTATCGGCAGTGGTTTAGGCAACGCCAGTTCTCACTCAAACCGCAACCTGCCTTTACTGGTTGCCGGTGGTGGTTTCAAACACCTTGGACACTTTGCTCATCCTAAAGAAGGTAACCGTGGTACAGCAGCCTGTAATCTTTACTTAACGATGCTGCAAAAATTTGGTATGGAAATAGATAAATTCAGCACTTCCACTGGAACTCTAACTGAGTTGGAGGGCTAGTATGTCTAAAAAATTTAAAGTCGATAAAAACAACTTAAAGAGGGGGACGAAGAAGAAAAAATCTTCGTCTATGCCGGGCATCATTCTAGTTCTTGGAATTGGTGCCGGCATTTTCCTTTCCTGCAAAAATTATATTCCTTCATCTACGAAAGAAAACTCACAACACACGGCTCAAAAAGCTACTCCGGCTGCAGCTCAAGATAGCCCTGAGAAATCGGCTAAAACTGAAATTGCCAAGCCAAAAGTAGAAAAAGTTGAGTCTGTAAAAGTCGATCCGAAAATTCATAAATTTGTCGAAACTTACTGCATACGTTGTCATGGTGAAGATAAACAGAAAGGCGATCGCCGCTTTGATCAATTAACGGCAGAGATCCGCACTGAAGATGATATCATTGCCTGGACAGAAATTCTCGATTCATTAAATCTCGGAGAAATGCCTCCTGAGAAGAAAAACGTCAAGCACCCTTCAAAAGAAGAAAATAAGTTCGTTATCAGCTGGTTAACAGACTCTCTTCAAAGTATCGAGTCTGAGGCGATGAAAGCTGAAACTACACTGCGCCGCTTAAACCGTTTTGAATACACTCAAACAGTTGCCTCTTTGTTGAACATAAATATCGATGCTTATGATCCGACTGACCTTTTCCCTGGAGATGCAACTGAAGAAGGTTTTGACAATATCGGAGAACACTTGGTTCTTTCTGACTTTCAATTGAAGCAATACCTCGCAGCTGCCGAGAAATTCATTGATAAAGCCACCTTCTTTTCAGCCCAGCCTCCAGCAAAGAAGATGACTTTCTCCGCCAAGGACTTTAAAGGTAGTAAAAAAATGGCTCGTTCCGGTGTTTTCTGGCTGAAAAACGTTGATGACAAGTACCTCGAAATCGGTCACGGTCGTCAGGATGGCAATGGCGTCACTTACCCTGGCTACTTTAATCGCCGCCCAATAGCACATGATGGTTTCTACAATATCCGCGTCAAAGCAGATGCGGCTCACCGACTGACGCATCCTTATGAGCCTAAGGACATCCACATCGACCTGACTAAAAAGATGAAAATGGCCCTGGTTGCAGCACACAACCGCTATGGCATCAACAATGACCGTAGCAAAAGGCACCGTATAAAAATCTTTGAACTAGCAGACAATAACGTGCAATGGTACGAGGCTAAAACCTGGCTCAACAAGGATGCGATTCCTTTTGTTCACTGGATAAATGGCAGTGCTTCGACCAAAAACTTTATCAATAAAGTCGGTTATAAATATCACCCGGAAATTGCCGAAAACCTAAAAGTGGCTCAAAGCTCTTCACTAAGAGGCCAAAAGGTGAAAATTGAAGGTAAAATTTTATCGGACGTCTACCAGGGCCCGGTCATGCGCATACACAACTTTGAGATTGAAGGTCCATTTTTTAATACCTGGCCACCAGAAAGTCACCAGGCTCTTTACGGTAAAGAGATTAATCCTGAAAACCTGGATGTAAGTAAAGTTTTAACCAACTTTGCCAGCAAAGCTTTCCGTTCACCTCAGACTCCAGAAAGCATCAACCACTACATTTCTTATGTCAAACAAAGACTGGCTCAAGGCGATGACAAAGAAACAGCTATAAAACATGGCCTAAAAGCCATTTTGACTTCTCCTCAGTTTTTGTATCTCGATGAAGGTGCTGGCGGTCAACTCAGTCAATTCCAATTGGCATCCAGGCTTTCTTACTACTTCTGGAGTTCACAGCCAGATGCCGAACTTACACAACTCGCAGCAGATGGCAAGTTGACCAATGAAGTCATGGCACAACAAGCAAAACGCATGTTGAAAAGCCCCAAAGCGGCGAACTTCACCAAGCACTTTACTGATAGCTGGTTGAGACTAAATACACTCGGAAGTATGCCGCCGGACCCAGGTAAGTTCAAAGCCTACTACAGCGACCGTATAGAAAATGCCATGCGCAAAGAAACCTTCCTTTTCTTTGAACACATTCTCAAAGAGAACCGTTCTATTGTCGATATGCTGAACTCTGACTATACCTTCATAAACGACGAGTTAGCTGACCACTATAAGATCCCGAATGTCGTCGGCGAACACTTCCGCAAAATTAAACTGCCGGCGGACTCACGTCGTGGCGGGGTACTCGGACAAGGCAGTATATTAACGCTGACTTCAAACGGAGTTGAAACTTCTCCGGTTATACGCGGTATCTGGATTCTAGAAAATATTCTCGGAACACCTCCTTCTCCGCCGCCACCGGATGTTGACCCAATAGAGCCGGACACGCGCGGCACAACGACTATTCGAGAGCAACTTGAAAAGCACCGCAGTGTAGAAGCCTGCGCTGAGTGTCACCGCAAAATTGACCCACTTGGTTTTGCTTTAGAAAATTTTGACCCTGTAGGAAAACTCAGAACTCACTACCCTAAAAAGGTAAGACGCCAGAAGGCTCACCTCGTTGATGCTTCCGGAGAGTTACCAAATGGCCAAAAATTTGGTGACGAAAGAGATCTGAAGGAGATTCTGGTTTCGAAGAAATCGCAATTTGCCAAGGCTTTAACAGAAAAGCTGATGATCTATGCCACTGGTCGCAAAATGACCTTCAAAGATCATCCGGAAATCGAGCGTATCTCTGAAGAGATCGCTGGCAGCGGTTACAAACTTCAGGACCTGGTTGTAAAAATTACCCAGAGTCAGATTTTCAAGAATAAATAAATTTCCGCACACATAAGGGAAAGTAAATGACTACTGTTTGCTTTCCCATTTTTTTAGCCCTTCTTCGAAAAGCTCTATGATCATGCCATTTTCAACAAAAACTGCAGTCACTCCCATACGACCGACTTCATAGATATTTCGCATCTCGTCATCGAAAAAGAGCATTTCATTCAGAGGAATTCCGGAAGCTTCATGAAGATTGGTAAAGTGGGTCACTTTACTGGCAGGGAAGATCTCTTTATAATCGAACAAGTCAGCTATACCCAACATAGATATCAACTTCCCGGCCCAACTTGGCTCATAGGTTCTCGAAGCCAATGCCATTGAGATATTCTCCTGTTGACACCAGTCTAAAATTTCCCGAACATCATCATACAGGCGTACCAGGCGGCCATCTGAATCAATGGGACCTGCAGCTGTGTTTTCAAAGGGAGGATTCAAGTGATCGCACCACGTTTCCCCGGCATCCCAGAGAGTATAATCCAGATCAAAGACTATAAGAGAGGGATTCATCCTAAGCTGGCTTTTATCCGCGCTAGTTCACGCTGATAACCACCACTCAAAATAGGAAAACGGCACCAGGTTTTTGGATCGAGGTTTTCATCATCCATGTGAAAAGCCGGAGCATAGCGCTCGCGCTTCCATTGATTTCTGGACCAGAGACGATAAAACTTCTCAATCCATTGAAAAGCCTTTTGAGCATCTGCACCGTACTCTTTCTGCACTCCATCAAAAATCCTCTGAGGACTTTTCTTATCTCGAATAGAAGCCTTTTCTATGAAGTCCAGAACTTCATAAGGCATGAGATCCTCTTCATCTTTCTGCTCCTGATCTGAAGGTCTCAGCTCTGCAGTAGGCTCTTGTTCATTGACAAACTTTAAAGACGTAATGGCTTCGCAGGCATTGATAGAATCTTTCTCCACCACAGCCAACCAACGTCTAAGGAAAGTCTTATCAACTCCACCGAGAGGACAAATACTACCACTGGTATCACCATCCATAGTAGCATAACCTACAGCAGCTTCACTGCGGTTACTGGTTGTCACCAAAAGACCACCTCGCAGGTTGGTTACCATCCAAATTCCTGGAGCTCTAACACGCGCCTGAATATTTTGTAAAGCCAGGTCATCTTTTTCCCAGCTCAAGTCGCGATCCATAGTTCCCTGAACCAAACCCTTGTAACCTTCAAGGACACCATCGACATTAAAGAAATGGTAATCGGCGCCAATTGCTTTAGCTAAAGACTCAGCGGCATTTTCCGTTACTGGACCACTGTTAGCCGTTGCCTGGTAAACACAACAAAGCATAGAGGACATAATCTCATCAACAGTTTTCGCGTCTTGAACCTGTGCAAAGTAAGAAAGACGCTTTTTAAAGTCTTCAATCCCCAGTTTGGCCACTGCTCTTTCCACCATGTAGCGAATTAGAACAGCACAGGTCGCCGAGTCCACGCCGCCTGATAAGGACAGAATGAAACCTTTGCTAAAGCTTTTGCGTACGTAATCAAATAAACCCAGAGTCTCTGCTAACAAAAACTCTTCATCTTCACTCAATTGTTCTAACGCTGCTAAAGACTCTGTTAATGGTTCAGATGATTCCACTACTTTGAAGCCAGTTTCAAATTGGTATTCCAGTAAATCTTTTTGTATTTCTACTTCAACCGTCGCCAAGGTCAATTGCACTTCTTCAAAACTAAAACGTTGATTCTCAGCAATTACTTCATTTTTATTTGCAATAAAGTTACTACCATCGTAAATGATACGGCCGGCTTCATTTGAACACATATTAGCGTAGAGGTAAACACCATCAATAGACTTAGAGCCCTCTACAACTAATTGCCGCCTTTCAATATTTTTTCTAAAAGCAAAGTGGCTTGCAGAAGGATTCAAAATAACTGAACTCCCAGATGCCTGCTGGTTTCCTTCAAATCGACAATCAACCCAGGCATCTTCACAAACTTCAAAACCGATAGTAAGTCCATTTAAGGAAAACTGCGTATCTCCGGCAGGGTATTTTTGGCCATCGATTTCTACTTCACTGACAACGCCCTCTTCCCAGGCTTTGAACCAACGGTGTTCATAGTGAAGACCATCATTTGCCAAATTCTTCTTGCAGTAAAAACCCTGAAGTTTGCCGTCTACCACAAAAGCGACAGCACTATACCGGCCTCCATCTACCTTGAGAGGTAAACCTATACCAACAGCAAGTCCCTTTGTGAGTGGCAAGAACTCAGTGAGTATCTCCAGACACTCTTCATAAAGATAATCAGCCAGAAAGACGTCTTCGCAGCCATAACCACAAACGGCCATCTCCGGAAAACAGGCAAGCGCAACGCCCTCTTCACGTAAGCTTTCCAAAGCCTGTCCAAGCCTTGCTTGGTTGCCATTCCAGTCGAGCGGAGTCTGATTCAGTGCGACACTTGCAACTTTTATCTTCATGGGTGATTTATTTACCTTGACTAATTCTTTTATTTACATGCACTTTCTCTCAAATTTTGACAAAGTCAATCTATCTCCCAAGACATTTGCTCTTGACATAAGCCTGATGAGATTCATTTTCACTAAGCAATAAATATGGAACCACTCATGCCTGTTGAAATTAACTACCTTGAAGGTCGCAAAATCTGCGTCGTCTTCTGCCAACTAAAAGAAGAAGAAACTTTTAAGACAAATACCGAGAATCCAGAAGAAGCCGGTTTCAAACTTAAGTGCCTTCATGGATTAGGAAACATCATCGATGGTAAATACCTCAAAGTCGAAGGTCCAAATGGCAGTTTTCAGGTTCCTCCATCGGCTTACAGAAATATCTATCCAAACGACGGGACAGATCTTTTAAAAGACTCAGAGTACTTCGTCATGGTTAAAATAGACAGCAAGATGGAACTCTAACTTATTCCATATAAATCATTTATTGCCCTGGAAAGCTTAACTCATTCTTGACAATTTTTTGATTTATTCCTAACGAATTAGCCGCAGACAAGCTGCTGCTTCATTGTATAATTATATCAGGCAATGAAGAAAAGGGAATCATCCGAAGATCGGTGGTTTCCTTGATTTGTTTATAGCTATTTGATCAATACATTCTGCCTTATTAATACTGGCACCCAGCCTGGGCGCTCCACAATACTCATGCATGAAATGGATCAACTCGAAGATCAGCCCAGCCATATTCTTTTTTAGTCTTTCTTATACTGTTTAGAACTAATTTAAAATCTTGGTACACTTCCTGAGTTTATATGTAATCTGGGAAAAATATGGGTCGTTAGTAAATGGAATATGTAAGTACAGATGTCCTCAAAGAAGGAATGAAAGTAGCAAAAGACGTCTTCAGTCAGTCAAAAATGCTACTCATGCCGGAAGGTACAGAGCTGAATACCAGCAAGATTCAGATGCTCAAGACCTGGGGAGTCCGCCGTATATTCATTGAAGCCAGCGAAGATCTCGAATCCACCCAATTTCTCATAAGGCAACAAGAAATTGATAAAATTATCGACGCCATGTTCATACACAATCCCAACAACGACTTTACTAAAGCTCTAAAACTGGCTGCCGGTCGTTGTCTCCGCCGTAAGATGCAGGAGGACGCATGAACATAAAGGCTAAAAAATTCCTTAAAGAATGCCAATTGCCGGCTCCTTTGGAAGGGCTGAACACAGTCATTCAAAGCCTTTTGAGCAATCCAAATACTCCCATGCCCAAACTCAGCAAGATTGTCTCCATGGATCCGGTACTATCTGCCAGAATACTTAAAATGGCAAACGATCCGCTAAACAAAGGCAAATCTCAATCAGGCTGCTTAAATAAAGCCATCCCTAAGCTTGGTCTTGGTAAAATCCGCACTCTCCTGCAAGAAGAAGACAGCTTCATTTCATTTGGCGACAAACTCAGTGAAATCCTTACTCCTGACGACTTTTGGGAAAGATCATTGGCTGTCGGCCTGTGCGCTCAAATCATTGATCAAAGTCTCGATAAAAACTCAGAAGAAATTTTTTATGCCGGTCTCCTTCATGATTATGGCCGCCTGATTATTCTTAATAATTCAAACACATTACCGGTCGTTAACCTTAGTAAAGCCTGTGGCAAAAAAGAAATACTGGTTTATAAAAATGAGCGAAAAGTCTATGGTTTTAACCATATGGAAGTAGCCGACGCCCTTTTCTCCGAGTGGGGTTTACCTGCTGTTATCCGTGAACCTGCCGCCTTTCACCACTCGCCAGTTCTCGCCGTGCGCCATAAGTATGAAACCGCTGTTGTTCACATAGCTGACATTATTTGTCGCTCTTTGGAACTTGGTAAAAGTATAGACAACTACATTCCTATTCTGGATATGAAAGCAGTCAAACTTGTTGGCCTTGCCAACGACCAACTCGACTACATTTGCGAAGAAACCGTCCATGAACTCGAAGACTACATGAAACTTCTACGTCACGTTCAAGCGGCTTCTTGACCTTTAGAACTTACCCTGCCATATTTCCCTCAGCTTCAATAAGAGACAGGCATGGCAACAGTTTTTTCAATCGACGAAATTTTTAAAGAAAATGGCAAATTAAAAGATGCCGCTGAAGCTTCAGGGCGACATTACGAATACCGTCCTCAGCAATTACAAATGGCCCAAAGTGTCCAACACTCTTTAAAATCAAATTCTCATTTAGTCGTTGAAGCTCCCACTGGTACAGGCAAAAGCTTTGCCTACCTCGTCCCTGCTATAGAACATGCTCTCTCTTCTGGCAAGCCTGTTGTCATTAGTACAGATACAATCAGCTTGCAAGAGCAGATCATTGCCAACGATTTACCAGCCATTCAAAAAATTCTAAATGTCGAATTCCAGGCTGCCCTTGCTAAAGGTCGTGGTAACTACTTATGCCTCAGACGCCTCAATTCAGCTGCTGACCGAAATATGGATTATCTGCCTTCAGATGATCTCATCCCGGAAATTGACCAGATTTACTATTGGTCAAGGACTGCAAAAAACGGCAGTAAATCTGAACTCGATTTTAAAGTTAACTTTGAAGCCTGGGGTAGTGTAAACAGCGAAGAAGGCAATTGCCTTAATCAATCATGCCCCTACTACAAACCTTGCTTCTTTCAAAAATCACGCCGTGAATTGCAAGATGCTCAAGTCATCGTCGCCAACCATGCCCTGCTCTTTTGTGACCTGGCTATAAAATCCGAAACTCGCGATCTAAATGCCGGAATTCTTCCCAACTACGGAGCTGTGATATTCGACGAAGCTCATACGGTTGAGCACAATGCTGCCATGAACCTTGGCTTGCGACTTCACCCTGGTTCCGTTTTTAAAGTCCTACACAGAATCTATCACCCCAAACGCGGCCGTGGTCTCATGCAAAGAGCCGGCGAAAGCTTTTTGGACTTTTATGGCAAATTTTACCGTCAATGCCAACACTACTTCGAATACATCAATGATTGGTTTGAAGACCGTCCACTCCCCTGGCGCTATAACGACCCGGGAGCCATGCCGGACCATCTCGGGCCCGGCTTTATGGATCTTGAAGCCAGATTAATGGAGGCGATATCAGGAGAAGAAGATGCCGAGCGCCTTGTCGAATTGACCTCCGTAAAAATGCGTTGTGAGAAGATCCGCATGAGTTTTGATTTATTCATCAATATGCGCGACGACAACTTCGTATATTGGTTCGATGCATCAGGTTCGGCTCAAAATAGAACTGTTTCAATGAATGCTGTTCCAGTTGATGTCGCCCCTCTGCTGAAAAGCCTGCTTTTTGAACAGGAAATCCCCGCTGTTTTAACCAGTGCGACTCTGGCTGTTGATGACAAACTTGAATACCTTTGTCAACGAATTGGTCTGGGAAACAGACACGACGTCATACTGGACTCTCCCTTCTCTTACAAAGATCAGGTCAAAGCATATATTGGTGGTAGTATGCCGGACCCACGAGACACGCACGCATTTGCACTGGCTTGCGAGGAGCAGATTAAAAAGCTCCTACTGGAAACCGAAGGTAAAGCCTTTATTCTTTTCACCAGCTATAGATTCATGAACGACATGGCCGAACGCTTAAGGCCCTTCCTCGTTTCCAAAAACTGGACTTTACTAAAGCAAGGCGATGGTCTCGGCAACTTAAAACTTGTTGAACAATTCAAGAAAGATGTTCACTCTGTACTTTTCGGAACTGACAGTTTCTGGACCGGAATCGATGTTCCTGGAGAGGCTTTGAGCAATGTCATCATCGTCAAACTGCCTTTTGCTGTCCCAGACCACCCGGTCGTGCAAGCGAAAATTGAACACATCAATCGTCAAAACGGCAATTCTTTTATGGAGCTTTCAGTTCCAGAAGCCGTCCTCAAACTACGTCAGGGGGTTGGTCGACTTATTCGCTCTAAAACCGATACCGGCATTATTGCCATTCTCGACAGTCGCGTCAAAACCAAACGCTACGGACAGGTCTTCTTAAAATCCTTACCTGATTGTGACGTTGAATTTATCTGAATTCCTAAACTCTAGTTTTGCTAACTTCTCTCTTAAGAGTATCTTTTAGAAAAAATTCTCTGCGAGCTCTGCGTGAGAATCAAAAATTTTTAATTCGACAGTAGAGAACAAAGAGTCGTAAAAGGATTTTATAAATGAGTTATTTTGGTAAGACAAATATAGTGATGGTCGGCATGCCCGGTGCCGGCAAAAGTACAATTGGTGTTCTTTTGGCCAAAGATATGTCGATGAATTTTATGGATGTCGATGTATTTATCCAAGGTCATGAAGGTAGACGCCTGCAGGACATCATCGATAACGATGGTATCGATACTTTCAAAAAGCTAGAAGAAAAGTACCTCATGGATATCGATGTCAACTCCTACATCGTTTCAACCGGCGGAAGCGCTATTTACTGTAAAAATGGCATTGACCACCTCAAGCAAAATGGCGTCATCGTCTACCTGGATATCAACATGGATACTCTAAAAGAACGCTTAGGCGACTTTAGTACTCGCGGCGTTGTCATAAAAGAAGGACAAACTTTCCTGGACCTTTACAAAGAGCGCTGCACTCTTTACAGTGCTGCTGCGGACATCACCATCGACTGCATTGAGAAATGCATGGAAAAGATTGTCGAAGAAATAAAAACTGCGCTTGGGAAATAACTATCTCAAGTATTTAAGGAGAGAGAAATTGAAATACTTACATAAGTATATCGTTCGATTGAACATCAAAATCATTTTAAGTTTTTTATTCTGCATTATATCTATTGGTTGTCGCACAATAACTTCAAAGACAGAATCATTCGATCAAAAACGTGCTTCTTCGAGCTCTCAATTCGAAAAAGCTGTTTTTAAAAATTCATTTTCCGAAATAAAGAGTGCAAAGTTTACTAAACCAAGTTTATTACTTACTATTTATGTTTCTGAAAAAAAATATGTTACAGAAAATAGAGAAAAGTATAACCAATATACAACTATTAATCAAAGGTATGTTTTTTTCTCAAACACAGAAGATGTAGTAACCAACTTTGAAGACAACCCGATTCTAGCTATTTGTGTCTTACCCATAGCCTTTG
>JAKVBD010000065.1 GCA_022446985.1 Lentisphaerales bacterium
CATCCTGCCTGGATTCGATAATAAATTTATCGGACGCAAACTCCTGCCTCGATGAGTTGAAGGGGGTTGCCAGGGACCGTGCACAAGGCTGACCGGATATCTAAAGATCCTACTGTGCCGAACACTTCTGAGCAAAAGCTCGACGATAATTGACAGGCTAAAGTTTTTTCAATTTTTTTCTTTATTTTTAAACTTTGGTAATTGACCCGGCATACTTCTTGTTAGTAGGATGTAGTAACAAAGGGAGAGGTAGTTATGACTACTGGGACAAATATAGAAGTTCCCGATAAATTCGAGTATATCCGTCGTAAGAAACTACTTGAAAAGCATTTCCTTGAGCACACATGCCATGTGCACAATTTAGACCGTGAAAAAGCTCAGTTTGCACTTGAGGAGGGGATATTAAATCTGGAGCCAAGCTTTTTTGATTGGGAGCATGAAGAGTGGGCGAAAGAATCCATCCAATGGACTGAAGGCTTCAATATAGCTTCGATTGCCAAGAAATCTGAATTGATAAAAATACCAGATGGTAAATCTGTTATTGTAAAATTGGCAGAGCGCATGCACCTGCCAGAGTTTACCCAACGGGTTTTAAACTCATTGACTCACTAAAAAAGCCGATTGCTCTAAGAGCAACCGGCTTATATCTGTTTTGCTTGTAGGGAGATTTTTAGTCGCCTTGATCGAAGAAGTCAGCCGGCAGATGATCCTGGAACAAAGTCTTGTCGGCAGCTTTCATGTAAGCTTCGACAGGAGAAATTCTTCCCTCTTGGAAAAGTCTGCTCAAATCTTTGTCCATAGACTTCATACCTTGGGCAGAAGAGGACTCGATGATAGAACGAATGTTGTTCAACTGACCTTCACGGATAAGGTTTGGCAGGGCATCGTGTTTAAGAAGAATCTCGTGAGATGCACAACGCTTACCATCAGTTGTTTTACAAAGAAGCTGAGAAATAACTCCCACTAGAGTTTCAGCCAGCATCGTACGGATCTGTGATTGTTCTTCGGCTGGGAAGGCACCAATCACACGGTCAATGGTTTTTGGAGCATTGTTGGTATGCAGTGTACCAAAAACCAAAAGTCCCATGGCGGCACAGGAGAGCGCCAGTGAAATTGTCTCCGGGTCACGCATCTCACCAACCAGAACGATATCCGGGTCAGCACGCATCGCACCTTTTAAGGCATTATTGAACGAGTGTGTATGGTCGTGAACCTCACGCTGAACTATAATCGAGCGCTTGTTTTGGTGAACGAATTCCAGCGGATCTTCGATTGTTACAATGTGCTTACTGCAATTTTCGTTGATGTAGTTAATCATCGCTGCCAGAGTCGTCGATTTACCAGAACCAGTAGGTCCTGTAACCAGTACCAGACCACGGTCATAAGCACAGACATCTTTAAATGTCTCTGGGAGGTTCAACTGCTCAAGAGTCAAAATCTTAGTTGGGATTGTACGGAAAACAGCTCCCGGCCCGTGAACGGTGTTCATAAAGTTTGAACGGAAACGGCTGAGCCCTTCAATTTCATAAGCGAAGTCGAGGTCGAGGTTTTCCATGAAGAATTCCCATTTATCCTTTGGGCAAATTTCTTCAAGAATTTTAAGCATATGCTCTTTATCGATGACTCCTTCGCCTTCGATTGGTACAAGAACACCGCTTTTTCTGATTTTCGGAACCATGCCAGTTTGCAAGTGAAGGTCCGAACCACCGGTATCAAACATATACCGTAAAAATTTGTCCATCTCTAACATTATTTAAACCAGCCTTTCTTTTTAGTTTGTTCTTGAGAACCAGATTGAGCAGCAATGGCTTGCTGCTGTTCATAGGCAGCTGCACCACCGGCGGCATGCATTTGGTCAAGGACTTTGAGTTTCGCGAGAGTTTTTACCATCGGCTTACAAACTTCATAAGTGATCTTACCTTCTCTATAAATATCGAGGAATGATTCTTCTGTAGAGATCATACCTTTCTTACTGCCGGTTTCGATAATACTTCCGAGCTGGAAAGTTTTACCTTCTTTAATAAGTTTACCGACGGCAAGAGTACCGATCAAAATTTCAGGAGCCATAAGCAACTCTGTACCATCAATATTTGGCACCAGCTGCTGACAGATCACCCCTTTCAAACTTTCCGCCAACATCGCTCGGATCTGTGGCTGCTGTCCAGGAGGGAATACGTCAAGAATACGGTCGAGTGTTGCCGATGCACTACTGGTGTGGAGAGTACCGATAACCAAGTGACCGGTTTCAGCTGCACTGATTGACATTTCGATAGTTTCCAAGTCGCGCATTTCACCGATAACGATAATATCCGGATCTTCACGAAGCGCTGCTCTTAGAGCGTTGGCGAAGCTTTTTGTACTGGTGTGCAATTCACGCTGGGTAACATTACAGCCTTGTGATGGAATGAGGATTTCAACCGGGTCTTCCACAGTAATAATGTGGTCTTCGCGGTTTTTGTTAATCAACTCTACCAGAGACGCAAGAGTAGTTGTTTTACCGGCACCCGCAGGGCCAGTTACCAGAATCAAACCCTGGTGGTAAGTCGTCAATTTTTCAATAATTTCAGGATTTTTGAAGCCCAGGTCAGCTAGAGTTTTGATACTGTCACTGACGATACGGAATGAACCTTCAACACCACGGAAGTGTTTCATAATGTTCACACGGTAACGATCGTTGTTACCCAGGTCTGCACTGTAATCGAGTTCCAATGTCTCTTTAAATTGATCGACTTGAGCCTGATTTAACATGGCCATATTCAGGGCTTCAGCAGCTACTTTGGAAAGAATTGGTTGATTGTCTATCAAATAGTTTATGGCAAATCGTCTGATGTGTGGGTAAGAACAAGAAGAGATGTGAACATCACTTGCTTTGATTGATCTGGCATACTGTAGGAACTGTTTAACCAGCTCTTCAGCTTTTCCCGGATTTTCTTCTACCTCAGATAAGTTTGGAAATCCGTTGAGATCAAATGGATAAGTATGAGATTGTGAAATGTACTCATAATCGCCATTTTTGACTGGTGGCTTTGGAGCCGCTTGTGCTGTTGCAACTACCGGTGCGGCAGGAGCGGAACTAGGCACATCAGCTGTCGCAGTATCTCCAGGAAGTGATGGCTTAGGGCCAGATGACTTACCCGGGAAAGCAATCTTACGACGAGGTGCGTCTTCTTGAGCTGAATTGACTGTTGCCAGTGGATTGAACTCTGGTTCAGTCGCTGTAGGAGAAGCCAGTACAGACTCGGGGCAGGGGCCGACTTGTGCAGCATCTCTTGCAGCTTCTTCCATTACTTGTTGCAGAGTTGTGACATCTGCCGTAAAACCATTATCTAAAGTACCCTGGGCAAATTCCATAAGAGTCGTTTCTGGCGGACTTATTTCCAAAAGAGCTTTTACTTGCTCAAGTGAAAATAATCCACGACCGACACCCAGTGTACAGAACCAGTCTATTTCATTATTCATTCAAATCTCCGGATATGTAGACTTTTTAACAGGATGCATTGTATAAAAAAAGCTTCTCAGCGGCCACAACAGAATGGTAAAATATCAATGAATTGTTGTCATAAATGAGGGCGAAGTCGAATAATATTGTGAAATAGTGTCATTTAGCGTTAATTGTGTGTGATAATACGCTTGTATGAAATTGTGTGTGCTATATAATCACAGCTTACTTAAGCAGATATATCAAAATACTAAGGGCAAAAATGATAAAAAGATATTTTCTTTTTCTAGGGCTATCCATGCTTTGGTTCAGCTTCACTGCAACTGCGAATAATCAAGAAGTTATTCAAGGTGCACCGAATATGCACCTGATGCCATTATCAGCTAATGGCAATTGGAATCACTATAATTTAGCAGACCAGGGCTTTGAAGATCCAATCCTGGTTGTTGGACCTACATACAATCGCGAAAACCCCTACACTATAAAAATCCGTAATTTGTCATCCGAAGGTTTTGAAATGAAGATCAAAAACTTTTTGTATCAGGATTTGGATCGCGACTATACTTCAGTGTCAGTTTTAGTAATTGAAAGAGGTCACTATCAACTTGATGATGGCAAAAGAATAATTGCCGATTCGACAACATTGGTCAATGATACTTTAAAACGAGTTAGATTTGGCCATACTTTTGAGAGTAAACCTGTTGTGCTGACAAGTATCGTTTCAAACAATGGGGGAGCTCCTGTTGTAACAAGAACTCGCCGAGTCAGAAATCACGATTTTTTTGTACGCCTCAGAGAAGAAGAAGCAGCAAATCAAAGGCACCGTCCAGAAAGAGTAGACTATCTGGTACTTGAAGAGGGCGGCACAATCATAGACAATTTTGATTTATTTACTGCTAGCATCAGTCAAGTGAATCATCAATTAACTTCACTAGAAGATCAAGCTCTGCCTACTCTTTTTGCAAGTATGCAAACTGAAAGGGGTAAGGACACTGCCTGGGTTGCGAAAGAAGGTAACAACATTTACATCGGTGAAGAACAATCTAAAGATAATGAAACGCGTCACATCTATGAAAAGGTAGGTTATTTATCTATTCGTGAGAATATTATATTGGAAATAGGTGATAGCGTATTTATCGATCCTCCAAATAATGGCGGTGGCCTTGATTCTGGCGGTGGATTCTCGATTGGTGGAGGTGACATCACTCTAAGCGCCGGCAATGATATTATCATTTTTGATGATAATCAGACAATTTACGACGGAGGCTTCACAACTGGTTCAGGAAACTATAGTATAACTATAAGTGATGGTTCAATTTCCAATATTGAACAGAACTATATTTTAGAAAGTACAGGTGGAAGGTCTGTTGTACAGCTTACTCCTGATGCAAACTTACTAACTGGAAATACACGGCTCAACCCAGGCCCATCTATTCTTAACGAGTATGTCTTTTCTAATTCTTCTACAAGTTATGTAGTTGAAGCAAATTTAAGTGATGGAAATACAGTCTATCTCTATATTGAAGACCTGACAACCAGTGGGTATGAGATGATCAATGCTTATAACTTCAGAGTTAAAGCAGAAAATGCTCAGACTGGTGAATTCATCATGTCTTTATTTCCCTTACTTGAAAACCTTGGATTTGATAATGTTGAAAGCATAGCATTGACATTCTAAGCAAATTGCTATTTGAATGAGCTTCAATTGCTATTTGGAGCTCATTCCATTCTCACTCATTTTTCATCTTAAATTGTCAAAGTTAAATCATTCAGCTTGGCTCAATCTGAAATCAGTACAAAATGTCTATTGTGGACCTAATGTACTAAAAATGATTTTTAGAGAGTGAATTATGTTATTAGCCAATTGGAAGACCCTTATAGATTCATTTTCGCCTCAGTGTGACTGGGTGGGAATTCGTGAATACCATGAAATAACAGACATGATTGTTGCCAGAAATGGCAAGCCGGATCCGACGAACTCGGATGTCAGTCATGGTGTCATGGTGGAAGTATTGAAAAATGGACAGTTCGCTTATTGTGGAACTGTTAATTTGACGAATAGCGGAGTGACCGCGGCTTTCCAAAAAGCCTTAAAATTAGCCGATAGTTGTTCTGAGCACAAGTTACATTCTTTTGATGCGAAAGCGCGTCCTGCAAATTCAGGTTCATACAGTTCTGCGGCCAAGCAAAGCATCGATTCCTTATCCTTTGCAGAGATTCAGAAAAAGCTTATCGATGTCACTGATCACATGAATGTTGGGGAGGAGGTCATCGACCGTTGGGCTTATGCCAGGTTGTTGACGACATCGATCTATTTCATCAGTTCAAATGGTTCAGAATGGACTCAGAATTTCTCAATTGTTAGTAAAGATTTTGGTGTAACGGCTAAGCAGGGAAATGAAGTTCAAAATCGCTCATTTGGACTCAATGGTTTGCAAACTGGTCTTGAGGATTTGGATGATGCTGTACTCAAAGAACATGCAGTTAGAGTTGGCAAACAAGCGATCGAATTGTTGTCGGCAGAAGAGTGTCCGAGTGATACCCGTGACCTCATTTTGACTCCAGACCAATTATACTTACAAATTCATGAATCTATTGGACATCCACTTGAGATCGATCGAATACTTGGGGATGAAAGAAACTATGCCGGCTGGAGCTTTATTTCACCAGAAGATTTTGGTACTTTGCAATACGGTTCTGAGTTGATGAATGTTACTTTTGATCCAACGCTTCCTACAGAAATGGCCAGTTATCGTTTTGATGATACGGGTGTGAAAGCGACAAGAGAGTTTATCATCAAAGATGGAAAACTACTGCGTGGTTTAGGCGGCATAGAATCGCAGATTCGCAGTGGATTAGACGGTGTTGCTTGCGCTAGGTCAGCGGACTGGAATCGTCCACCAATGGATCGCATGGCCAACTTAAATCTCGAACCAGGAACATCATCTTTACTAGACATGATCGCCTCCACTGAGAAAGGCATTATCATGGAATCCAACAGATCATGGTCGATTGATGATTACCGAAATAAGTTTCAGTTTGGCAGTGAGTACGCACGTCTTATCGAAGATGGTAAAATCACTAAAACCGTTAAAAATCCAAATTACCGTGGCGTAATAACACCTTTCTGGAACAACCTTAAAATGGTTGGGAATAAAGAAACCATGGAAGTTTATGGATCTCCTTATTGTGGAAAAGGTGAACCGAACCAGATAATACGCGTCGGGCACAGTACGCCGACCTGTCTGTTTACAGATATCGAAGTCTTTGGAGGTGCATAATGGAAAATGTATTTAACAAAGCTGCAGCCTTTCTTTTTGAGAGTCTTCACGATGGAGAACAACTGGTCTTAAACTGGATGGGCGAAAAGTCACTTTTTGTTCGCTTCAATAAATCTAAGGTCCGTCAAGTCAGCGATGTCCTGCAGATGGAACTTTCGATGACTTTGAAGCTCAATGAAACACAGTCTACGCTGCAAATTCCAGTGAGTGGTGATTGGCAGAGAGATGAACAGCAATTAGACAGAGCTCTTAAAAATCTTAGAAGTAGAGGGCAAGGTCTTGAGAAGCTGCCTTTCTACATACCGGCAGCAAATAATGGCGAATCCCATTCTGTTTATGAAGGTGAGCTGCCTGAATGCTCAGAATACATCGACATCATTTGCAGTGAGGCTAGCGATGTTGATTTAGCGGGCATTCTTATTTCCGGTTCGTGCTACCGTGGGAATGCCAATTCACTGGGTCAGAAGCACTGGTATGAAAGCACCTCTTTTTGTTTTGATTACTCACTTTATACCGAAAAAGAAAAAGCTGTTAAAGCGGCTTATTCTGGAACAAAATTCAGTCAGCAAGAATTCATTGAATCTTTGAATGATGCAAAAACTTCTCTTGAGTACATGGGGATAGAAAATAAAGTTCTCAAGCCTGGGAAGTATAAGTGTTACCTGGCCCCAGCTGCAGTTGCTGAAGTTCTGGGAACGTTCTCCTGGGGAGGCCCGAGTCAAAGTAAGTTACGGAGAGGAAGCTCTCCATTGCTACCCTACCAGAATGAGGGTAAAACCTTCTCGGAAAAATTTACTCTGAAGGAAGACTTTTCACTTGGATTGCATCCGCGCTTTAATGCTGAAGGAGAAGTAGCCGAAGAACAGCTTGAGTTGTTTAAAAATGGCAAACTTCAAAACCTTCTTACGTCGACTGCAACAGCCAAAGAGTTTGCTCTTGAGTCTAACTTTGCCAATGCCAGTGAGGGGCTGAGGTCGCCGCTTATTACAACAGGCGATCTTGCAAAACAAGATATCCTTAAGGAATTGGGGACCGGCATATACATTTCCAATTTACACTACCTGAATTGGAGTGATTTAAATAAGGGCCGTATAACCGGCATGACGCGTTTTGCTTGTTTCTACGTTGAGGATGGCGAAATCGTAGCTCCGATTAAAGACTTGAGATTTGATGAAACTATCTACAATATGTGGGGTGATAATCTCTTAAAAGTTACTGACTTTGCTGAGATTGCGGTGAATACAGACACTTACTTTAGACGTGGGCCTGGAGGTAATAGTTGTCCAGGGTTACTGATTAAAGACTTCAACTTCACTCTTTAATATGTATGGCTGCTTTACAAAATTAAAGCAGCCGTCATTTTATGCCAAATTTATAAGGAATGAAGTGAAAATGTTGGCACAACTTGGTTTTTACTGGGGCGTCTTTGGTGTGGTGTATATCTTAGGTCAGACCATTGGTAAACTTTACTCTTACGTCGCAGAATTACCTTTTGCTGAGCTGCAGGTTCATCACTGGATATTTGTTGTTTTTTATACAGCATTTATGGCTTATGCAGAGGGTTACAAAGGCTTCCAGAAAAAGTTTTCGCCACGGATTATTGCCAGAGCTCTGTATCTGAAAAACAATCTGACCCCAATTCGTTTTGTGCTGGCACCTTTCTTTTGTATTGGCTATTTTCACGGTACCAAGAAGAGACTGATCACCTCTTACTGTATAACAGCTTTTATTGCCATTCTTGTACTTATCGTCAAGGTTACACCTCAACCATGGCGAGGAATGATTGACCTCGGAGTGATTGTAGGTTTATCCTGGGGAGTTATCGCCATTCTTTGTTTCTTGTTTGTTTATTTAAAAAATAAGAAGTTCGATGTTTCTCCAGAAACTCCGGATCAGCCTTAAGAAGTTTTGAATCAGTTTTCACTACTCGTAAAATGAATATTGCACATTCCTTGAAAAGGAATTCCAAAATGGTAATTTAGGCTGCAATCGATGGGGATTTTGGATGGAATCAGTTTTTCAAGAACGTTTTCAAACAGCAGTAGAGAACCTACTTAAGTTTGATATAAGTGAACGCGAGCAAAAAATTGCGGAAGTATGTGACGGAGATAAAACTCTGGAAGATACTGTGCGTACGCACCTGCACTTAACCAGTCAGCTCAACGCTTTAGATCCTGAGCAAACTATGGCTCAAGAAGGTTTGGAGCAGACTATGACCCAAGCTGGCACTCCGTCAAAGATGACTACTACCCGGACCGCACCTTTTACTAATGCCCCAAAAGTTTTTGGCCATTATGAAATTAAAAGTCAGATTGGTATTGGTGGTATGGGGGTTGTCTATAAGGCCGTCGATCAACATTTGGAGCGCGAAGTTGCTCTCAAGTTATTGTCACCTCTCTACAGTATGGATGACAATGCCCGCAAGCGTTTTTTGTCTGAAGCAAAAGCGATTTCAAAACTCGACCATCCAAATGTCTGCACGATTTTTGATATGGGAGAAACTCCCGACAAGCAGCTCTTTTTTGCGATGCCTCTCTATGAAGGAGAGGAACTTAGTGACCTTCTGAAAAAGGACAAAATACAACTTGGCCAGGCCATCGATGTTCTTACCCAGGTGTGTAAAGGTATCGCTGCAGCCCACAGCAAAGAAATAATTCACCGCGACATAAAGCCGGCAAATGTTTTTGTGACTAATGATGGTATTGCCAAAGTTCTTGACTTTGGTATTGCTAAATCCATCGGTGTTGAACTGACTCAAACGGGACAAACGGTTGGAACAATTCTTTATATGTCGCCAGAACAGGTGGACTCTGAAGAGTTGAATCACCGAACAGATATCTGGTCTATGGGGGTCATGTTCTATGAAATGCTGACTGGTAAAAGACCGTTTACCGGTAAAACAGCTTTGGCTATTTCCCAAAAAATTGTTCAATGCCAGCCAGAGCCGATTGAAACTCATACGGATAAACTGCCGGCTATTGCCAAGCGAATTTTAGCGAAAACACTGAATGTCGTTCAGGCAAACCGTTATGAATCACTTCATGAAATGGCAGAAGATCTTAAGATTCTGCAAAGAGAGTTAGAGGCTCAAAATATTCAAGGCAAAGTCGTTGAACGCCAGACTGACACTGGTTCGCAAGATACCAATCTTTTTCTCAGTGGGACTTTGTCTGAAATAAATAAAACTTTGGAACCATACCTTGGAACTTCTTCAAGAATTATAATTAACTCTTTGTCGTCCAAGTGCGAGTCATTGGAAGAATTGAAAAAGAAGTTGGCCATGGAAGTTCCTATAGAGCATCGCTCTGACTTTTTGAAAAAAGTAAAACATATAGGCAGTTCTAAAAAGAGCATAGCGCTATTCCCTGTGTTATTAGTGCTTATTATTGCAGTTTTAGCGGGGATAATCGTCGGTGGTGGTTCAGAGCCGCAAGAAACAGCTAATGTTACTGCTCTCATTAGCAATGAACAGGTCGTTGATGTCCATAAAGATGTTCGTGGTGTCACGAAAAATACGGTGACTATCGGCATGACGGCAGCTTTCAGTGGTCCAGCTCGTGAACTGGGTCGAAACATGAAAGTTGGTTTGGAAACTTGCTTCAAAGAAATTAATGATGCCGGTGGAATTCACGGTCGCCAATTAGTCTTGAAAGCTATGGACGATTCGTATGAACCAGATAAAGCAGTTGCCAATTTAGAAACTCTTTTGAATGACAAAGAAGGTATTTTTGCTTTTACTGGAAATGTCGGAACTCCGACGGCAAAAGCCATTTTGCCTCAGGTCTTGGAAGATGGGGTGGTTTTGTTTGGCACTTTTTCGGGAGCGCAGCTTTTACGTCGAGTTCCACCGGATAGAAATGTTTTTAATTACCGGGCCAGTTATGCTGAGGAAGTTGAAGCAATTGTGAAGTACTACGCTGAAGTAGAAGGAGTTAAACCTCACCGAATCGCGGTGTTTTATCAAAACGACAGTTATGGACTGGATGTCCTTAAAGCAATTAAGGCAGCAGTTCAAAGGCGGAATACTTCAGAAATTCGTTACGTTGCTAATTATAAGAGAAATACCGTGAAGGTAGATAAAGCCGTTGAGACCTTCCTTAGTGTTAAGGAAAATATTGGCGCTATCATTGTCATTGGTACGTATAAAGCCAGTGCTGCTTTTACCAAGAAAATGAAGGACGGCGGTTATAAAGGTAAATTTGCCAATGTTTCTTTTGTCGGGACTAAAGCGCTAATTGAGGAATTTAAGGGACTTGGCTCAGAGTATGCCGAAGATGTGATTATTTCTCAGGTTGTGCCGTACTACCAATCTTACTCTGAATGTGCTATAAAATACCGTAAGGCTCAGAAGAAATATTTCCCTACAGAGGACTTTAACTTTATATCTTTAGAAGGCTATTTGGCAGGTCATATACTGGTGGAAGCTCTTCGCAAAAATGGTCGCTTGTTGAATAACGAAACATTTACAGAGGCTCTGAAGTCGATTAAAGATCTGGACTTAGGAACTGGTCAGGAATTTTCTTTTGGCAAATCCAGACACCAGGCGAGTCATTTTGTCTGGGGTATAAAATTGACCAATGAGGCAGAAATAGAAGAAGTTCAGTTTGCTGATCCTCATTAGAGTCAGGTGCTGAAGTATAAAATAGCTCTCTTCTTTGTGTCTTTACTGACAGTGATCGTTGCGGTGCCACGCTTTGGCGATGGCAGTTATATCAATGTGATGTTACTGACATTTATTTCCTTACATTTACTCTTTATCAAAAGCAAAGTACAATTTTCACTACCTCCCATTATTCCTTTGCTTTTAACTGCAGCTTTTGCTTATGTTCTTTTCTGTGAGACTTGCTCCGCTCTTAAAAAATCGATTATATTTACCATGTGGTTGAGTTATCTTTCAGCTCTAGTGAGTAATGGCATAGCGGTTTCAAACAATAGATAGTATTTTTAAAATGGAGGCTCAGTTCAAAATCGAGTCATCCAGTTCTTGCAAGACGTTTATTTCATCCAAGACCTGATCCCAGGTTCTGTTGCGCAACACTAAGAGTGGTAAAAGTATTGGCAGAAGTGCTGTTAGCAGTAGAAGATTGTTTAATTCGAACTGAACTTTATCTGACGTAAAAAGTGCCCAGGCTAAGGCGCCGGGAACTATAAAGTAAATCGGGGTTAAAAGCTTCCAGTAAGGAGTTTGCCGATGAGCCCATGGCCGTAGTTTATAGCCGCTTAACATACCAATGGCAAAGAAAGTAAAACAGATCATTCCGAGTTGGTATTTTTGGTGATAAAAGTGTGAAAAGCTTAAAAATAAAAGCCATAGCAGTGAGCCGCTCCAGCCACCATACCAACTGGCTTTGATACCCCTTAATTGCTTATGCATGTTGCCCGTCCCTAATTGTTAAGCTATTATTAACAAATTCGGTACTTGGTGCAACATCATATAAGCTTATAAGCTTTCTAAAAAATCTTGTGCATTGCTAATAATTTCTTGCATCTCTTGAGCTGACTTCTTCTCAAGGTTTCTGTAGGGCATGAAAAGTCTTCTGTTACCGGCAAGCTTATCTTTATTTTTGTGAAGAAAGTTCCAGTAGAGGTAGTTGAATGGACAGGCACCTTTGCCTGTTTTTTCTTTGACATTGTAGGAACAGCTCTTACAGAAATCAGACATTTTATTGATGTAGTTTCCGCTGGATATATAGGGCTTGGTTGACATGAGTCCACCATCTGCATAAAGAGCCATTCCCAGGGTGTTGGGCAGCTCTACCCATTCATAGGCATCATCGTAAACTGCGAGATACCATTCGTGAACTTGCTTTGGATCTATTTCCATAAGCAGAGCTAAGTTTCCAGTGATCATGAGTCTTTGAATGTGGTGTGAATAGGCAGTTTTTCTGGTAGAGTCAACTACTGATTTTATACAGTTCATTTTGCAGTTGCCAGTCCAGTAGAAGTCTGGTAGATTTCGAGTGTGACTAAAGAAATTTCTCTCAATATATTCTGGCATATTAAGCCAATAAATACCTCTTACATATTCTCGCCAACCGATGATCTGTCTGATGAAACCTTCAATTGCTGAGAGTGGAGCGACATCAATTTTTTGGGAGATTACCTTACAAACGCTAAGTGGATCCAGAAGTCCGCAATTTATAAGGTGAGAGATCCGGCTGTGAAACATAAAGCTTTCTTCCTTGACCATAGCATCCTGAAATTTCCCAAAATTAACGAGATAGTTATCGAGAAAATAGTGAAAGCTCTCGAGCGCTTGTGTTTCAGTTACCGGCTCATTAAAATCTTCTAATGAACCAAAGTTGTCAGGAAAATAGTCCTCTACAAGTTTAAGAACATCATTGGTGATTTTGTCTGGCATGAATTTAAGACGTGGCTTTATCTCACACTCAGCTTTGAAAGGTGATCTGTTGTCGTGATCGTAGTTCCACTTTCCACCAACTGGTTTGCCACTTTCGGTCATGAGTAAGCCATACTTCTTTCTCATCCATCTATAGAAGTTTTCCATTTTGAGGGACTTTTGCTGGTTAGCAAAGCTTTCAAACTCTGACTTTGAACACAGGAATCTATCATCTTCACGAATCTCGAATGACACGTTCAGTTTAGGCAGTTCTTCTTCCAGCTGTTTCAGAAGTCTATACTCAGCTGGCTCAGTAGCGACTATTTTTGAAAATGATTTTTGGTTAAGCAATAGTTTTAGGTTGGCAATGAAATCTTGTTGGTTATTGGGAGAATCCAGTGTGAAGTATTTCACTTTTGCACTTTGAGAAAGTGACTTGGCAAAGTGTCGCATGGCAGAAAATAAAAAGGCAATTTTCCTCTTATGGTGTGCTACATAATCAGTTTCTGGGCGCACCTCCATCATGACAACAAGGTCATTGTGAGTATCGATGTCTCGCAGTGAGCTTATGTTGGTGAAGAGTTGATCGCCTAAAACCAGTCTTAGTGTAGCCATGTATTATGTATTTTTACCTTTTATGTAATCAGTTTATTTCTAATAATAACGTTCAAAACGTTCATTTGCTATTGTATTTCATATGAATACTCCGAATATTCAAGTATGAAGGAATTAATAAATATAGTTTGGTTCAAGAAAGACCTAAGGATTATTGACCATTTACCACTCAGTCAAGCCACTATGGCTGGGGGTAAAGTTTTGTGCTTGTACATTGATGAAATCGCCATGTGGGAGCAGGATTGCCAGTCGGACAGGCATAGAGCTTTTGCACTGCAGTCTGTCGCTGATTTGGCTAATCAGTTGTTGTCTGCAGGAGCATCTTTAACTTACATGAAAGGTGATGTCGTAGAAATCATCAATTGGCTTCAGGAACGATATGTAAATATTCACATTTGGTCTCATGAGGAGACTGGTAACTTATGGTCCTTTGAAAGAGACAAAAATCTAGCTCGTTGGTGCCGCTTAACAGGAATACAATGGACTGAGTTGTCTTCAAATGGCGTAGTTCGCAAACTTGCGACTAGAGATGGGTGGGCCGGAATTTGGAATGACAAAATGTCTCAACCACTTGCCGGTCCAGTTGACTTCAGCAAGATCATCAAGCTAGAAGCAGGGACTGAAATTCCTCAGTTGAAAAGTTTGTTCGTCCAGGAGGGGGGAAGGACTCAAGCTCTTAAGGCTCTTAATGCTTTTTTAAGTTGCCGCGGGAAAAACTACCGGGGCGGAATTTCCAGCCCGAATACAGCGGTCACAGCTTGTTCAAGATTATCCCCTTACCTTGCTTGGGGGTGTCTTAGTATGAAGGAAATAGTTCACCGACTGGAACAAAGACAAGCTGAGCTCAAATTATTGACTCCCAAAGAACGAGGAGGCTGGTTGAGCTCGTTAAGAGATTTTAAATCCAGACTTTATTGGCACTGTCATTTTATTCAAAAATTAGAAATAATGCCGGATCTAGAAAATCGCAATATTCACACTGCATATGATGGACTTAGGGAAGACAGCTTTGACGAAAAACTCTATCAAGCCTGGTGCGTAGGTCAGACTGGTTTCCCTTTCATTGACGCATGCATGCGTTACCTGAATAAGCATGGTTGGATTAACTTCAGAATGAGAGCCATGCTTGTATCATTTGCGACTCAAAATCTCTGGTTGCATTGGAAGCCGGTTGCTCTGCACCTTGGCCGTCAATTTACTGATTACGAACCAGGAATACACTATTCGCAAATACAAATGCAGGCCGGAACAACGGGAATAAATGCGCCAAGAATTTACAACCCAGTTAAGCAATCTGCTGATCAGGATCCCAATGGTCAATTTATAAGACAGAATGTTCCTGAATTGAAAGACTGTGAAGATAGTTTCATTCATAACCCCAGTGAAAAAGATAACCTGTTCTCCGCCAATCTAAATTACCCAAGACCGATAGTGGATCACCTAAAGTCTTATTCAGAGGCTAGGAAAAAGTTATCTGCTGTTCGCAAAAAAGCAGGATTTAAAGAGGAGGCCGGTGAAATAAGAGAATTAATAGCGAGTCGGAAAAAATGATTCCATATAAATTACACAGAGTCATTGATCTACCTATTTCGAAAGAGAAATGTTGGGACTTCTTTTCTGATCCCAAAAACCTAAAAGTCATAACTCCAGACTATATGGGGTTTGATATAGTCGAAGGTGGAAATTGTCGTATGTATCAGGGGCAAATAATTGGCTACAAGGTGAGCCCCTTAATTGGAGTAAAGGTGAGTTGGGTCACAGAAATTACTCACGTTAGAGAAAATGAATTCTTTGTGGATGAACAGCGCTTTGGACCATATAAATTTTGGCACCACAAGCATTTTTTCAAGGAAATTCGAGGAGGTATGCGTTGCGTAGACGAAATCCACTATTTGCCACCAGTATCTCTTTTTGCACCGCTTTTAAACGCATTGATAATTAAAAGTAAGTTGAAAGAAATTTTTGATTATCGTTCAGAAAAATTAGAAAGTTTATTTGGGTTAATTAAAAATGCAGACTGATCTCAAAAAGAAGGTTTTGATTGCTGGTTCCAAGGGAGCAATAGGAAGAGCCCTATCTTTAAAATATGAAGAAATGGGTTGGCAAGTCTTAAGACTCAGCAGAAGTGAGAACTCAGATCTGACAGTGAATCTGAGTGAAGATTCAAGTGTTGCAGTGGTTGTCGATTTCTTCACAGGTAAGACTTGTCCAGATCTTATAATTAACTGCTGTGGGTTATTACATGACTCTCAAAATATGCCAGAGAAACAATTAGATGAGTTGAATACAAATTGGTTGCAAAAGAGTTTTCAGGTGAACTTAAATACTCATGTGAATCTGGCCAAAGCTGTAGATAAAGTGGCAGACTCAAGTAAAAGCTTTACGTGGGTGTCTCTATCGGCGATGATTGGCAGTATAACTGACAATCGTCTTGGAGGTTGGTACTCGTACCGCATTTCCAAGGCATCTCTCAATATGTTTATCAAGACACTTTCTATAGAGTGGAAGAGGAAGAATAAGCAAAATAGAGCTTTTGTAATTCACCCGGGAACAACAAAATCTACGATGTCTTCTCCCTTTAATGTTAGGAAAGACAAACTTTATGAACCGGGTCTTACTGCCGAACGGATTATAAGTGTCATCGAGTCTACTGAAACCGAGGCCAATGGTCAATTTTATAATTGGAATGGCGCCAACCTGTTGTGGTGATGTTATGGAAGTTCTTTATTTTGTTCAACTTTTATGCAGTTTGTTTATGTGTGGTTTGATTTGGGTCGTGCAAATGGTTCATTATCCTGCATTTAATTATGTCGATGACGACAATTTTATAGCTTTTGAGAATTTCCATACGAGTAGAATCACTTTAATTGTTCTACCGGTGATGTTGATCGAATTGCTCACTGCATTTGTTTTAGTGATTGTCGATTCGAATTTTATATCTGTTATTAATCTTGTTCTGGTCATACTGATCTGGCTGGTGACTATTTGCTTTAGTGTTCCTTGTCATTCTGTCTTGAGTAAGAGTAAAAACCCCCAGTCAATTCATAAGCTGATATTAACAAATTGGCTGAGAACTGTCCTTTGGACTTTAAAGTCACTGCTTCTGGTTTTGTGGTTTATAAATTATCTATGATATGGAAAGAACATGAATTAATCAATTTTATAATATATACTTAAATGAAATTGGGGTATCAAGGATTTCTATTATGACTATTGCTTACTGGTGTTTAATTGCGGTGATGGTAATTACATACACATTTACAGGAATCGCAAAGTTTGCTAAAGGTGGTTACAACAATCATTGCCCACGTGAGTACCTTCATAACTTGTCAGGTTGGCCCAAGAGGGCCTATTGGGCTCACATAAACTCTCTCGAAGTGCTTCCTCAGTTTATAGGGGCTTTGATAATCGCTCACACTCTCGGTATGCCTCAATACAACATCGATGTTGCAGCCATTGTGTTTACCGTCTTGCGATTGCTCTACGGTATCTTTTACATGCTCGACTATGCCTTGACACGAAGTTATTGTTGGCTTGGCGGCATGTTCATCATAGCCTATTTAATAACAGGAGCTTACTTTCATGGCTGAATCATATGTTAAAAAGTGCACGGTAAATGCCCCTGCAGAAACCTTAAACGATTGGCACCACAAGGCAGATGTTTTTCACAGAATTCAACCTCCATGGGAGAGTGCAAAGATTGTCAGTAAGGCAGAGAAAATTGCTGATGGCCTGGAAGAGCATATTCAGATACAAATGGGACCTCTTAAAAAGATGTGGATTGCCAGATATCAAGATGTCATTGCGGGGAAACAATTTTGTGATTTACAGGTAACCGGGCCATTTGGGTACTGGTTGCACAAACACATCTTTCACGATAATGGCGACGGTACCTCGACTTTGGAAGATAATATTTCTTACAAGCCGCCTCTTGGAACGTTGGGTAGCATACTCGCGGGGAATATGATTCGCGGCAAGTTAGATAAAATGTTTGAGTACAGGCATCTGATGACTCAAGAGGATATCAAACGGCACCACACAAAGGCCCTTTCACCCAAGAATATTCTCATTTCTGGAGGTACTGGCTTAGTGGGTAAGAATCTAGCTACATTACTTCAGTCAATAGGTCATAGAGTTTATATTCTAACCAGATCTCCTTCAGCACCCAACCATGTTAAATGGGATCTTGAAGGCCGTTATATCGACTCGGAGAAATTAGCCGAAATCGATACGGTTATTAACCTTGCTGGAGCCAGTATTGCTGGTTTGTGGACAAAGAAATATAAAGAAAGTATTTACAGAAGCAGAGTTGCAGGTACACAATTTTTAGTTGATTCGCTTCTTGCACACAGCCCAAAACTAAAGACTTTTTTATCTGCATCTGGGAGCGGATGTTACCCTATAACCACTGGTGAAACTTATGATGAGTCAGGCCCATTTGGAGATGGCTTTTTGGCAACACTGGCAAAAGACTGGGAAGAAGCTTCAAGTAAGCTCAGTGAGGAAGGCGTCAGAGTCGCTCACTTTAGAATTGGTGTTGTCATAAGCAGCCAGGGAGGGGCTTTGAAGCAAATGCTACTTCCGGCTAAACTTTGTTTAACGGGCCCATGGGGTGATGGTAAACAGCATATGAGTTGGATTTCGCTTACGGATTTAACCGATATATTTGCCTTCGCAGTGGATAATGAATCTTACTCAGGAGCCATAAATGCTGTCGCTCCAGAATCAATTGAAGTGAATAAGTTCTTTAAGACATTGGCAAAAGTTATGAAACGCCCTCAACCTTTTAGAGTTCCCGCTTTCATTATGAAATCATTACCAAATGGCATGGGGAAAGAAATTTTCTTAGGTGATAACCGCGTTAAACCAGAAGTGTTGAATAAGCTAGGATACGATTTCCGGCATGCTGATTTGGAGCAAAGCCTGAGGTTTGAGTTGGGCTGTTTCTAGAGTGGTTGAATTATAAAAGTTTAAGACCTTCTTCGGCGATCTGCTTTTCGATCGAATTCATACAAATCCAGTTATCGCATTTTCGTTGATAACAACCAAGGCAGTCGGCTTCTTTGGATTGAATGACAGTGGCTTTATTCCCCCAGGGGCCGACGCGGCTGGGTTTTGTTGGGCCAAAAATAACACTGAGTGGTGTATCCAGAGCACTTGCCATATGACCGGTGGCTCCTTCGCTGGCGAGAACCAGGTCCGACTGTTGAATGAGGTTCAGCAATTCCTGAATGTTTGTTTTTCCGGCAAAGTTGATGACTTTGGGGCTTAGCTCCTCGCGGCCTTTTAGAGCTTTGCCAAGAGAGTCTTCTAACTCATCGTATTTGTCTGGCGTTGCACAAAACACAAATTGACTATTTGGTTCCTTTTGGTGTATTAAAGCTGCTGCTTTAATCCAGGTTTCGATCTGAACATCCTTGGTCTTCCAAGAGGTATAAGGGCTGATCAAAATGACCTTTTGCTCTTTGTCTTTGAGAGCTACCTTGAGATTGTCCGGGAGTTTTTTCTGCAGAGTAGCTGCACTCGGTTCATGGACGTAAATTTTGGGGAACGATTCTTCGGCATCTATTTCAGCCAGCTTCAGGGTTCCGCGCAGCTCTGTCAGGGCGTGGTCGTCTTTATTGGCATTTTTAAAACCTTTCATAAAAGGTTTCCAACCCTTGGTAAACTTTTGTTTTGCCCGGCAAAAGTAGAGGAAAAATGCACTGCGTTCGATTCCTTGTAAGTCTATTGCAAGGTCAAATTTAGTTTGGCGGATTTCTGAGAGTATCGTCCATACATCGGCCATGATGTTGAAAATATGCAGTTTATTTTGCTTATATTTCTTTTTGAAACCGACTTTGTCGAAGTAGTAAAAGCGATCGATAAGAGGATTATTTTCTACGGCAAAGGCGCAGCTGCGATCGACCATAAAGTGAATCTCGGCATCGGGCCATTTTTGTTTGATAGCCTCAAGGGCGAGGGTTGAGTGAATCAAGTCACCAAGAGAGGTCTGTTTGATCAGTAGGATTTTCATAGACTGTTTAATCTCTTTTCCAATTCACTTTTTAGTTTTTCATCTTTTACAATTTGCAGGGCTTCGCGCCAAAAGCTTTTAGCTTTTGATTCAGAAAAAAGTCCTCCCAGTGCCAAGCATATATCGCCGGCGTGCATTAAAATCTCTGCAGATTTCTTTTCATCAAGCTCAACTGCCTTTTTAATTAGCTTCCAGGCTTCTGGATATTGCTTTTTTTGATATTTTATCCAGGCGAGGGTATCCAGATATGAAGAATTGTCCGGCATAAATTCTAAAGATTGTCGTGAAAGTTCTTCGGCGAAGTCAAGCCGCAGTTTATGTTCTGCCATAAAGTATGCCGACGCATTTTTTAAACTGTGATCTTGTGGGTGGTACTTCCTGCTTTGCTGTAATCTCTTTAAGAGAAGGTCCATTTGCTTATTTTGGACGTATACCGGAATGGAGTTTGAAGTGAAGGCTGGAGTGACTTCCTTTAATCTTTCGGCTGGATCTGGCCATTTAAAAAGAGCTTCGGCTTGTTTGAATGCAAGTGGGTAGTTTTTCAGGTTTATGTTTAGATAATACTCAATTTTCTTTAGTCGTATATCATCTTCAAAAGGTTTTAAAGATTGGAGAATCTCAGCAGTTTTTTGATATTTCTTTGAGTTAAGACATGCTGCTGCGAAGGCTCTTTTGATGGATCGACTTGAGGGGCGTAGTACAGAAGCCTGTTTAAGATAGTTTAAACGCAGATCGTGTTTGCCCATATGATAAGCGCATGTGGCCATGGATAGGTACGCACGCCACTTTCGCTCGGCATTTTTAAGAACCAGATGACTTAAAATGGTATGAGCATGAGAATAATGTTCCAGTTTTATGAGAATCGCTGCCAGTGAGGCCCAGTACCTGAGGGCAGGGACTTCATAGAAACTGTCGGCTAACTGGTCTTTAGCTCCCCGGCCAATATCACTGCCGGTTAAAAGCCCATCATTGAGTAACTGACAAAGTTTTACAGACTGCTTCTCCGGCCATTTGGGCAAATTTGAGATCATATTCAGGGTGTGTTTTAGAGCTGAGTCTGCTAAATTTTCAAAATTGTGAGAGATGTAACACTGTAAAGCATAGTACTGAAGAGGGAATATATTTTGCAGGGCAGGATTGTTGGTAATGTCTTTTAGTAGTTCTTTAAATAGCTTTTTATTAGTCAGTTGATAGAGCTTAAGGTAGGTGATTATTTTATATGGATCGTTGACCTCTGCAACTAATTGTTTAGTCAGTAAAATGGCAAGTTGCAGGTGTTCAAGCTCCAGACAGGTTTCAACCAGTTTGAGGTGCAGGTAAGTTGCATCCGGATGCTTTTGAGCAATTGGCATGAGACATTGAATAGTATAGCGGCGTAATTTTTCAAAATCACTGATACTATTATTGGAGAAGTCTGTTTCGGAGATGATCCGGGCTTCGGCGTGTTCCAGCCATAAATCGATGATTCGCGGAGTGTGTGGATCGAGGCGTACAGCTTCATTTAGAAGGTACATCCCCTCAGCTTTATGGTCCGGAAAAAGAAGAAGGCCTTCAGCAATACTGCCTAAGGCCTCATCGAAATTCTCTTTTTCAGGGTGTAGCTCAAATGTTTCCTCAGGAAATATTTTTCCTGCAAATCCAAGTAAGACTACTGTAAAAAGCAGCGTTCTGTGTGCTACCCCCATCATATAATGGGAAGAAAATTAATTTTTCTTAGTCTTGTGACGATTAGATTTTCTCTGTTTACGTCTTTTGTGCTTAGAGATTTTCTCTCTTCTTTTCTTTTTCAGGTTACCCATAATATATCTCTATAATCTTATTCATCTGTATAATAAAAAGGGACGTAGACAGTACCGCCAAGCATATATTTTACAAATATAATTTTGTCTTTAGAAGGAAAAATAACCCAGTAATTTGAATTTTAGAGAAAAAATAGGGCTCTATTGACGGAAAATAGTCAAACTTACTGTAAGAGGCTCAAGAAGTAGTTTATATATAAATCAATGGACGTGAGTGAAGGAAGATTTATGCTGAAATTTTTAAACCGCCAAAAGAAGGGAACGACTTTCAAAAAGAAGGTAGATCAATTCTGGCACTGGTTTGAAGATAATCAGCAGCAAATCCGCAAAGCGCTGTTGGCCAATAAACCCACCAGTGTTTCCGAAGACACTCTAAAAAACATCGACAAAATCATGCCTGGTCTTTCCTGGTGTTATGGTCCGGGGCAAGAAGAAGACAGTTTTACATTTACACTCTCGCCCGAAGCCAACAGGAGTTTTCAGTTTTTAACAGCTTTTTGGTATGATAGTGCTCCAGCCATACCAGGGTGGACATTTTATGCAGCCCGCCAGCCCGCAAGAGACCCTTCAAAATTTACCATTTCGATTGGAGAAAAAAGCTATAGCATTGCTGAAATATGGTTGGTTTTGGTAATCAATGAAGAAGATCAAAAAATCGATATAAGTGCCTGGCATCCGCATTTTTCCGAACTGGATGATAACGCTCGGTATCAAATACTATTTTTATGGTTGGATGAAGTTCTGGGTGAAAACGGCACGGAACAGTGGATAGGTCAGGTGGATTTTTCGACTGAGAAATTTGCCGAGGCAATACCTCTTTTGGAGATGAAAGAGCATTTAGACTCGATAACTCAGCAATATGGTTGGGAAAAGCCCAGCCCCGAAAACTGCTACTCATTTTACGAAATTTCCTCAGAATTGGGAGATTTCCCAAGATCGGATACCCTGCGCGGAAATACTTGTCATATGCAGTTGGTCAATGAGTTCATGGAGTTCGGTGGTGACTTACCAGACCTTTTGAGTGGCAGCCATGCCGATTTTGTTTATGTCCAGTTCCCGGCCAGCTTTTTGAATACGGGAGAAGAAATACAGTTAAGAGACTTAATTGAACAGAAAATAAATAAGGCTCTGAATGACGATGAAAGTGGTCATTCTATTGGTAGTGCGAGCGGGACTGAATATGTCTATCTCGATTTTATTATTTTTGATGGCCAGCAAAGTATCGAGGCCATGTTAGAGGGCATGAAAGAGTGTCAATTACCAGAAGGCTCAAGTATCAATTATTGGGCCGCAGAAAAGAAAGAGGTTTTTAAAATATGATTTTAGACTTGAGTGAAAAAAAGCCGTCAGAAATTTACTTTACCATGATTCAGACCATTCTACCGCGACCGGTAGCCTGGATAATCAGCGAAAATGCCGACTCTACTTTAAATTTGGCACCCTTTTCATACTTCAATGCCATTTCTTCCGCACCACCTTTGGTTTCGGTTTCTATTGGCAAGAAAAAAGATGGTAGTTTGAAAGATACTCGCCGGAATATCGCCGACCGTGATTTCTTTACGATCCAAATCCCCAGTGTTGAGCATGCTCAGTTGGTAACCGACTCAGCTAAGCCTTTTGAAGAAAATGTCAGTGAGATTGAACGACTTGGTCTAGAGACAGTTTATGAAGATGGCTTTAAAATTCCGCGCTTAAAAACCTGCAAAGTGGCTTACTTCTGTAAAAAGGAGCAAATTCTCGATATCGGTGATGTCCCCCAGGGTTTTGTCATAGGTCGAGTTTTATCTGTATACATCGATGATAAGATCAGTGAACTCAAAGATAATCGCTTGAAAGTCGATGCTACCGCTCTGGACCCTCTCGCTAGGTTGGGAGGGAGTGACTATGCGGGGATAACTAAACCTTTTTCAATTAAGGCGAGTGCTGAACCTTTGCAAAAAGAATAAAGCCCAGATCTAAAAGTAGCAGAGTTACTTTAAGAAAAGGCTTTGGTTTATTATTTATAATTACCTAATAAATAAATAGTTATAGATTAAAATTAAAGTATCGGAGACTGTTACTCAATAGATTAAAATTAAAGTATCGGAGACTGTTACTCAGGAGACTGTTACTCAATAGATTAAAATTAAAGTATCGGAGACTGTTACTCTCTGTTCGGATCAGGGGGCGTCAGTGGGAACTGTATAATCTTGTTAACGACAGGACAGAAACTAATGATCTCGCTGTGAACTACCCGGAAAAAGTTAAAGAAATGGAAAAGGTCTGGATTTCTCATGTCGAGCAATTCAGGCGGGACTTAAAGGAATAAGCTTTTGTAGGTCATTTTATTTATTATATATGTGCCATTTCATCCTATATAAACATGCGACCTTCCAAGAAGGTTTAGTTCAGGAATTTTTTCTAGTTGACTCGTACTCAGGTTTGCCAGGCATTAATTTTTGTCGAATCTAAAAGAGTATCATGCACTGGCTTTTTGTTTACCAACTCTATGAAGTAACCATTTAACTCTCGAAAATAATTGCCTCTCCCCATCCCGTGATCCATCGAGCCTCTTACATCTAAACTTTTCTCTTTGGCGATTTTCGTTAATTCGACTTCTTTTTAAACTTTCTTTTTAGAAAAATTGAAAATCATCATGGGTTATTATGATTTCGCTTATTTAAAGAGCCGTAAACAACTAAAATTAAATGGGCATCTCAATGAGATTTTTTCTTTTTATTCTTTTTTTGACATCAACCTTCTCCTCAGCCGACGAGTTCACCATAGACTATGAAATGTATTTCTCTGTATATTATACATATAGCGGAGGCCAAAGTAGCGCAGGAGATGGAACTCAACTACATATTGGTTCAGAAACCATTTCAATCGGTAGTGGAGTTTTTTCCCCATTTGATGACGAATTTCCTGACTTTGGCGCAACCAATTGGGAAAATAATGGCAGCATTACATTAGAGGCTGGCAAAGAACCTACTAAATGTTCAGTAACTTTTCCTGCTTGGCAAGATGATGGTACTATGAATAATGGTATTTATCTATCATCCTTTTCTAGAGAAGATAATGTCTTAGATGTTAAGCATATTATGAATAACATAGATGAAGAATATGCTTCTTATCTGAAACCTGACCATTTGGGCTGGAGTGCACTTGAGGAAGACAACGCAGAATCACATTGGCAGCCAATTGTAACACTTTATACAGCTTACCTCAAAAAGACTTCTATTGAAGACTTAATCCCCATAAACGATGGCGATGAAGATGGCGACAATATTCCGGATTATTCAGACCGTGAAATAGGCCAACATAAATTCACTGAGTTAGAAATTGAGATCCCCGGCCTGGCTCATATAAAGGAATACTATGACGAACTGGGTGAGGATTATCCAAAAATCAGTATAAGCTACCATTCCTCACCACCTTTTGAAGACAGCAACTACTCGGATTATTTAACAGAGTACCATCCAGCCAGTGGAGATGTTCCAGGGTACTTTTTACCGCCGATTGCTTCTACACGAATAGGAAATAATAGATACAAAGCAGCCCATATTCGTCTATGGAAGAACAATGCAGCCAGTCGTCAAAAAGCTGACATCGCCGATGGCGGAGATTTCGTCAGGGATGGCAGCTCTTACACTTTTGAAGAGTTGGATATGGATGGCGACTCTTTCTCTTTATACGTAGAAGGAACCCATGCGACTCCAGACATTCAGTACATCAGCATTTCACTTGATGGAGCAAGTATTTCAGTTCCTTATGAAGTGGGCAGTGATTGTACTGCCTGCGAGAGCAACTGTGAAACTGGCGGTGAGTGTGAAACCAGCGTAAATAACAATCAACTTTCAGGAACTGTAGATACAGGCAGTGGCCGAGTTCGAGTAGTTCAGGATGTCCCAACGTCAAATATCAGTTCACCTGCCTCACTTTCATTTACCCGCAAAGGAGCCAATGAAAAAGCTTACTACGACGAACAAAACATCATCCGTCAGGTTAAAAACGATCAAGGCCTTACTGACATCGTGGTCATTGATCAGGATACTTACACCATTTCCTTCTACGAAAATGATAACTTTGGAGATCAGAGCGAAGGTGGTTTCTTCAGTATCACCGGCCCGGCAAAGAGCGTCACAACTATTTCCAAGCCAAGTGGAAATATCAACAAACTTCGCTTTGTAAGAGTTGAAGGAAATAAGACTACTCTAGATCACGAATTCAGCTACGATCAAAGTGAGCGTCAATGGAGTCTGGCAGAAAAGATCCTTGGTTCAGATAACTCTAAAACACTTAAGAGCTACGACAATCAGACCTTGACAACAAGTACTCTTGATAAACATGGTGCAGTGCTAAGCAAAGTTGCTCAGACTTTTTATGGCAGTGAACAAGAGTTAATCACTCGTGAAGTGATCGATCCAGATGGCGCCGCTCTAACTACAATCCGTGGTTACAACGGCAGCAAACAACTGACCAGTGTAACTTATCCGGATGGCTCTTCTGAAACCCACAGTTACCTTGGTGGGAGCAACTATCTTGGGCTTTCACAGTACTCAAGTGGTCGTTTCATTAAGTATCTTTACAATGCCGATGGGACGCTACATAAAACTATTGATAGCTTCAATGGCTCAACTTACTGTGATCCCCTCAATGAAAATGAGCATAAAGTCACAGAGTACTCTTACGCTCCATTGCTAGCTGGTGATGACGGTAGCTTAAGAGCTGGAGAGCCTCGAAATGAAAGTATCACTATTCTAGGGCAAACAGTCTCGACAATTTACTTTGGTTACCTTGACGGAGAAAACGTAACGATCCAGGCGGCAACTGCAACTTCGGGTGTCAATGATCCTAATAATCTGGCGACTCGTACTTTCTTCTACACTGACGGTGAGTACGAAGATGAAGTGTATAAGACCATTAATCCAGATGGTAGTGGTTCAATAATTTCAAGAGATGAAAATTCCACAACAACAGATTCTGGAATCTTCAATGATGCACGCACTGAAATCATTAGCGGAACGTCTACAACAGTCGCCACAGAAAATGACCTGGAAGTGTCAACTATTACTACTGACATTGCCACTGGTTTACTAATCAGTTCACGTACAGTTACATCTCGCGATGACCGTGACCGTGAAACTGAAGTAGAATATCATGATGGAACTTACGAAACCTTCATCTACACTTGCTGTAACCTTGATACTTCTACATCTCGTGATGGCGTTGAAACCACTTATACATATGATGCCTTGGATCGCCAAAAAACTTCTACTACTAATGGTGTGACTCGTACGAATCACTACGATGCTCTTGGCAATGTTGTTAAAGTGACCGAAACTGGCACCGACAGCACAGTTCGAACTCTTTCTGAATCACACTACAATACTGCCGGACAGCTTGCCTGGACTAAAGACGCACAAGGTAAACAGACCAGTTATGCAACTTCCTACCCGGGTGATGGGACGACTATTGAAACAACGACGTATCCAAATGGAAAAACCCGCATCACAACGACTGATTCTGAAGGAGATATAGTTTCCGTAACAGGTACTGGGGTTTTCCATGAAGATGCAGATATTCACAATGAATATGTGGAATTTGATGCTGAGCTTGGCTACCATGTCCACGTTCAACAATACGGCAAAGCAGATAATTGGACTAAGACTTACACCGATGCTCTTGGCCGAACCTACAAAACTGAATCTTCAACAGGAGCAATCACAAGAGACTACTATAATACTTCGGGTGATGTTATTAAGTCTGTAGCTGCCAATGGCGCTGTCAGCCTCTTTCACTCAGAGCCTGGTCAGAACTTAAATATCCAAGCTCTGGATGTGAATCAAAATGATCAGATTGACTATGGCGTTGATGTTATCACACGCAGTCAGTCTGACTACATTGAAGAAAACTCTATCATCTATAACAGAAGCCGGAACTGGATCAATCCTGACAGCTTTGCTAACCCTGGCACTCCGGATAATACTCGTAAAATCAGTAATCATGGACTTTTACTGGTCAATACAAGCATCGCAAATGGCATAACTTCTACTCTAAAAGTGATCACTGAAATAGATACAACTGGTGCTATTACAATAACCAGCATGGCTCCGGATGGTACTACCACCGAAAGCCAAGTCACTTTCGGCCTTCAGGATTGGGTTAAAAGCTATGATAAAGATGGTGTCTTAAAGTCAACTATTGAGTATGATTACGACAACTTCAATCGTCTTATAACGCAGACTGATTCTCGCAATGGAGCAACTACCTATACCTACGATAACAGCGATCGAATTACTGTCCTAAAAACTCCAGATCCAGATGGCAATGGTCCAGAAGCATTCCAGGAGTTTAAAACTTTCTATACAGATATGGGACAACGCGATTACGTCGTTCATCCTGATGGTTCACAGATCAACTTCTCATACACAGATCAAGGTGTCATTGAAAATGCCTCTGGTTCACAAGTCTACTCACGTACTTATGGCTACGACAACAAAGGTAATTTAACTTCTTTAACAACAACTGGACAAGCTGGTTCATTAAGTCTGGAATGGGAATACTACGACAATGGTCAACTCTATAAAAAGACCGATGCTCGTGGTCGTGAAGTAACTTACACTTACTACCCAAGTGGACAGATCAAGACAAAAATAAATGCCCGTGGAATCATTAAGACATGGAACTATGACAATAGTGGTCGTCTCGATTCGATATCTTATTCAGATAATGGATTAACAGCTGGCTATTCATTTACCTACAATGAGCTTGGTCGTCTTGATACGATTAGCGACGCAGGTGGCGACAGAAAGTTAAACTACAATACCCTTGGCCAATTTACCGGTTATACCTGGTTAAGCGGTGCACTTTCTGGATTAGAACAGAGCTATACCTATGATCTGACTGGCCGTCAAAAAACTGCTGGCTTCTCAATCAATGGCATCAGCCGAGTGAACACTTACCTGTATAACAAATTCGGACTTCTTGAAGAAGTCGATGATGGTCAAAATAAATATAAATACAGTTATCTCGATCAATCTCCTCATACTGTTGAAGCAGTGGAGGTCGAGCAGAACGGAACGATTCAGCTTCATAGTAAAAGGGCATTTGATAAACTCATGAGAACAACCGGACTGGAATGGGCAACTGGAGCTAAGGAGTAGATCATGAAAAAATACATACTTACTTCAATTATTTCACTTTTTGCCATACTAAGCAGTTTACAGGCAGAAGAGCCAACGATGGAATTTGGCAGGGTTACAATCAATCATAATTGGGTGACTGTTACCTTTATCAATCAGTACACCGATCCAATTGTTGTTGCTGGGCCTCCTACCAGAAATGGTGGGCATAAGTCAATCGTACGTATTCAGAATGTAACCAATACTGGTTTTCAAATTCGCATTCAAGAATGGGATTATCACGATCAATGGCACATATTTGAAGATGTCTCTTTTATGGTCGTTGAACGCGGTCGTCATACTATGCCCAATGGCACTGTTATGGAAGCCGGTTCTATTGATCTGACAAATGAGAAAATTAAAACTAAAAACTTCTTAGCTGCAATTCCCTCCCTTCCTGGAGTTTTTGGCTGCATCGTTACTAACAATGACAGCAGTGCAGTTACCGAGCGTCTTAAGGATATCTCTACTCTCGGCTTTAAAGCTAAAATGCAGGAAGAAGAAGCTAACGATGGTATTCATGCTACCGAGACTTTGAACTTCATTGCCATGGAAAAGGTAGCCGGTACAATTGGCGACTATGAGTATGTCGTCGGCACTGAGATGCTCAACCATAAGAAGACAACGCTTGAGGGTTTTGAAGGTTTTGAAAACTTCTTTGCAGACATGCAAACTTTGAATGGCGGCAATACCGCCACGGTAAGGATGACTGGAGTTCCTGAGGAAGTAGTCAATCTTTATATCGAAGAAGAAAAGTCACAAGACAATGAAACCTGGCACTTACATGAAGAAGTCGCTTACTTATTCTTTAAACCCAAAAATGATGCTCCAGTTACTTACTCTGTGACCTTTGAAACCGATGGCAATGGCACAATCTCAGGTACTAACCCACAGACTGTTGAAGCGGGGAAGGATGCTACAGAAGTTACTGCGGTTCCAAATGAAGGTTATGTTTTTGAAAAATGGTCTGATGAAGATTCTACCAACCCAAGAATTTTTGAAAATATTACCGGTGATCTAACTGCTATTGCTTACTTCAAGGACGAAACTCCGACGACTCCGGATCTACCCGTCATTGAAGGTTCAATCTTGAGTCAGTCTTTTGACCATTCAAACTTTAACCGTCGTGATACTCTAACATATGGTGATGGCACAATTTGGGATTACCAATATGACGGGAAAGGCAACCTTGAGTCTGCTTTTAAAACACATGGGACGGATCCGGATGAGAACTTGAACTTTACTTACTCTTTTGATGATATTGGTAATCGCTTAACTGCTAATGAAGCAGGTGTAAGTAAGACTTACTCATCAAATGAACTTAATCAATATGAAGAAATAGTTGTTGATGGTCAGTCAATCACAATTCTCTATGATGACGATGGCAACCCAACAACTCACAAGGATTGGGATCTTACCTGGGATGCTGAAGATCGCTTGTCAACTATGGCTCACCAAACGGAAGATATCATCATTGAATTCACTTATGATTATCGCGGCTTTAGAATTCGCAAGAAAGTCACTGTAAATGGCAGTGTATATAAACACATCGCTTACATCTATGATGGTCAGCTTGTCTCGGCTGAAATCGATATCAAAGATGGCGCTCAGAAGATCATTAGAAAGTACACTTGGGGACTCGACCCGGCTGGAACAAAAGAACAAGTAGGTGGTATTGGCGCTCTTGTCGGAATGGAGAGTTTTGATGACGATGGCTCTAGTCAAAAATATCATGTTGTTAGTGATGCTGGCGGCAATGTCACAAGGCTTTTACAGTCAAATGATGATCATTCTGTGAGCGTTGCAAATACTTATGAATATGGCCCCTTTGGTCAGGTTATTGCTAAATCTGAGATTGTTGAAAACCCTTACCAATTCAATACCAAGTATACGGATGAAGAGACAGGTTTGGTTTACTATGGCTATCGTTATTATGATGCGGTTAATGGTAGGTGGTTTAACCAAGATCCCATTGGTGTTGATGGCGGGATTAATCTTTATAACTCGGTATCCAATAACATGGTTAATGGGTTTGCGGGAGGACAGTCTTATAAGTCGGGTATGGAATTTTATGTTGGAAGACTTTTAACTTCATTAGGGTTAGATGCTTGGGGTAAAGAGGCTGCTTACTATCAACTTGACATAAAAATGAAAAATTTA